>SIBE01000106.1 GCA_009695265.1 Pedosphaera sp. | reverse complement strand
ACTCCAGACGGCAAGATGCCACACGAGTCGCGAAGTTCGCCGCGTGAGATCCAGAATTATCTCGGTCGAATTTCCGGACCCTTGCTTGATCGCATCGATCTCCACGTCGAAGTGCCGGCGGTGAAATTTCAACAGATTGCAACCGCGCAACCGGGAGAACCGTCAGCGGCGATTCGGGAACGGGTGGTTGCCGCCCGTCGTCGTCAACAGGAGCGTTTCGCCGGACGCGCACGAGTGTCATGCAACGCGCGCATGGCCAGCCGCGAACTCAAAAGCTTTTGCACTCTCGATGAAGCGACGATGGAACTGCTGAAATTCGCGATGACGGACATGAATCTCAGCGCCCGCGCTTATGACCGGATTCTGAAGATGGCGCGCACCATTGCTGACCTTGCTGGCTCGGAGCCGATCACATCCGAACATGTTTCGGAAGCGATTCAGTTTCGTTCGCTGGACCGGCAGTTGTGGACCTGAGCGCCAGGGATGGGAGCCAATTTCTCTGGCTGAAGCAGGGGGTTGGAAATTACTTTCCCGCCTTCCTGGCTTTGACTTCGGCGATACGCTTTTCGATTTCCGCTGGCACTGGTGAAATTCGCTTCACCAGTTCCCAGTAGCCTATCGAACGGTCGAATTCCTTCTGATCGTCCTCAAGTTTTGCGAGGTGAGTCAGGATCTGAGAAAGAAGCAATTGGTCGGGCTCTTTCTTGGTCGCCTCCGTCTCCTGCCACTTTTTCAATGCGAGTTCCCATAGATTTCTCGCCAGGGTTGTGTCTTTTTTTGCTTCGTCTTGAATGCGCCCAAGCTCGAAAAGAATCGACGGATTGCCTGGATTCGCACGCAGTCCCTCCCTCAGAAAATCCTCTGCTTCCTTCGTCTTTTTTAGTCTTGTGCGGAGCCAATAGGCTGAAACCACATAAGTTTCCGTTCTGTTGGGATCGAGTTCCGCGGAGAGTTTCAGCCAAGGCAGAATTTCGCGCGCTCCCGATCTGGCTTCATCCGCATCGCCTGGCTTGTGTTCCGCCGCGCCACCTTCATCCAGATGCGTGTGTGACGTGGGGAGGAAATTCCGGGAGAAGCGATCAATCCAATCCTTTGGTTCGCCTAGAAAGGTTGAGTTCTTCTCATCCTGATCCTGATGTTCCGGGTGATCGTGATGGCCATCCGGCTTCTCCTCTTCCTCCGGGGATGAACTCACCTCGGCGATGTGCGCTTCATTGAAGGACTTGGAGTTGTCGAAAATCCCAGGATAGAAACCGCTGTGAAAATAGGCGTCTGCCTTGAGGAGGAAGTGAGTCGCAAAGAGCCGCCGGCTGTCGCCCATCAAGGTTTCGATCAATCCGCCCGACCGAGAACTGCGAACGGACAAAGTCGAGTTCCGCGGTTCGAGATAGGTCGCCAGGCTCACGGAAAGAGTCAGGAGCAGAACCAGGCTCAAGAGTGCAAGGCGCATATCAGTTCAGTTCCTTGCGGCGAAATAACACGCACGATGCCAACAGAAAAATGCCGGTGTAAAGCAGTCCATAGAGCAGGGAGAGAAGCCACGCGCCCCAAGGAGCCGGCGGGTAATTGTGAACGACGAATTCCCGGATGTCGAAGAAGCTCAACTGTGGAATCGTGAAGTAGAAGGCATAAGCGATGGAGCGCGCCGGTTCATGCATCTGCAAGGCAAGATTCCCGAGATGTCGGCCAACCAGCAGAATTCCAAACGTCACAATGAAACAAACGGTTGCAGCCGATGATGGCGCGGAAAGAACCAACGAAGCCAGCACCGTCAGTGCTGTTACAATGCCGAGCAGCATCCAGTGCGAAACAATCGCTTGAAAATAAGTGGGGAGCGGCCAGGCGTGCTCGCGTGTCGCAGTCGCAAGAATGAAAAATAAATAAAAGCATATCAGCGCCAGCCCGCTCGCCAGCCAACAGCCGAGAAATTTTCCGAGAATAACCTCGGAGCGTGACACGGGTTTGGCGAGCAGGGGGAAGATTGTCCGACTCTCGCGTTCTGCTGGAATCTGACGCGCGGCCATCGTGATCGAAATCACGAACGATGCGATCCAGATGAGTGTTAGACAAATCTCCTTGAGATAACGGACGATCTTGTCGTCGTTGAAGAAACTGACCGATCCGGCCAGTCCTGTGATCAACGCCGTCAGGATGAACAGGACGTAAAAATCTTTGCGCCGGTAAAGCTCCTTGTTCACGATTCCGGCGATGGCGAGGATGCTCCGAAGCTGCATGGCTTAGACAGGTTGAGCGGTTTCGTCCGTAGTTGTCGTCGGCTCGTAGCCGATGACTTTGAGAAAGAGTTTTTCGAGGTTCATCCGGTGGCGCGCGATCAAATCCGCGACCTTGCCTTCTTCTTTGAGCCGGCCTTGATCCAGGATGGCGACTCGATCGCAAATGGTTTCCACCTCACCCAGTTCGTGAGACGAGAAGAAGACGGTTTTCCCCTCGTTCTTCAGGCGCTGTATGATCTCTCTCACTTTCATCCGGCCAATTGGATCCAGACCGCTCGTGGGTTCATCGAGAATCAAGAGATCCGGGTTGTTGATCAGTGCCTGGGCCAGTCCCGCTCGTTGCTGCATACCTTTCGAGTAAGTCTTGATCAGATTGCGGCGTACATGATCCAGTTCGACGAGTTTCAACACGGCATCGATTCGGCGGTCGAGTTCTACCGGAGCAATTCCAAAGATACGCCCATAGAAGCGAAGCAGTTCCTCTGCGTTGAGGAACTTGTAATAGTAGGTCAACTCCGGCAGGTAGCCGATTCGCTGGCGGGCGATGGGCTGGTTGGTGTTGACTCCAAAAATGTAGGCTGCACCAGCGGAGGGAGGAACGAAACCGAGCAAAACCTTCATCGTGCTGGTCTTGCCGGCCCCATTGGGACCAAGGAAGCCAAACACCTCGCCTTGGTTGACCTGAAGCGATAATCCGTTGACCGCTACTTTGAGTGCCTGACCGCGCCCCGTGGACCGGTACTCAACCCGTAGATTGTCTATCTTGAGAACAGACTCCATTCAATGCTCTGGATCGTTCGCCGCATCCGCTTATTCGCCGTCGGCGAAACGTGGCACTGATTAAAACGAAGCCCGCAGGCAGAGTCAAACCCTGCACTGCGGGCTCTGAATTGTTTCGAGGAATGAACTTACTTGGTTGCCGTCAGTTCAGTGGCAACAAACACCTTCTTGCCATCGACTTCCTTGAGCGCGCCCACGGCCTTGATGTTCTTTGGGCCTTTGCAGACTTCTCCGTGGAACTTCTTGCTGACATCGTTGTGTTCGATGTAATAGGTGACCTTCTTGCCCTTTTCTTCGATGGTAATGGCGTTCTGGCAGGAATCGGTCTCCTTCATCGCACATTTGGTGCATTTTCCCTCACCAGTCAGGGTGAGCTTCGCATCTTCGGCACGAGCGGTATTGACGGCGAGCGTCAATGCGCTCACAAAAAGGATGGCTAACAGAGATGTTTTCATAAGATTTGTTGTTTGTTGGATTGACGGAACGAATGGTCGATAGTTCAGGTTCCGTGCTTTTGCAAGAGGGATTTTACGTTGTTTTGAGGAGTCGGTTTGTGTGATGTCTTGATTTGCCTGTTCTAAACGAGCCTTATTTCCCTATGATTGCGCCGCCATGAAATTCACCAACGAACAGCTTTGGGAGCGTTTCCAGAAGTTTTACACCGAGTTTCCATCGATCCAGTTGGCTCTGGATTTGAGCCGGATGAATTTTTCTGATGCCTTCCTTGTCTCGATGCAACCAGAGATTGATCGCTCTTTTCGGGCGATGGCAGAACTGGAGAGAGGAGCGATCGCGAATGCGGACGAGAAACGAATGGTCGGTCATTACTGGTTGCGCAATCCCGGATTGGCGCCGACCCCTGAAATCCGCCGTGAAATCGAGGAAACATTGGCTTCCTTGAAGAGTTTCGTGCGGGAGGTTCATGAGGGCAGGGTTCAGGGTGCGCGAGGTCCATTCAAGAACCTGCTTGTCATTGGTATCGGCGGTTCGGCACTGGGACCGCAGTTCGTTACGAACGCTCTCAGTCATCCCATCACGGATATGTTGTCGGTGCGGTTCTTTGATAACACGGACCCCGACGGAATGGATCGCGTACTTGCCGGAATCGTTACTGAACTTGGTAACACGGTTTGCATTGTTATTTCGAAATCTGGAGGCACGAAAGAAACCCGCAATGGGATGTTGGAAGCCAAGGCTGCTTATGAAAGAGCCGGATTGTCGTTCGCGCAGCACGCTGTCGCGGTGACCGGGATCGGAAGTGAATTGGACAAGGTAGCTGTCAACGAGGGATGGTTGATGCGTTTTCCGATGTGGGATTGGGTGGGTGGGAGAACAAGTGAACTCTCGGCAGTGGGGCTTCTCCCGGCGGCCTTGCAAGGTTTCGACGTTGACTCGTTAATCGCTGGAGCGCGAGCCTGTGATGAAGTAACGCGGGTGACGGACTTAAAGCGGAACCCTTCAGCTCAACTGGCTCTAATGTGGTTTTACGCCGGAAATGGCAGAGGGTCAAAGGACATGGTAATCCTCCCGTACAAGGATCGTTTGGAGTTGCTGTCCAAGTACCTGCAACAGCTCATTATGGAATCACTTGGTAAAGGGTTAGATATAAACAATACATTAGTAAACCAAGGGATAGCCGTTTATGGTAACAAGGGTTCGACAGACCAACATGCCTATGTCCAACAGCTTAGGGAAGGATTGAACAATTTCTTCGCAACTTTCATTGAAGTGATTCGAGATCGAACGGGAGACTCGATCCCTGTGGATCCCAATGTGACTTCCGGGGATTATTTGAGTGGGTTCCTGCTGGGGACGAGGGAGGCTCTCTACGAAAACGGTCGTGAGTCGATCACTATTACAATTAGAGAAGTGTCGGCGTTTTCAGTCGGAGTTCTGATGGCACTATTCGAGCGCGCGGTCGGGCTCTATGCCTCACTCATTAACGTCAATGCTTACCATCAGCCAGGTGTCGAAGCGGGGAAGAAGGCAGCCAGTGCAATCATTGATCTTCAAGGAAAGATCGTGGACTTCTTGACGCATAAGAAAAGTTCTCCGCAGACAGTCGTCCAGATTGCCGAAGCGCTAGGCAATAAGAGTCGTGCCGAGACTGTGTTTAAGATTTGCGAGCACTTGGCCGGAAATCCTGACACAGGAATTCGGCGCCACGAAGGAACTGGGCCTGCGGCCGTGTCTTATCAGAAGGCCGACTGACCATGTTCGTCTATCCAAAACAGTACGACATCATCGTCATCGGTGCTGGCCACGCTGGTGTGGAGGCTGCGCTTGCGGGAGCTAGAATGGGCTGCGAGACCTTGTTGCTATCAATCAACCTGGATGGCATAGGCCAGATGTCTTGTAACCCCGCGATCGGAGGCCTGGCGAAAGGGCATTTGACACGCGAAATTGACGCACTTGGTGGGGAGATGGGGAAGGCGACGGACATGACGGGGCTTCAATTCCGGATGCTAAATACAAAAAAGGGCCCCTCTGTCTGGGCACCACGAGCTCAATGCGACAAGAAGGCGTATCAATTCAGGCTGAAATGGATTTGCGAACGGCAGGAAAATTTGGATGTCAAACAAGCTCAGGTCAGCAGACTGATTCATGAGAACGGATCCGTAACCGGCGTCGAAACGACTTTGGAAGTTCAGTATCAGGCCAAGACTGTGATTGTCACCACCGGCACATTTCTTCGCGGCCTGATGCACATTGGATCAAACCAACAGTCGGGAGGACGTGCTGGTGAAGCGGCGGCTATGGGAATGTCTGGGTCGCTTAGCGAACTTGGAATTGAACTTGGCAGATTAAAGACCGGAACACCCCCCCGCCTCCTCCGTCGTTCCATCGATTTTTCAAAGACTGTAATTCAACCGGGTGACGAGCCTGTGCCATACTTCACCTTCTGGAAGGACGATTTGTGGGATCCAAAGCGGTCGGGGATCAACGAGAACGACCTGGGACATTCGGACGGCAAATACCCACCTGGATCAATTCTCGATCGTATCAATGGTCAACTTCCTTGTTACGTCACCTTCACCTCCGAAAAGACGGCGGCATTGGTGAAGGCGAACCTCCACAAGTCACCCATGTACTCTGGGGTCATCGAAGGTATCGGGCCGCGTTATTGTCCGTCGATTGAGGACAAGATCGTGAAGTTTCCTGAAAAGGACCGGCACCAGGTCTTCTTGGAACCAGAGGGAATCGCCACGGACGAGATCTATGTCAACGGATTCTCAACAAGCCTGCCTTATGAGGTTCAGGTTGAGTTGGTCAAGTCGATCATCGGGTGCGAGCGGGCCGAAATTCTTCGACCGGCTTATGCAGTCGAGTATGACTTTGCGGCTCCAACTCAGTTATTTCCAAGTTTGGAATCAAAGCATTGCTCCAATCTGTTCTTGGCGGGTCAGATTAATGGAACTTCCGGTTATGAGGAGGCAGCTGCGCAAGGGTTGATGGCAGGCATCAACGCCGCTCGAAAGATCAAGGGACTGGAGGCAGTTATATTGGGGAGAAATGAAGCGTACATCGGGGTCTTGATCGACGATTTGGTGACCAAAGGAACAAACGAACCATATCGCATGTTTACCTCGAGAGCTGAGTACCGGCTTCTGCTCAGGCAGGACAACGCGGATATGCGTCTCTCTGAACTTGGCTCGAGAATTGGCCTCTTGCCTAAACGAAATTTTGATCTTTTCTGTGAGAAAAAAAGTGCGATTGCAGGCGAGATACACCGGTTACAGAATACCAGGGATGGTTCTACTTCCCTTCTTCAATTATTGCGTCGGCCAGAAATCGATTATGCCGATCTGCCATGTAGAGATGACAAATTGAATTCTGAGGTGATCAAACAGATTGAGATCGCCACCAAGTACGAGGGCTACATTCAGCGGCAGGAATTGGATGTCGCAAGGTTTCGTGGCATGGAGGAGAAACAGATCCCTGATTGGTTGGATTACTCATCTGTTTTAGGGCTCCGGATCGAGGCTAAACAGAAACTGATGAAAATTCAGCCAACCACTTTGGGGCAAGCATCCAGAATATCAGGGGTTTCACCAGCCGACGTTGGTTTGGTTGTCACATGGATGAAGCGCGGACCGAAAATTCCTTCCGAGACCAATATTGGTCACGCTTCAAGTTCTTCTGAGCCCGAATAGCCTCAGCGGCTTGTTCCACGTGGAACATAGGCGAGCTTGAAGCTTTTTGAAGGCTTCGTTAGATAGGAACCCTGAATTGAATTCGTTGATTATGAAAAAGCCTTCAAAGCGAAAAGAAATCGGAAGCCAGTTTATCACGTTGTTGCGAACCGGACCGGTCATACTTCTGGCGCTGGTGATTCACTTAAACCAAACTGCTGGGCAAATCTATTCCATCGGGGAACCTACAGAGGAAGAGCAGCTGTACCTTGAATTGATAAATAGAGCCCGAGCCAACCCTGCTGCTGAAGCAACACGCATCCGGCAATCTGCCAATCGCGACATTTTAGTGAATCTTAACTTCTTCAAAGTGGATCTAGAATTCTTCGCAACGCAACTAAGCACCCTGCCTCCTGCACCGCCGCTATCAATGAATCCCGCCTTGACCGAGGCTGCACGAGCGCATTCGAGAGACATGGTGGCAACAGGACTTTATGGACATACAGGCACCAATGGCTCGACCCCAGGTGATCGGATCAAGGCTGCCGGTTATGCTTGGAGCAATTACGGAGAAAACGTGTTTGAAGGAGCTGAAAGCCCTGAGCATGGGCATGCCACATTTGAGGTGGATTGGGGCAAAAACCCGGATACAGGCGGAATACAGTCACCACCAGGTCATCGACTGACTATCCATAGCTCAAAATATAATGAGGTAGGTGTTGGCTTGACACAAAGCGGTCGCGGATCCAGCCAATCGCAAGCCCTTACAGAAAATTTCGGCAACCGATTTGAAATTACACCTTTCATCACCGGTGTTGCCTATTACGACTTTGATGGGGACGGGTTTTATGGCTTGGGCGAAGGGATTGGAGGAGTCAAAGTCCTTGTAGATGGCACGCCGTATTCGGCTATAACCACGACATCAGGTGGATTCTCGGTCCCTGTGCCTCGAACAGGCACCTATCAAGTCAACTTCTCCACTGTGAATCTTGCCGATCAATCTCGCACGGTAGAGATTCAGGATGCTTCAAATCACAAGGTTGATTTTGTGCCGGCATACAATCCGCCTTTGGTCACTGGACCTGACAAGATCAGCGTTGGGTCTCCCAGCCATTACGACTTCTCCTCCATAGGCGGTGTTGTTGATTACGAATGGCGACGAGCGTTGATCATCAATGCGGATGCCATCGAAGGAGCCGAAGCTGGACTGGCTCAAGTGACGGTTACTTCATCGGTCGGTTATGATTTCATTGATTCAACGGTTCGATCTTTGGGTCAATCCGCTTTTCACCTGGCGCATCTGAAGCCCGAGGATCAAAGTCTTTTACTCAATCGAGTCTTCCGTCCAACAGCGAATTCTGAATTGATCTTTTCCAAACGGCTTGGATTTGCGACCTCGGATGAGATTGCGAAAGCAGAAATTTCGATCGATTCGGGAGGTCACTGGGAGACTGTCTGGAGTCAGGTAGGCACGCAGGATGTGAGTGAACAAAAATTCGCGGAACAGCGGGTTCCACTCGCCAGGTTTTTACACCATGAGGTGCTCATCAGATTCGTATATGAGATGACTGGAGGCAGTTGGTTCAATACCGCAGATTCGCGCTACGGTTTTTATATCGATGATATCCGAGTGACTGCGGCCACAGAATTGATGGACTTGAAGACTGAACCCGTGATGTCCAAATTATCCTTCGATTTCACTCCTACGGCTGTTGGTAACTACGCATTGGCTGTGCGAGGCAAACTCACCAATCGGTGGTTGGGCTGGGGGCCAGTGAACTTAATAACGGCTGAAGCTGGTTCAATTCCATCGGTTCCAGCAGCAAAGATCACTTCCATCCGATCCCTGTCTGAGGCATCAATCCAAATCGAATTTGAATCACGATCAACCGGCCATGTGATAGAGGCTGCACAATCATTGGCTGGTCCATGGCTCCGAACAGATATAAAAATGACTTCAATCTCCTCGCTGAAGTTTTCAGCTACCTTCAATAATCAATCGGATGCCGTACGTTTCTTCAGAGTCGTGAGTCATTGACTGTTTGTTGCATGCTTATCCGGTTCGTTGTCAAATCTGAAAGAGCGCAGCTATGTGCGCACCACCAGCCGCAGCATTGCAGGCATTTCTGCGGCTGGGTTTCACCACAGCCGCGCTCCAATCCTGTTTTGTCATCAAACCGGATAAGCAGAGTTTGTTGGAGCGATAGGTCTGAAAACAATTCAGCACAACATTGATCCTGGAAAAAGCAGTTGCGACCACGGATTTCAGGGATAACACGGATGATGAACTGCTTCCGCCGCGCGTCGCCTTCACCCACTGGGTGAAGGCAAATTTGCAGGACAGATTCAATTGAAGTTGATTCTATCCGTGTCATCCGTGTCATCCGTGGTTTCTCATCTGCCGTTTTTAGGTTGATGCAAACATTTTTGAACTACTTGTTGACATATAGTCTGTTTAGTACTAATCTTTTCTTCCGTGAGCGATGAACTCAAGATTCCAGGACTACGGTACCTAGCCCTGCTTCAACTCCTCCGCACAGCCGAGTCCCTCTGGAATGCCAGTCGAGTTTTCTTTGCGCAATGGGAATTAAGCCCGAGCCAATTCAACGTTCTCAATCTCCTACACCAAAAAACCACCGGTTCGACCCAGATTGATCTCAGCCGGGATCTGATCATGCACCGCTCGAATGTAACCGGACTCGTGGATCGCCTTGAGAAGCGCGGACTCGTCAAGCGCACGGACGATTCGACGGATCGCCGCGCGTATCGGGTCGTGCTCACGCCGGAGGGAAATCGACTCCTTGCGGAGATTCTTCCACATTACTACGCCGCTGCGGAAGAGGTCTGGAATGATCTCAGTCCGGGCCGCACCGATGAACTCCTGGCCGATCTCGCCGCCGTTTCGGCCAATGCGGGAAAAATTACCAAGAACCCCAACACCACGAAATGAACACATGAAATCCAACCGCAATTATCCACTCCTCCTCAGCGGTCAATTCCTAGGAGCATTCGGCGACAACTTTCTCCTCGCCGGTATCCTCGCGCCGCTGACGTTTCTCAAGAACGCCGGCACGATCACGGAGCAGCAGGTCAACGGGACGAACACCACTTTTAGCATCGTGTTCTTTGTTCCGTTCATTTTGCTCGCGCCGCTATCCGGATTTCTGAATGACCGGATGCCCAAGACCTCCTGGCTGCTTGGCGGCAACTTGGTGAAAATCCTCGGAACACTCATCGGCTTAGCCGGCATTCTTGCGTTCCCGACTCAACACCACGCCTCCATGCTGTGGCAAATCATCGGCTATACCGTCGTGGGCGTAGGCGCCTGCCTTTACTCGCCGGCGAAATACGGCGTGCTGCCTGAAATCGTGCCGGCAGAAAGCCTCGTCAAAGCCAATGGAATGGTGGAAATGCTCACGCTCGTCGCCATCCTCGGTGGACTAGGTGGTGGCGCCGTAATTTACGACCGAACACGGTCATCGAGTGTTTGCTATGCAGCATCCGTTGGGCTCTACGTGCTCGCAACGGTCTTGAATGGAGCGATGACTCGCACGACGCACAACGCCGCAGCCCGTCTCGGCAACAGCGTGCAGGTGTTTTTTAAACACCTGGGTGCCCTGGTGAGTCATCCCCGCATCGGTCGAATTCTTTTGGGCTGCGCCTTATTCTGGTTGGCGGGCGCGTTCATGCGGACCAATCTCCACGCCTGGGGCATTTCCATCTTCGAAGGCGCTGGCATGAAGCCGGACGAGATCACGAACGAACGCCTCGCTTTGCTCAAAGTCGGGCTCATCCTCGGCATCGTGCTCGGCAGTGTATGTGCGGGACGACTGCACCGCATCGGCGACCTCTCGAAGCAATGGCTCTACGCGCTCGGGCTCGCGGTCGGCGTCACCCTTCTCGGCTGGCTGCCGGGAAGTGTCGGTTTTTTAGTGATAGTTCCGGCCCTGGTCATGGCCGGGCTCATGGCCGGACTGTTGATCGTGCCCTTGAACGCGTCCTTGCAACACGAGACCGATCACACCGCGCTTGGCAAAACCATCGCGGTGCAAAACGTCGTGGATTACGGCGGCATGTTGGTGGGGGCCGGCATGCTGGGCGGCGTGACCAAAATGGGTTGGACCGCGCATCAAGCGTTCCTCGCTCTTGCCGTCGTCGTCGTGTTGCTCACGCTGGGCATGAAGCTTTCGACACGACCGAGCGCGCAGTCCGCTGCAATAACGTAATACCTGCGTGGATATGATCGAAGCTTCATGATCTCCTCAATCGAACAAACCAACTCGACAACATTTCGCCTGCTCAACGGATGCCCGAGGGTGCCCCTGGTTGCGGTAGAAAATGGGCTTCGCCCCGCCACCACAGGCCGCCGCGCGATGGATCGCTGGCTCGCACCCCTCTCCACCGCTCTGGACGGAGTCGGTTTGCTCCTTTGTTTTGTACTCCGCCACAGGCATTCTTCCCGTTGACTCATGAAACCATTCCTCAAGTTCCTCCTCGGCGTGCTGTTTCGCTTCCGCGCCTTCAACGAGTCCGTGTTAAACACGCCGGGACCCGTGTTGCTCATTCCGAATCACACATCGTGGCTGGATTGGTTGTTCCTTCTGGCGAGCCTCGACGACAAGTGGCGATTCGTAACCTCGAGCACAACGGCTCAGACTTCCTGGCTGCACCGGAAGCTGATGATCAATGATCGCACTTTCCCGATCGACACCGCATCGCCTTATGCGGCTAAAAAGATGGCGGAGTTTCTTCAAAAAGGTGGACGCCTGGTGCTCTTCGCCGAGGGGCAGATCAGTTACACCGGCTCGTTGATGAAACTTTTTGATGGCACCGGCTTCCTCATTCACAAAAGCAACGCCAAAGTGATTACCTGCTACCTCCGTGGAGCAAACCGGCTGCGGCTTTCCCGCCAACCCGGATGGCGCCGTTTGTTCCCGACAGTGACTTCTCATTTCAGTGAGGCACTTCACGCTCCCGAGCTTGGAGAGGTGAGTGCCACCGCAGCGCGTGGCAAACTGACAGCGTGGTTGCGCGAACGCATGGTGACCCAGCAATTCCAGGCAGAGATGGAGCTCGGCGAAACCAACCTGCTACAAGCGATCACCACGACTGCTGCCAGGCAGATGAGCAAGGTCGCTTTGCATGATGCGACCGATCAACAACTCACCTTCCGGCGTGTTTTGGCAGGTGCTGATCTTCTTTCCGATCAATTGCGTGCGCGTCTTCGCCCTGAAGTTGAACGCGTCGGAATCCTTCTGCCGAATGTCAACGCGACGCCTGTCGCAGTTCTGAGTTTGTGGAGTCTGGGAAAGGTTCCGGCGATCCTGAACTTCTCCACAGGCCCAGCGATGATGCTCTGTTGCGCCGAACTCGCGGGCCTCAAGCAGATCATCACTTCGCGGAAATTTCTCGAACGCGCCAAATTGCAACTGGAACCACTCACCAACGCAGGCATTGAGATGATCTGCCTCGAAGATTTGCGCACAGGCATAACAGGCTGGAAAAAGTTTCTGACATTGCTCCGGCTCTCACTGGTTCCGGATTCGCTGGTGAACCACCCTCCGCACGGCTCTGGCGGGCTGCATCCGGACAAACCCGCCGTGGTGCTTTTCACCAGCGGCTCGGAAGGGGTGCCCAAAGGTGTCGAACTAACGCATCGCAACATTCTCGCGAACATCCGACAGGTGCTCGCGATCACAGATCTCGAAGACGGTGATCGCATCTTCAACGCATTGCCGCTCTTTCACAGTTTCGGGTTTTCGGTCGGCACATTGTTGCCATTGGTGAGAGGGCTCTACGTTTTTCTCTACCCATCGCCGTTGCACTATCGCATGGTGCCAACAATTCTTTACTCGACCAACTGTACGGTCTTCCTGAGCACAAACACTTTCCTGAACGGTTACGCGCGCAAAGCCCATCCTTATGATTTTCGCAAGATGCGTTACCTTTTCGCGGCAGCCGAGAAAGTTCAATCCACGACATTTGATACCTGGTCGCAGCGCTTTGGCGTGCGCCTGCTCGAGGGGTACGGTGCCACGGAATGCAGTCCATGCATCAGCGTGAATACCCCATTGATCCCGCGCTCCGGGTCAGTGGGAAGACTGCTGCCTGGAATCGAGCACAAGCTGGAACCGGTCGAAGGTGTGACCGAAGGCGGACGCCTTTTTGTGCGAGGCCCAAATGTCATGCGCGGCTATCTCAATCCTGACGCCGACTCACAATTCCAGGCGCTCGGCGGTTGGTACGACACTGGGGACATCGTCAAGGTGGATGAGGACGGTTACCTTTACATTCTCGGACGAATGAAACGCTTCGCCAAGGTCAGCGGCGAAATGGTCAGCCTCACCGCCGTTGAAGACGCGCTTGCAGGCGCTTTCCCTCATTACGGCCTCCGTTGCCAGGTCGCTGTGCTCTCGCGGCCGGATCATGACAAAGGCGAAGTCCTCATCGCCGTGAGCAACGAAGCGCGGCTTACCTCCGAAGAAATTCGCGCCGCCATCAAAGCCAAAGGCCTGACAAACCTTTGCGTTCCGCGTGAAATCAAAGTCGTGCATGAAATTCCAAAACTGGGGACTGGCAAAGTGAACCATCGGGAGTTGCAGAAACTTATTGCCTAACCGCGTCAGGGTTATGGATTCCCAAGATCAACCGCCGGAACTTCGCTTCCATCCCAAAGAACCAGCCAACACCGATGTTCGACCGCCCAAGATCAACTGGTAAGTTCTCATGGCGTTTCTCCTCGCGTCGCCCGTGCTCACTCTCGTTTGCGCCAGCATCAACAACGATCTTGGAGCGGTCAGTGCGTTTGTCACAAGCGCAGTCGCAGGTGTGGCCTGTGGGAGCATTCTGGGAAGGCGCCTGGGATCCACCGCCAGCGCAAAGCTCCTGCTTGCGATCCTCTTCGCTCTCCTCCTGTTGCCGCTTTGCTTCTACATGAATTTCTTTGGATGTGCGGTCGGCAACGAATTCGCTGGTCGCCATATCTGACCTGCGTTTTTTACACGAATTGGGTAGCACAGGCTGCCAGCCAGGCGGAACTAAAGGTGATGCTGAAAAGTTCAACCTGGAAAAAGCAGTTGCGACCACGGATTTCACGGATAACACGGATGATGAACTGCTTCCGCCGGGCGTCGCCTTCACCCACTGGGTGAAGGCAAATTTGCAGGACAGATTCAATTGAAGTTGTTTCTATCCGTGTCATCCGTGTTA
>SIBE01000105.1 GCA_009695265.1 Pedosphaera sp. | reverse complement strand
CTCGGCGACGATTTTGCGGACCATAGCCTCATGCACCGCGAGAAGCCCTCCGTGCTTGTCTAGCGTATAAACATTGGTCCGAGAGACGTTGCCAATGTCGTTGACGTTGTTGGTTGCATTTTGTGGGCTGAGATTCCATTGAGAATCTTCGTAGAAAGGGCAAAATAAATTCAGCTCAACGATCACGCCGCGCTTGCGAGCTTGACCGACAAAATCCTTGAGCCGCTGAAAATAAGCCGGGTCCCACCTAGTCAGGTCAAATCGATTGCCACCGTTGGCGTAGCCCGGCGTGGCACTTCGAGGCCATGGCGCAATGAATCGGTTCGCGCTTGGCGCCAGGGTATTCTTGGCAATGTTGAAAGCGCCCTGCGGCTCGACGTAAGCGCCAGTAAAAGTGCGTGTGTTGTTGAGACCTTTCGCCTTTAGTTCGTCGAGGTACCGAACATAATCAAAGTCGAGGTTCAAAACCGCGCCGTAGTGCTCGCCCGAAGTAATCAGAATTGTCGGCTTGCCTTGGTAAAGAAAATAGTGGGAGTTCTCCGGATGCAGCGAAACTGGAGCTGCCCCGATGGTCAATATTGAATTGGAGATTAGGAGCGATGCGATAAGCCCTGCTGGGAGAGCCTGCCTGAGACGGTTCATGATCTCAAGAATAGCAGATCCAGGATGAAGTTGTAAACTTAATGACGCGTTTCGCAGCAAGGCTCATCTTACCCCAGAGCGCGACTGTCTCGCAGCGGCCATCCTCAGCACGTTCACACAGTATCAACCGGTTCTGCTCATCCACGCGCTGCGGTTGGTCGTCCGAACACAGCCGCAGTCCACAAAACAAGAAATGCTGCCCTTTCGGGTAATTCAAGACGCTTTGCCCGAGCGAACACAGGGCTCAAATGAGTTTTGAAACAGACTCTCAGCCTGGATTTTCTCAGGTCGTTGGACGCAGGTGCCGAAGGGTTGTGCGGAAACCATTCCATTCTTCGAGCCATCAGAAGGAACTGTTGCGTTACCGAACGCGGCGAGAACGACTCAGAGGGTCGTCACTTGGATTTTCTCAAACAATAAAGCAGATGATTCAGATAGGCTGGGGTTCCCATCTCTAGGCGCTCGGCTATCCAGTCCACTGTCAGCGCCGTCTCCTTCCGCAAACGCGCCGCCAATGCCACTTTCACGGCATCTCCCTTTGGGGTGGCTCGCAAGTGGGCTCTTTTCCACCCGCGCGGTTTCAGCTCTTCCGCTATGATCCGTTCCGCCTTGGCCACCGCAGTCTTTGTCGTTCCCGTGCCGTCATGATCGTCGCGGATCCACTCGCGCATCCGCGCCAGCAGTTTCTGCCGAAATGCCACTTTCCCAAAACACCAACCGCGCCGGATCGGATTGAATTCCTCGCCATCCGCCGCTCCTCGCCGCTCCTCCACCGCTTGCTCCAACCGCCGCCGCCCCGCTGAGCTGTCCGTTTCGATACCCCATTCGCCCATCAACCGGTCCACTCGCAGCCATGTGGGCCGGTTGGCCGGTGCCAGCAGATACGCCGGCCAACTGCTCCAAGCGAAACTTTTCAATGGTTGCCTGGCGGCCACTCGCTTTGCACGCGCGGGGTTGAGGTGGACGTAATCGCAAACGCTCTTGAGATAGCCGCTCCGCGAGCCATCCACGATCAGCGACTTGTAACGCCCCGAGAAAACGTGGCCGAACAACTTGTGCCGCCGATTGAATCGGCTGGTGTAGGCACCCAAGAACCATTTCATGCCGACGACTAGATTCGGCTGGGGCGTCTCGACCACCAGATGAAAATGATTGGGCATGAGGACATACGCGTGAACCAGCCAACCGGTTTTGGCGCACGTTTCGCCTAGCGCAGCAAGGAAGTGCCGCCTGTCCACCGCGTCGTGGAAAATCAGCTTGCCCTGGTCGCCGCGGTTCAGGAGGTGGTAGATCGCGCCGGGATACTCGACTCTCAACTTGCGTGCCATGCCCGGAGAATCTGCGGCGTCGGCTGAGGTGTCAATATCAAGGACTGACCTATTTGCCATTTCAGGGTATCGAGGCGGTGTTTGACGCCCTGCTTGAGCCCACCTAATCTAGCCGCATGAAAACAGGTGATCAACGCCGCTCGAAAGATTTTCTCCAGGAGGTCACCATCGGAGCTTGGGAGATTCGCTGAAGATCTGGATGATTTACTTTGACCATAACGCCACGACGCCGATGCTGCGGCATGCTCGGGAAACTTGGCTCGACGCCACGGAGAAATATATTGGCAATCCTTCGAGCCCACATCGCCTCGGAGCGCGCGCTGATGCAGCCTTGACTGAGGCTCGTCAGAGGCTGGCTACTTTCATGGGTTGTGATGCCCTGGACATTGTCTGGACCTCGGGAGCCAGCGAGGCGAATAACACTGTGCTCCATCACTTCGCTTCCGCATCGGCCGCAGAGAAGGAAGTTTGGATTTCAGCGATCGAACATCCTTGCGTCGTCGAGGCCGCGAAACATTATTTTTCCAAACGGCTTCGGTGGATTCCTACGACACGCTCAGGGGCGACAGACCTGGACTGGCTCAGGGATCATCTCGCGCGCGCTCGACCCGCGTTAATCGGAGTGATGGCCGCAAACAATGAGACGGGCGTTCTTCAACCATGGCGGGAAGCGCGAACCATGTGCCACGAGTATCGAGTGCCGTTTTTCTGCGACGCCACTCAATGGGTCGGCAAGCTGCCCGCCGCCGGGCTTGGCGAGTGTGATTTCGTGAGTGGCTCCGCGCACAAATTTGGCGGACCAAAAGGCGTCGGGTTTCTGAAGTGCCCTTCGAAAGGGCGTTTTCAATCGCTTTTGTTTGGAGGGAAACAGGAGGAAGGTCGGCGCGCCGGGACTGAGAACGTTCCCGGTGTCATCTCAATGCTGGCGGCTCTCGAAGCGCGCGAAGGGCTAATCGCCCAAGGCGAGGTTCAGCGACGAGCAGGCTGGCGTGAACAGTTCGAAACGTGTCTTGAGCGCGAACTGCCTGGCTCCGTCGTTGTCGGGGCCGGACAGGATCGTTTATGGAATACGGTTTCCGTGCTTATGCCAGAGGCTGATTGCCAGCAGCGTTGGGTGGTGAAATTGGACAAGATCGGCTTTGCCGTTTCGACTGGTTCGGCTTGTGCCAGCGGTCGTGAGGAGCCTTCGCGGGTCCTTGTTGCCATGGGTTATTCTTCGGCCGAAGCTGCGCGGGTGCTGCGTTTCAGCAGCGGCTGGGAAACGACGGAAGGCGATTGGAATGCGTTGGCAGAAGCGTTGGGAAAGGTCAACGGCGGACTGAAGAAGCGCGGCCCGTAGATCCCCGGCCCGATTCTTCGAGAGCGCTTCTCATTCGCGTCTATTCGTGAAGTTTGTGAAATCCATGGTTTCAACTTTCAATTCTACCATTAGAATCCGGTCAATGAATCGCGTGCTCCAGATCGTCACGGTACCGTTCGCGCTCGTTGTCGTTATGATTCTTGCGAGCCCAGTCGCGATCGGGGAAGTTCAACCATCAGACATTCAACCGCCGAGCACATCGACCCCAATGCCAGGCGCGAGCACGAAGCAAAGCCCGGCCAGTGCAAATCAAACGAATGCTCTGGCAAGCACAGCCATGGTGATACTGAGGAAGAATTGTTTGAATTGCCACAACGCCGAGAAGAAGAAGGGGGAGCTGATCTTGGAATCACGCGAAGCCTTGTTGAAGGGCGGCGAGAATGGACCTGTAGTTGTGCCGGGAAAAGCGAGCGAGAGCCGGATGGCGCAGTTTCTATTGCCCGACGCCGATCCGCACATGCCACCGAAAAAGCAACTGACCGACGAGCAAGTCGCCACGATGCGGGCTTGGATCGACGACGGCGCTAAGTGGGACGGAAAAGCATTGGCAGAAACCAATGTGATTCTCCACGCGAGCAATCTCCGGGCGCTTCCCACTTCCTATCAGCCGGTGTTGGCCATCGCGCTATCAAGTGATGGAAAGAAGCTGGCCGTTGGTCATGCGAATCAGATTTGGGTTTATGACGTCGGCCAAACAAACCATTCGATTCTGGGAAAGCTTGAAGCGCACCGCGACGTCGTCCAGTCTTTGGCCTGGAGTCCGGACGGGAAATGGTTGGCCTCGGGCGGGTATCGTCGGATTTTGCTTTGGGATGCTCAAGGCATGAAGCAATCTTTGGAGATTACCAACTTGATCGGCCGAGTCACGGCGCTCGATTTCACCCCTGATTCGACCACTCTGATCGCCGCTGACGGAGCAGAAACGCGAAGCGGCTTGGTCGGTGTATGGGCCGTCGGTGAGATTGCTCCGAAGGCAACGTGGACAGCGCACAACGACACCGTATTGGACTTAAAAGTGAGTTCGGATGGCAAGCTGCTGGCTACAGCCAGTGTGGATAAACTAGTGAAGTTATGGGAACTCTCCACGGGTAAAGAGATTGCGCGCCTTGAGGGACATAGTGGGCACGTGCTCGCGCTAGCTTTCAAACCCGATGGCTCACTGCTGGCTTCTGGCAGCGCCGACAAGGAGATCAAGGTGTGGGACATCAAAACCAAGGAACAGAAGATTACTATTGGGCGCCATCCTGGCGGTGTGAATGACCTGGCTTGGACGTCGGATGGCAAGAAGATCGTCTCTGGGTGCGAGGATGGAGCGGTGCGTTTGAGCGACGAAGCAAAGGATAATCCCGAGAAAACATTCAATACCGCTACCGACATGCTGTATGCCATCGCGGTCACGCCTGATGCGAAGACTGTTTACGCCGGGTGTCACGATGGGATGGTTTACGTGTGGGGCACGGATGGCACGTTGAAGGAGAAACTTGGTGGTCAAAACAGTGACAAGAAGTTGGCGGCGCAATGAGAGCGTTCGTGGTAACTGTCAAGCGGATGGCAAGAGAAGATGACAACAACCATCCTTGGTCCCCAGGAGCGCTTGCGCATGGCGAACACAGTCACGCGGATAGAGTGGTCGGCCCTTTATGGCTCGGGTCATTTCGGAATCGGATACGCGACAAAGCTTTCGTTCCCGAGAGAGCTTGCGTCGTCGATGGTTCAATTGACTCCATGCGCTTGACGCTCAGGAAGAGAAATTGATTGTCGCAACGGCGTTGCTATTACGATATATGATCTGCCTTGATCCATTAAAGCTGAGCAGCGAGAACTATGAAAACGTCACGCAATAGGATTTCGGAGCTGGTTGCAATCTCCGTTTTGGCTTGGTCCAATGCAGCAGCGCTGAAAGCCGAGTTGCCGCGTGTTTCGTCGCTCACGCCCTTCCCCGACCAGATCTCGCTCGTGGCCAGTCAGCACTATCATCGGCTCGTCGTCACCGGTTTGGCCACTAACGGCTTTGAGGTGGACGTGACTGCAAAGGCGACTTATGCCTCCGACAGACCGGATATCGCGGTTGTTGAGCGCGGGGGGATTGTACGCGGTTTGCAAGCCGGCAGTGCTCGAATCACGGTGTCGAACAGTAATCAAACAGCCAGCGTGATGGTGACGGTCAATCCAGCGCCGACGAATTCCCAACTGAGTTTTGTGGCCGACGTTCTTCCCGTCCTCAGCAAGGCCGGGTGTAATGCCGGTAAATGCCACGCCAAACCGGAAGGACAGAACGGCTTTAAGCTCTCGGTCTTCGCTTACGATCCAAAGTCGGATTACAATGAGATTGTGAAAGACGCTCGAGGGCGGCGCGTTTTTCCGGCTTATCCAGAAGAGAGTCTTCTGCTGAAGAAAGCGACGTTAGCCATTCCTCACGAAGGCGGCGAAAGGTTCGAAGCTGGCTCGAAGCCGTATCTGACGCTTCTTCGTTGGATCGAGCAAGGGATGTCATACAGCAGGACAAACGAAGCTACGCTTGCGAGCCTTCATATTTATCCCGCTGAGCGACGCTACAAGAAAGGCGCAAAGCAGCCGCTGCTCGTGCAGGCACGGTATTCGGACGGCACCATTCGCGATGTCACAGACCTGGCCCTGTTCGATTCCAATGACAAAGAGATTGCCCGCGTGGGTGAGAACTCATCAGTGGCTGTTGGCAGCATTGGCGGGGAGGCCGCGGTGATTGCACGGTTCATGGGCTTGGTGGCGGTGTCGCGAATCACCGTGCCCGGAGATCGCGCGTTGCCAGAGACCTTCTACACATCGCTGCCAGTTAATAATTATATCGACGAGTTAGCGTACGCCCGATTCAAGAAACTAGGGCTCCTTCCATCGGATGGCTGCACCGATAGCGAATTCATGCGGCGGGCTTCGCTCGATGCCATCGGTGTTTTGCCGACTCCCGACGAAGCGCAAGCTTTCCTTCAGGATAATGATCCATCCAAGCGAAATAAATTGATCGATCGTTTGCTCCAGCATTCGGCCTTTGGCGATCACTGGGCGACGAAGTGGGCGGATTTAATCCGACCCAATCCCGACCGTGTGGGTGTCAAGAGCGTGTATGTGCTCGATCAATGGCTCCGAGAGAGTTTCCGACAGAATAAGCCCTACGATCGATTTGTTCGCGAGATCATCACCGCGCAGGGAAGCACCCATCAATTCGGGCCGACCGTCGTTTTCCGGGACCGGCGCGAACCAGCCGACATTACGACGATGGTGAGTCAGATTTTTCTCGGCGTCCGTCTCGAATGCGCGAAATGCCATCACCATCCGAACGAGAAGTGGGCTCAGGATGATTTTTATCAAATGGCTGCCTACTTCGGCGAGATCAAGCGCAAGGGCGCTGGAATCTCGCCGCCGATCTCCGGTGACGCGGAGATCATCTATCACACACCGGGTGGTGAAGTAAAACATCCGATCACCCAAGTCGCCATGAAACCCAAGCCGCCTGACGGTCCCGCCGCCAAAATCGACAAAGGGACTGATCCCCGCCGCGACCTGGCTGAATGGATTTCGAGTCCGGACAATCCGTTCTTCGCCCGGGCGATCGTGAACCGGGTCTGGGCTGAATTCATGGGCCGAGGCATCGTCGACCCGGTGGATGATTTTCGCGCTTCCAATCCGCCGACCAATGAAGGTCTGCTCGATGCGCTGGCCAAGGATTTCGTTCGGTGCGGTTACGATTTGAAGCACCTCATGCGAACGATTCTGCAGTCGCGCATCTACCAGTTGAGTTCATTGCCCAACGAATACAATGTCGGCGACACTCGGAACTTTTCCCGTTCCTATCGCCGCCGATTGCCCGCCGAGGTGCTTCTGGATGCTGTCATCGATGTGACGGACGCTCCGTCTTCATTCCAGGGGACCGCGCCTGGAGCCCGCGCTAAAGAGACTTGGAACTACAAAATCGGTTCTGAATTCATGGACGCTTTTGGGCGTCCAAATTCGAGCAGCGACTGCCCGTGCGAACGCGATACCAAGTCGAGCGTCGTGCAGGCGTTGCATTTGATGAACTCAAACGACCTTCAGGCCAAAATCGCGTACGCCGAGGGACGAGCGAAAAGATGGGCAATGAGCGCCTGGTCCACGAAGGAAATCATTAGCGAGCTTTACCTCGTCGCGCTAAGTCGCTTTCCTACCCCTGAGGAGTTGAGCCTGGCGAGCCGCGCGTTTGCTTTCCCGGAGGCGACGCGGCAATCAGCGATCGAGGATGTGATGTGGGCGCTGATGAATTCAGCGGAGTTTGCTTTCAACCATTAAGGATCGAAATGAATGGATCAAAATACAATTGCGAAGGAATGGCTCGGCGGGATTTTCTCCAGTTGGGCATTGGCGCCGTGCTGGGTTGCGGCATGGTGGATCTAATGCGCCTGCGTGCCCAGGCAGCTCAAGCGGTCGGCAAGGTTAGCCCGAGCCAGGTGAATTGCATTTTGATTTGGATGGATGGGGGGCCGAGTCATTATGAAACCTTCGACCCGAAGCCCGACGCTCCAAAAGAAATTCGCGGCGAGCTCAACCCGATGAAGACAAGCGTTCCGGGGATTCACTTCTGCGAAACCGTGCCGAAGCTTGCGGCTATCGCCGACAAGCTCACCATCGTGCGCTCGATCTGTCATCGTGATCCCAACCACGGCGGAGGCAACCATTACATGATGACCGGCGCGCCGACGCCTGTCCCGGTGAACTGCGGTGCCTTCGTGACTTTTCATCCTTCGTTTGGATCCATGGTTTCCTACAAGCGCGGAATCCAGAGCGGGTTGCCCGCCTACATGACGCTGCCAAGCATGACGCGATCAGGCGGACCGAACTTTCTCGGCGCTCAACACGCGCCGTTTGTCATTGGGGGCAGCCCTAACAGCAAAGATTTCAAAGTCCGCGATGTCGTGCTTCCGTCATCGATCAGCGATGGTCGAGCTGTCACGCGCCAGCAGCTCCGGCAAACGCTCGATCGAATGCTGCGGATGGCCGAGCCTGCCGCGGAAGATCCGACCGTGAGCTTCGACAGTTATTACCGGCAAGGCATTGATCTCGTCACCTCACCCAAAGCCCAGGCGGCTTTTGATATCAGCAAGGAATCCGACAAGGTGCGGGATAATTATGGACGAAATGATCTTGGCCAACGCCTCTTGATGTGTCGCAGATTGGTCGAAGTGGGCGTGTCGTTCGTGACCTGCTATTATGGCGGATGGGACCACCACACCAACATTTTTAAAGCGCTCAAAGAAACTCATCTGCCGAAGTTCGATCAAGGAGTGGCCGCTTTGATTGCGGATTTGGATGAGCGGGGGCTATTGGACCAGACGCTGGTCATTGCTCTCGGCGAATTTGGCCGCACGCCGAAAGTCAACAAGGACACCGGCCGCGATCACTGGCCTCATGCGATGTCGGTCTTGATGGCGGGGGCAGGCATCCCGCGCGGCCAGGTGGTGGGTGCCACCGACGTGAAAGGATATCATGCTTCGGAGAACATCCATTCGCCCGAAGACTTCGCCGCATCCCTCTACACCAAGATGGGTATTGACCCTAACCTGATTCTGCACACCAACACCGGGCGGCCGATTCAACTGGTCAACGGTGGCAAACCAATTAAGGAATTGTTTGCGTAGGAGCGCGGGCGTCTGGTCCGCTTGCTTCCGCGCCAGCGCAGCGACCACACCACTCTCTCATCCTTCTGCGGGTCCCAACTGTCGGGCGGGAGGCCCCGGCTCTTCTGGAGTAAATCACTGCGCAACTCATTGATGTCAACCGCCGCCCATCACAAGACACTTGGAGGCCTACTTGCCGTGGCTTGGCGATCTCGTTTGGGATCGGCGACGAGATGTATTCTGACATTCGCGGTCCTGGCCATTAACTCGACTCGTGCCGAAGTTCCGACAGTGGACTACCTATTTCCCGCAGGCGGAAAGCTAGGAACCAAGGTGCAAGTTACAGCCGGAGGAAAGCTTGATCCATGGCCGATCCAAGTGTGGACTGATTGCCCTGAATTGACCTTCAAAGCTGAGGAAACCAAAGGGAAACTCATCGTTCAGATTGCCACCAACGCGCCTGTCGGGCCGCACCTGGTTCGCTTTTATAATCGAGATGGCGCATCGAGCGTTCGCTGTTTCATCGTGGGCCAGGTCGAGGAGCAGCTCGAGAACGAGCCGAACGATGATCCGAAAAAGGCTCAGCCGGTTGATAAGACGCCTGTCACGATCAATGGACGTCTGGAAAAGAGCGGTGATACGGATTCTTTCGCCCTGAACTTGAAGGAAGGTCAATGGCTTGTCGCCGGAGTCGATGCGTATTCAATCGATTCTCCGATGGATCCGACACTTCATCTGCTGGACCAGCAAGGGACGAAGCTGGCCTACAATCATGATGGCTTCAAGCTGGATCCGCTCCTCTCGTATCACGTCGAGAAAACGGGAACTTACATTTTACAACTCAGCGCATTCGCATATCCCCCCAAAGCGGATGTAAGGCTGACTGGCAGTGAATCCTCTGTTTATCGTATGACGCTGAGGTCTGGCCCCTATGCTCGCTATGCTTTCCCCGCGGGAATTCAACGCGGAACGAAAACAACGCTGCATCTGTTTGGATGGAATTTGGGAACTACTCGCCAGGCCATCGTTTATCAATTGGATGGTTCGATTCTTGGTCCGAGAGTCGATCAGATTTTGGTCCCCGCGCCCGGCTTGGAAAACTGTTTACGAATTTCCGTTGACGATGTGCCAGAGGAACTGGAGGTGGAGCCGAATGGCACCTCTGATTTGGCTCAGCCGTTGCGAGTGCCCTGCACAATGAACGGCCAAATCAATCCAGCGGGCGATGAAGATCGTTATTTGCTGACTGCCAAAAAGGATGAAAAATTCCTCATCCGTGTTAAATCCGCCGCGTTGGAATTCCCCTTGGACGCCGTGGTGAGATTGGAAGATCAAAAAGGCAGTCAACTGGCGCGGAGCGACGACCAGGGCAAGCTCGAAGATCCTGAGCTAAGCTGGACTGCGCCGGCGGACGGCTCTTATGTGTTGATCGTCGGCGACTTAATCCAGAGAGGCGGACCCGATTACGTCTATCGGTTGTCCATCATCCATCCAGCACCCGACTTCAAGGCGGCTTTGGACAGTCAGGCATTCAAGTTGGAGCCCGGAAAAACCGCCGATATGAAAGTGAATGTTTCGCGCGTTAACGAGTTTCGAGACAGTCTGATCGTGGTGGTGGAGGGATTGCCGGATGGCGTCACCTCTACGGCGGGCCCCGTTCCCCCGAAGGGTGGCGATGTCACAATTACTCTTGCTGCGAAGGCCGACGCGAAGCCTGCCAACCAGCCCATTCGTGTGCTCGCCCTCTCGACCAATCCCGATGCGCCACGGGTTCGAATCGCGATGGCCAGTTTAAAGGGTACGAACAGTGCTTTAGGCGATTTGCAGATTAATGAGACCGACAGTGTCTGGCTCACCGTCATCCCAAAACCGGAGCCGGTACCACCGAAGGAAGCGAAGTCCGAGCCGAAGAAGGACTAACGCATAATGTCCCGCCAGGACTTGTCAGGGATCGAATGTTGCGCGGTTAGCACCACAGTAATCGATTGGTCTAGGAGTCTGGGCCTCGATAGACACACCGCGCGGTGCATGTCTCGGCAACGACTACCTCGGCCAGCAAAGGCATCTTAGGTCTTAGATGTTCCCAAATCCAGGCGGCGATGTTTTCACTGGTCGGATTTTCCAAGCCCAACACATCATTGAGATAGCGATGATCGAGTTGGTCCCAAAGCGGTCTGAAAGCGTCACTCATCTCCGCATAATCCATCACCCAACCGAGCTTGGGATCGCACGGGCCCACGACAGCAATTTCCACCTTGAAACTGTGCCCATGCAAACGGCGGCATTTGTGCGACTCGGGGAGGTGCGGCAACAGGTGCGCTGCTTCGAATTGAAAGGTCTTTCGTAATTCCATTTTCATTCTTCCCAATCTGTCCAAGTGACAAGGTCGCCGAGGGCCGGTCGGCCATCGTGGCGCCAGGTCAGCGGCGGGTTCTGCATCTGGCCGAGCGGGCAGATGCGAGTGACACCCCAACGAGCTAGTTCTGTTGCGATCTTTCGAGATTGCTCTCCTGTCGTCGCCAAGCCCACGGTGGACACCCGGCCTCGGACCTGTTCGGCCGCATGCAAGGCTTCGGTCAGGCTGGCTACGCCCTTGACGTAAATGAATCGGTGCAGGCAGGAGATCTGAAACAGCGGATCGGCTTCATAGACCACTGTCCACGCGGTGGATTGATCGCTAAACCAGTGCCGCGTTTCGGGTGAATGCGCTGCCCGCACTTCATAAAAAGCTCGGCGACTGGCAATCATCGCGCTCACTTCCGCCGAGACCGTTCCTCGCGGTTCAATCGCCTCCCGTTGCTCCAGCTCTGTCGAGAGTATTTTCGCGAACTGCTCAGGGGAAATACGCCCGCCATGTTCAACGTAAAAAACATGAGGCGACAAACATCCGAGCTGGTTCCAAGCCGCCACGTCCAGGGCGGCTTTGGCCGCGATCTGCGACGCGTTGAAGATCGAGAACGAGTCCTTGGCGATGTAACCAAAACTGAGGCGATGGCCATAGCCGAGGAACCGAACATCCTCGGGTATTCGTTTGCGGATCGCGGCAAGCGTGTCGTCCGATCCGGTGGCGATCACGCAGTCGGCTTCGTCGAAGAGTGTGTCCTCCAACGATTGATCACCGCCGCGCCATTCTGCAACCTCCAGGCAGGCACCCAGCTTTGGTTCTGTCTCGTAAAGAGAGTGTGCGAACAACCGCGGGAGAAGCGCGCCTCCCGAAGCGCATTTAACGAGTTGCGCAGAGCGGGCTAACAGACCGAGGACCATTCCAAATAGCGTTGGATTGGGAACATTTCCCGCAGCGATATGAAAGATCAATTCCGGTCCTCTCGCGATGGCCGACCGCTTTGCCATACGTTCGGCATCGGTCGCCACCAGTTCGTTGAGACGCCGGTCATGACCGAGGTCTTGTTCGATCAGTCTTCGCAAATTCTCGGCGGTTAGCTGGCCAAAAAAACTATCCAAACCTTTCGCCAATGTCCCTCGATCAAACCCCGTGGCAGACGGCGCGAGGTCTAATGCCATTTTGCGAAAAGAAAATTCGGGGTTAATCCAATTTTGGCCGAGCTCATGAAGCACCCCCACGATGCTATCGGTAGATCGGTGCAGCAGATACTGGTCGCGGTTGCGCTTGAGAGTCTGGCAGGCCTCTGCCAGCAACGCGGTGCTGAACGTCGCGTCCGGCGGCAGATCAGCGAGGAAATAGTTTGGCAGAATCATCGACTTCACCAAGAGTTAAACATCCATAAGAACGCCGGTTCGTCTCGACCCGATTCGCGCAATCGTTTCAGTCGTATTCATCAACGAGCAACCACGAGGTTCAGCCAGAGCCGCGCGGCCGATCAGTTCAAATCCGTTCCCTCGACGGATGCCCAGATCCTCGGTTTGAATCGCCATGACCGACGAGGCGTTGGCCAGGTCGAACGCGTGGATCAAACCCACTTCTCCATCCGCGACTTCGTTCCTCGTCTCAGGAGAAACGATTCGAGCCCGCGCCCACGGGGGAAAATGGAAAACCCGATCGGAGATTTGAGATTCGCTCGTTCCAACAATGCGGTCATAAGCCTGCGAGCTCAGCTCGCTCATACCATATTCGCAGATAATGTGCGTCGATGGAATGCCCAAGAGCTCGGTGATCCCCGAATGCAGCTCGGGCTTGGGCAGCGTGCGGGATCGGCCTTTGTATCCGCCGGTCTCAACCAGACGCGAACCTGTTGCGAGCTGGTAGTGCAACTTGCGTTCCCGCAGGTAGTCGAGCAAGTGAACAAAGGAGAATGCCGTTCCGAGGAGAACTATTGGCCGTCCTTCTTGCGCACATTCTCGGAGTGCTGGGAGGGTGCGATCCATGTCTAATATCCATGATTCGTCCCTATCGAGCGTGCCAACAAACATGGAATCCGTGGAGCCAAATGCGCTGCTGACAGTTTCGAACATGTGCGCCAACGAGGAATGAGGCGATCGGGCGGCGTTGGGTGTCAGAATGAAAAAGGTTCGGTGAGGCATCGAACTGCTGTCTGGACATCCGCTGAGCTCTGGCAGGACGTGCGCTTGAAACCATGGCAAGAGCGACGCTCCGTAAAGGTCCAAGGACCGGCGGTTGTGATAATGCCTGCTGGGCCGCTCCCTGGTCGTTCCGCTGGAGTGAAAGACAGATGTTCGTTCACCCGCTGGCAGGCTCGATAGTTCAAACTCCTTGAAGGCCGCTGTGGGGATTGCCGGAATCTCTGACCACTTGGTGATTGTTTCAGGCGTCTTCTTGCGAGCTTCGCAGAATCGGCGGTAGGGTGGAACGTGCTGGAATTGTAGGGCGAAGAGAGCCAGGGCTAGTTCGTTAAACTCGGCCGGGCTTTCGATTGAATGCCGCGCCATCGAGTCAAGTAAACGGTCGGCGTATTCTATAAATGTTGAACTGATTACCATGCGGTTTTTCATTGTGCTGTTGGCACGCTCGGCTGGTTTTCCGCTACAGCCGGGAAGATATGTAAACGCGTATCCCGAATCGCGCAAGCGTTGTTGTCGCTCAACCAGCAATTCTCATTATGGCTGAATTGCTAGAGAAATGGGCTGTTTTTGCGATTGTGACGACCGCGAACCAGTGAGGCTGGAATGGTTGGGAGTCGAAAAACCTAGGGATCTTGAGTGACGTCGTCCGGTTTCAGACACAAGCGGGCTCAAAGAACAGGCTGCAAACCCACGAAATATAAGGGAAATCTGAGCGAAATTGCCATAATGAGAATTGCTGCATTTTGAGCCTTATTGCCCATGCGATCGAGCCTGTGGCACGCGGCGCAAATTTGTGTGAAGATGTCTTCGCCCGTCGCCAGCGGTTCGCCGCCCTTGCGCTTGGTTTCCACCATCGTCATCACCCAAGGCATCTCGTTGCCGTTCACATAGAGCACCCCATCAGGGTCGGTC
>SIBE01000104.1 GCA_009695265.1 Pedosphaera sp. | reverse complement strand
CTCATGGCACCACCATGTCCATTGCGCCAAGGGGGATGGGCTTTTTTGACATCTTCCCGCCGGGCCACCTTACCACAATGGAAGAAGCCTTCTGATAACCACCGATAAGGATAGTTGAAGCATCCGAGGCGGCGGCGCCCGTTCCCGAATGAACCTCGTGCGCGAGGCCGTTGCCAACGGGAGATTCCAACCATACCACGCAACCGATCCCGTCGGGATTCCCAGCCGGTCCTCTGAGTCTCACGCGCAAGCAGGGCTGAGCCTGACGGTTTCTGTAGAGTTTCGTTTCATCGGCGATTTGGGTCACAGCAATATCCATCCTGCCGTCATGATCGAAATCGCACAAGCCGCTGGCGCGTTGTTCTCCGTACATCTTGATACCGCTTTCCTGACCCGGCATCGCACGGAACTTTCCATGTCCATCCCCCGCGAGCACCAAGCCTCTGCCCGCATCGTAGCGGGAGGTCTCCGGATGGGTCGCGAAAAAATTCTGAGCGAAAAAAAGATCCGCTTTGCCATCCCCATCCAGGTCGCCCGAACTGACCCCAAACGCGGGAGCTTGCTGAGCCTCGGAGGGGAGCGAGCGGACTTCAAAAGTTTTACCTCGGTTCAGAAAAACCGTGTGATCGAGCCAGTTCACATCCACCGATTTCAAGGCACCCAATTTGGGTCCAAGCATGTCTTCAATACTGGCCTGCGCGAACGAGCGGTAGCTGGTGAATCGTTCCCGCAAAAAGGGCGCCGCCGTGGAAAGTAAATCGAACGGCAGAAAAAGGACGCGTTTTCGGGAGGCAGGATCCACATAGGTTTCGATCAGGTCCACTTCTCCCCTTTCTTGCAAATCGCCATGAAACATGACGACCTTGAAATCGAGATGAACTTGGTATTTCGAGTTCCGGCCCCAGTTGCTTGCGACCAGATCGAGCCTCCCATCTCCATCGAAATCGCCGACTGCGAGGCCATTCCACCAGCCGCGATAAGCATCCAAACCGTAAGCGAGTGTCGCGTCGGATAGTCTGCCGTGTTCATTCGCGAAGATCTTGATCGGTCCCCAGTCGCAGGCCAAAACCAGTTCCGGGTATCCATCCGCATCGAGATCCGACCAAACTGCGGCGTTGACGATGCCTACATTCCGGAGCGAGGCGCTGTTCGTTTCATCGAGCAACCACCGGCCGTCGACCTGCCTATAGATCCTGGAACTGGCGGGCTCCGGGTACCTTCCAGGCTTGGTGTGCCCCCCCACAAAAAGCTCCAGCACACCATCCCCATCGAGGTCAGCCATCGCGAGTGACCCGATCGAGGACTCGCCACCCGGGAGAAGATCGACGTGGGCCGAACGATCCAGGTCGAACAGACGCATTGTGGCGTTGGTTGTCTCGCCATCCTCGTAATGCGAGAGACCCGCGATCAAGCCCAAATGACCATTTGTGTTCCACCAGGGGAGCACACCCGTCACTCCATTCGCAAGTCCCGGAACGAACACGGGAAGCGGGAATGGCGCGAAGCTCCCACGCGCATCGTTAGTGTAAACCGTGATCTGGCCGCCGCGCCCCGCCCCCAGGATCAAGTCCTCCCAGCCATCCTGGTTAAGGTCGCACCAACTGGCGGAGGAACCCTGCCGACGGAGTTTTCGAGGGAGAAGGGGCTGCCGTTCAAAGTCATTGAATTCATCCTCGCGAGCCCGATGCCTGATCGAAGCGCTCACATCCTCGAAAAGTGGCACGACCGGCAGGCGCGCCATTGGCGGCGGCATTGCCGCGCCCTTTTCCGAGATTTCGTAGATCCGATTGGGCTGGGCATCCTCAACCACACTCTCCTTTCCGCCTGGCCAAGTCACTTCCAGTCGCATTCGGTTGGTCAGAGAACCGGCGGCGAAGACCCGTATTGGCTGATCGCTCGACAGGTATCGACCGCCGCTGCTGATTTCCTGACTTTGGAACGAAACCACGCCACCGATCGCTTTGATCCTCGCGCCGATCCCGGAGCTGTTCATCGCGCCTCTAAGCCGCACCGCCACGCGGGGGGCGGTCGTTTCATTCCGATAAACTCCCGCTGCCTGATTCAGATTGTTAACGACCACATCAAGGTCTCCGTCATTATCGAGATCCGCTAGGCACATCCCGTGGCTGATGCCTGTCTCGTTGAAATGCCACGCCGCGCTGAATTCTTCGAACGTAAGATCTCCGCGATTGCGAAAAGCCAGCTTGGGCCGCGCGAGCGATGGAGATTTTTCGCGCAGTTGCAACTCCTCAAGAATGGTCATCCGTGTTTCCTTTCGGGCTTTTTCGATTCGCGAACCGTTATCGTGATCCATGTCGTCGCGAGCGTGACCTGTAGTGACCAGCACGTCTTCAAAACCATCGAGATCGACATCCAGGAAGATCGGGGTCCATGACCAGTCCGAAGCCTCAAGACCCGCTTGAAAAGCGATTTCGGCATAAGTGCCATCTCCACGATTGAGTTGCAGGCTGTTTCGCATCGCTTGATGGCGCTCCGCCGAGGACGTGGAACCAGAGCTTCGATCGGCCCGAGTCAAGCGCGTGACATGGTCCCGACTCAGCATATCCAAGACGAGAATATCGTCGAAGCCATCGCGGTTGACGTCCGCGACATCCACGCCCATGGAAAACTTGGAACTGGATCGCAATGCCTGGCGAGGGAGCGCTCTGAATTGGCCATGGCCCTGGTTGATCCAAATCCGATCGGGCGAATCGAAGTCGTTGCAGACATAAAGGTCAGGCCATCCATCTCCGTTCAGATCGTGAAAGAGGACGGAGAGACCCCAGTCGTTGAGATGTTCGCTTGGATTCCCATCTTCATCCCGGAATCGGTCGCCGCCCACGGGGATTTCGAGGAATGTCCCATCGCCATTGTTGAGATAGAGAATATCGAGCTCGCCATGCTCCAGAATCTTCGCCTTATCGCTCAGGCTGAATCGACCTTGTAATTCAGGCGCTGTGACCGAAACCCCGTTCACTGAATTGATGACTGGGCGGCCATCGACCATCGACACTCGAAAATTAGTGCGCGGCTGATCGCGCAAAGTGACTGGCCTATAGTTCGTCACGTACAGGTCCAGATCTCCATCACGATCGATATCTGCCACTGCCATGGACATGCTCCCGTGCTTGGCGGAAAGCCCCGCGTGGGTCATCACGTCGTGAAAGAGGCCTTTCCCATCATTGATGAAGAGATGCGTCCCTCTGTTAATAGTCGAAACGAGCAAATCGAAATCGCCATCACCATCCATGTCCGCCAGCACCGCGCCCGTCGCATCCACTCCATCGAGTCGGATGCCGCTCGCGGCCGTCACTTCTTCGAACTTCCATTGGCCGAGATTTCGATACAATCGGCTTCCTCCACCGAGCCCCGCGAAGAACAGATCGCACCATCCATCGTCATCGACATCAGCGGCAGCCACGCCTGACCCATTGAAATAAATCTGATTCGTGATGCCACGCGCCCCGGCGAGGGTGTTGGTAAAAGCAAGCCCAGTTTGCGAGGTGGGCAACAAAGAAAACCCCGCTCTGCCAGTCGCTGGCAGTTGCAGCGTGGCTTGGCGCCCGAAACCGGTCTCACGCCATTCGAGCGCGTGGAGGGACGTCAGCCAAGCCAACAACAACCATACTCTGAGAAACGAGGCGATCACCTTGAGCTCGCCTGTGTGCCGTCAAAACGAACGGTGATTTCGCGAGTGTTTTTTGGGAGCGCCGTGGTGGTTCTGCGGCCACCCGGCCAAAGGACTTGGACGCTCGCGGCATCTTCATCCGAGGCGAGGATCAAAGTCGATGCATCTTGGGACCAGTAGCCGCCGCCGCCGCTGACCTGTCGCGCCGGCCCGGACCGCGTGCCGAAGCTCAACCGGATCTGCGCTCCGAAGCCGCGCGGATTGCCCGAAGGGCCAGCCAGCTTCACACGCAAGCCCGGTTTGCCGCCGCGATTCCGCAAAAGTTTGGTGGCATTTCCATTTTGAGTCACGACAACATCGAGTCTGCCATCTCCGTCGAAATCGGCAACCGCACAACCACGTTGCTCGCCATAAATCAACACGCCGCTCCGCTGACCCGGAACCGCCCCAAAATGACCCGTTCCATCGCCTTTCAAAAGCAAGCCACGGCCTGCATCCAGACGCGACTTCAAAGGATGAACGGGTGAAAGATTTTGAGCCAAGATCATATCCTCGTAGCCATCTCCATCGAAATCGCCGACTCCAATGCCGAAGGCGGGAGCCCATTGAGCCTCGATCGGCAGCGCGACCGGCTTGAAGAAGTGTCCTTCATTCAGGAATAGAACACTCGAAAACCATTTAGCCTCCAGCATTTTGGCTGGTTTCCCACCGATGATCCGAGTGACGGTCAAAGTCGAATAACTCTCGTGCGATGCGAAGCGATCCCGGAGCGCGGGGACGCTTGCGGACAAGGCATCGAGTCCAAATTCCGGCACCCAATCACGCAAGCTCTCGTCAAAAATCGCCTGGACCAAATCGAGAGTTCCATTCCCATCCAGGTCACCGAAGAAGATCCGTCCCCCCCATTTTCGAGGGAAGGATGGAGCAAAGTTCTCGCCCCAATTGCTGGCCACGAGGTCCATCTTTCCGTCCCCATTAAAATCTCCGACTGCGATTCCGTTCCACCAACCGGAGTAGGCAGCTAAACCCCAATCCTGAGTGGATTCGATGAACTGCCCCCTTTTGAAAGTGAAGATTTTGATCTGTCCCCATTCGCAGGCTACAATCAATTCCGCCAAACCATCGCCGTCCAGGTCGCTCCAAACAGCTCCGCTGACCAATCCGATGTCCTGCAAGGCGGCGGCGCTTCGCGGATCTTCAAGCCATTGGTTCTGTGCCAGCCGATACAATTTGGAGCTCGCGGCTTCGGGATAACGTCCGGGCAAAACCCGTCCCCCCACAAACAATTCGAGCTGCCCATCTCCATCCATATCTCCGAGGGCGATTGGCCCCGTGCTGGACGGCTGGCCCGCGAGGAGATCTGTCCCGAGCCGCGTCTCCGGATTCCAACTCCGCACGGATGCGCCGGCAGCGAGGCGATCCTCGTAATTCGCCGACCCAGCTAAAATCTGAACCGATCCATCGGCTTGGGGCCAGCCGACGATGGCTGTTTGATCGCGGGTCACGTTTCCGATGTTCTGCCGCTCGAACCCTTGATCTGGGCGGTTCAAAAAGAGGCTCATTTCCCCTCCTCTGCCGCTGCCTATTACAAGATCGTCAAAGCCATCATGATTGAGGTCAATCCAAGCCACACCTGGACCCAACTGGCTTAACTTCCGAGGCAAAAGGGGCTGGCGTTCAAAATCATCAAACTCCTCATCGACATGCGAATGGCCGAGGGAGGCGCTTGCATCCTCAAAAAGACTCGCGGGCACCGACGCTTTGGACGACGCCGTACTCTGAGAACTGCTTTCTGGAATTTCATAAAGGCGATTGAACTCAGCGTTCTCCAGGGTGCTGGTCTTACCGCTCCGCCACGTCACTTCGACGCGCATGCGGTTGGTTCCCGCCGCAAAAGCACGCATGGCATCATCACTCGAAAGATAACGGCCTCCAGAGATCATCTCCTGGCTTTGCATCGGAACCGGGCCGCCGAACACTTTGATTCGCGCCCCAATCCCACGGGTGTTGTATTCGCCGCGCAGGCGAACGGCGAGGCGGGGCGCGGCGTTCTCGTTTCGATAGAGGCCGACCGGAGCGTTCAAGTTATTCACGACGACATCCAGATCGCCATCGTTGTCCAAATCCGCGAGGCAAAGTCCGTGCGAGATTCCTTCCTGGTTGAAGCCCCAGGCCGCGCCAACTTCTTCAAATGTCAGGTCTCCCCGGTTTCGAAACGCGCGCTTTGGAAGCGTATGCGGCGGGTACATCAAAAGTTTTTGAGGAATCTTCTCGGGAGGGTACGGTCCGCCGCGATCGATTCGCGCGTTGGCATCGAGATCCTGTGTGTTGAACATGTGCCCGGTGGTGACGAGTAGATCCTCATAACCATCGAGATCCACATCCAGGAAAGCAGCTCCCCACGTCCAGCCAGTTGCTTCCAAACCCGCGAAACATGCGATCTCGGAGAATGAGTTGTCTCCGCGGCCAATCTGCAAGACGTTGCGATTAAATTGAGGACGATCGTCGATAGCGCCGACACGCGAGCGATTCGAATCGCGACTGGCCTCGCGCATGGCCATGCCATGTCTTGGATCAAGCATGTCCGCGACAAAAAAATCATCATAGCCATCCCGATTGAGATCAGCGAAATCGACGCACATGGAGAAAGTCGCCGAGTTTCGGAGAGCGAGCGAAGGAGTGAGTCTAAAATGTCCCTGTCCATCGTTCAGCCACATTCGGTCAGGACTCTGGAAATCGTTGCAGACATAAAGATCGGGCAATCCATCTCCGTTCCAATCGCGGAACATCGCCGACAGTCCCCATTCACGCGGAGTGCTCTTTAGGGTCTTCCCCATCTCATCGAGAAAGCGACCTCCCGTCCACGGAACCGGAATGAACTTCGCATGGCCATCGTTCAGGTAAAGGAAGTCCGGCTCGCCCATTTCGAGGATCAAGCCCTCGGGACTGTACTCCAAACGATCTCGATCATCCGGTCTGATAAACCGTTTACCAGCGACGTTCAAAACGCTAAAGCCGGTGCTCCGAATGGTTGTCGTGCGATAATTCGTCACGTAGAGGTCCAGATCGCCGTCCCCATCGACATCCGCCAACGCCATGGACATGGCCCCGAACCTTTTCACCAACCCGGAGTCGAGCTTCTCCGAAAAACGCCCCTTCCCATCATTCAAAAAACAATGCGTCCCTCCCCCGATAGAGTTAATCAATAAATCGAGATCCCCATCGTTGTCCAAATCCGCCAGAATCACGCCGGTGGAAAACGGGATGGAAGTTCCCAGTCCAGCTTCCGCCGTGATGTCCTGGAAAGTCCAGTTGCCCAGATTCCGGTAGAGCTTGCTTAGAGTTTGCAAACCGCAAAAGAACAGGTCGCACCGACCGTCCCCATCCACGTCCCCGGCTGCCACGCCCGAGCCATTGAGCCGGATTTGGTTCTCCGCCGCTGCCTGCGCGGAAAGAACATTGGAGAATTGAATCCCCGTGAACGCAGGCCCAAGAAGAGTGAACCCGGGACCAGCGTTGCGCGACTGATCTAACAAAAGGGCCGAGGAAGAAAACCGTTTGAAACTGTCAGATGCGCCGCCGAGTTCGGGATTTTTCGATTGAGCCGGAAGAACTGGAGTGGCTCCTGTAATCAACTGGCCTTGAATCCCCGCTCCATCCCACCCCACAGCCCAGAGTTGCGTTTTGTCGCCGAGGAAGAGGAGGCAAAGGCAGACGATCCAATGGGATTGTGCCATAGATTTCCGTCTATTAAAGAGAAAGGCCGGGTCGCAACGACCCGGCCTTTCTGAATCAGGTTCCTAATCGTCGGTTAACGACTGCGATAGTATTTCGAGGTTCCCGTCGGGGTAACTACCAGCGGGTTGGCAGCACCAGCCACATCAGCCCATGGGCCGGTGATTGTGTCCGCGGATTGCAACACTCCCGAGAAACCGATCGAGAGGCTGTTCCCGGTTCGTGCCACAGTGACTTTCACATTGGAAGGAGGCGCGGCCGAGGCCGGTGAGACCAACTGAACCGCGTTAATCGGAGCGCGGAAGGCGCTTCCTCCAAAGCCCAAACCGCCCGCCGTGCTGGCCTCGATGATGATCGAGGCAGCATTCAGTCCGCTGAAGACCACGTAATTTCCAGTGTTGGCTGCGCTGCCGGGAGCGGTGGCGGATGCTTTGATGTAGCTGCTGGTGTTTGTCACACCACCAATCAGGACGTAATCCTTCAGAACGGCGCCGGAAGCCGCGTCTCGAACGCGATAACCACCGCCTTTGTTCGGCACGCCTCCCATCATAAAGATCACGGCGTCGTAACCTTTGCTTGTGAGATTGGTTGGAAGGCCCTTGATTGTTATGGCCGTTGTGCTCGATGCGGTGGTATCGAGGTATCCGGTGAAGATCGTCCGGTCGCCGCCAGAGAACTTGTTATTTTCTTCACCGATGCCCGCTGAGGCCCATGTATTATTGGAATCCCAGGAAACCGTCGCGGTCGAAGCAACGCTTGCTCCCGAGAGATCCGCCACGAGCTTCGACACGTTCGTGCCTTTGGAGCCGGCCAGGTTGTTCCAGTTCGCTTGCGCGAGGAAGCCCACTCCCGCCATCACGTTGCTGGCGATGGAACTGCTAGGCTGGTCGGTCCCGAAGTTCAAGGCGAGGCTGTAATCGCGAGGCGGCTGCACCGCGCTGGTGATTTGGATCGCGTTGATCGGAGCCCGTGGAGGGGCCCCCACCCCGAGGCCGTCCGCGGTAGTGGCTTCCACTGTGATCGAAGCTGATTTCAATCCACGGAAGACAACGTAATTTCCGATTCCGTATTCCTTGCTTCCAGCCGGAACTTCCACAAAGGAAGTCGGATTTTGAATGCCCTGCAATCTGATATAATCCTTAAGGACATTACCGGCGGCATCGACAACTCGATAAGCGCCACCGCGCCCGTTGGCCACGCCACCCAGGGCATAGACATAAACATCGTAGCCAGCCGAAACGAGAGCTGGCGGGATCCCGGTGATCGTGGCGTGAGAAGTGGTGGCAGCGGCGCTATCCAGATAGCCGGTCATCAGGGTGGCGTCCGCGCCCGTGAATCGGTTATTCTCTTCACCCTTGCCAGTGGAGGCCCAAAGGTTAGCGGAGCTGAATTCCACGACCACTTTCGAAACTTCGGCCTTGCCGTTGTTCTCGGCCACGAGGTTTTCGACCGTGCCGCTCTGGCCAGGGATTTTGTTCCAATTACCCTGGGCGACATAGCTGACCCCAGCGACCTCATCAGGGGAGAGGATGCCGCTGTTCTCGTCGGAGCCAAAGTTCATGCCTATGGTGTAGGTTGCGAGGCCGCGAGGTTTCGGAGCCGAGGCATCGCCATATTCCCGAATACGAGTCGCCCAAGTCGCTTTCTTCGCGTCATCGCTAATGTTCCCGTTCTCAGGACCGAAAGTAGGTCCAACGAAGAGTTTTACCGGCAACGGGGTATCGCTAACAGCGGGATCACCGAAATCGGTTTTCCCGAGAAATGTCCAGTTAACACCATCGTCACCGCGGAACATGCTGATCAACTGTCCCACGCGCTTCAGCCGGAGCCAGGCATTCGGATAGGCTGGAGTGCCGCCACCAGCAGAGGAGCTCGTGGCCCCGCCAGTGTTCAAGCGGCGATTGGTCTCGTAACTATTGTTGGCGAGTGTGCCGTCGAACTTGGTGGTGGGATCGGCTATGACCATTTGGTAACGACTCGCCGGATTGTCACCACCAACATCAGTGGTCTCGGCACCTTTGTTCAGGGATTCGCGAGCGCTTATGCCAGAACGAGCCCAATTGCTGGAAGGATCGGAGTATTCGATGCGGGCCTTCTTATCGAAATCGCCGCTAATCTCTTCATAGACCATGGTAATATCGTCGCTGGTGTTCCAATAAGCTGCCCCACCGCTGATCAAGTTGAATTCGTTGGTATTGACCGCGATGGCGTCGGGTTTGAAGTCGGCTACCCGTCCGATCGAGATCCATTTGAAGCTCGATGCTGTGAAAGGAACTTTCACCGCGGTCTTCATGACATTGCCTTTGGCATCACTGATACCGCTGACGTTGACGACGTTGGCCTGCCCAGGGGTGACCCCAGTGACGGTCAGAACCACGCCTTGTTCAAGGCTATCAATACCGCTGCTGTTGGCCACGTAACGGACGGCGGTGACGGTTCCGGACCCAAGCGTGTAATTGCTCAGCTTGGTGGCGGTCGCCGCTGTGACGGCCTCGTCGAAGATCACTCCAACCTCGGTGGCCGTGCCATTTTGCAGAGAACCAGCGGAAACCACGACTGGAGGCGTTGTATCGGTCACTACGGTGACTGTCGCTGTGCTGGTACCATTGGTCGCTCCAAGAGTGTAGAGAGCCACGGCGTATTTCGCACCAGTGTCAGCCACAATCAAGCGAGACGTTACGAAGGTGCTTGCGGTTGCTCCTGCAATGTCCACGCCATTCTTCTGCCATTGATACGTGATAGGGAGCGAGGCAGAACCAGGAGCGCTCGCAGTCGCAACCACTTTGAGAGTGGCCGAACGGTTTTCTGTCACAGTGACGCTCGCCGGTTGCGCCGAAATCGTGATGGTCGCGCCATTTGCAGGCACATCCACCGCGAGATTCTTGCCACCGATCGGCTTCAATGACGCGGCTGGGGTGGGGTCGCCGACCTTCCTCATGGCCACCTGGAGAAAATCTCCACCGCCGCCTTCTTTGACAAAGGCCAGGAAAGCGTATTTCTTACCGCCAACCAAGGCGATCGGAGCCACAGTGGTTACGTCGCCACCAGGTTCCAGGAAGGCCTTGCAGCAACCCGTTTCAAAGGCGATCGGGGTGTCCGCAGCCGGATTTGGCGCTTTTTCGCTTGTGCTCAGGAAAAGCTGGGAAGCATCATCGCTGCGCAGAAAGAAATCGTAGTCGCCCGAAGTGGGTGGGATGATATAGCCCGTGACGCGCGCTCCGTAATTGTCGCCATAACCATTGGGCGTGTCGAACCCGGAGATAAAGCGCGTCTCATCCGGCTTGTTCGCCAAATAGGAATCTGCAGCGAGCAATGCATCCACTGCCGTGCCACTGATTCCCTTAAAGAATTCAGCCTTGGCAAAACCATAAGAGAGAACCGTCGCCTCCGCCGCAAGCAGGGAGCTCGCGGATGCGACCAAAACCACAACAGCAGTAATTATTCTAACTTTATTTCGTACGTTCATGTGACTGATTTAATGTTTAGGGACAATTGTTAGCCGAGTATGTGTCGCAAAACAGCTGGAAAACGTCAACGGAATATTCACAGTGCGATCGACAGTTATCGTCATCGCAACAGTGGCGTGAGAGCGGCGCAGCTCCAAAGCCCGTTATCCTGAATGCCACACTAGCGTCAGCGTCCCGGTTTGGCTTTGCTGGTTGGATGATGATTGGAAACGCGGGCGCAGGCGTGGTGGTCACGCTGGAATGCTGGCTGGTGGCACTTCCTCGATCATCGCTTTGGTTTCGAGGAAATCCAGCGCCTTCGATGTCAGTATCTGCTGGTAAATTTCCCCAATGCCGTCGCGCTCCTGAAGCTGTTTGATCAGCTTTTCCGGTTTAATCTGATGTTGTTGGGCGAGAGAAAGGATTCTTCGGGTGATTTCTTCCTTCTCCACTTTGATCGCCTCTTTTTCGGCGATTCGATTTAAAATGAACGAGACCTTGATGCGATCTTTTGCACTGCTGCTGGCGACGCCGTAAATCTCTTCCTTCTGGCGGTCGATAGTTTCCTTCGAAACGCCCCGCTCTTGATTCTCGCGGACAATATCATAAATCACGTTGCGCGTTTCGTTCGTCACCATCGTCTCCGGCAATTCGAAATTAACCCGGCTCAACAAAGTGTGAACAATCTGGTTCCGCAGGCTCTTGGACTGTTTGAAATTCAGCTCATTTTGCAGGTCTCGTCGGACGCCGTCGCGAAGTTTGTGCAGATTCTCAGTGCCGAAAGTTATTGCGAAGGCATCGCTCAATTCTGGGAGCATACGTTCTTTCACCAGGACGATTTCGACCTCGTAAACTCCTTTCTTCCCCGCAAGCAACGGCGCGACAAAATCCGACGGAAAATCCACATTGACCGTGCGGCGGTCACCTGCCTGGGCGCCAATCAGTTGTTCGGTAAAACCGGGAATGAAAGAGCCGGGTTTGATATGAATCCAAAAATTGTTCTGCTGAGTCAATCCGCGGGCGGTCGGAGCGATCTCAGTGAGAGGTTTCCCTTCCGAAGTCCCTGTATAATTGACGACGACGTAGTCCTCGGCCTGAGCAGGACGTGAGAGATCCGTGTAGGTGGCGTGCTGATCACGGAGGATGCCGAGGGCGCGCTCCACATCTCCATCGGAAACGCTAGCCACTTCCCGTTTGACAGGAAGGCCATTGTATTCGGGAACCTCAAATTCTGGAGCCGTCTCAATCGTGGCTGCAAACTGCAAGGCTTGCCCACGCCCGAATTGTATCTCCTCGATGTCAGGGTAGCCGATGACCTGGAGTTTTTGCTCAGTCAAGGCTTGGCGGTAATTGTCCGAAATGAGCTTGCGTTTGACTTCGTCGTCAATGCGTTTGGCGTAACTCTTAAGAACGACTTCGCGCGGGGCTTTGCCAGGGCGAAAACCTGGCAATCGCACCTCTCGCTGGAACTCCACAGTTACCTTGTCAAACGTTGAATCGACGTCTTTAACATCTACTTCTACGCGCATCAATTTCCTGCAAGGCGCCAGATTTTCTATAGTCACATTCACAAAAAGCCTTTCTCCAAAGATACAAAAGCCCCGCGCCCAGTTTCAACGAGGGCAGCGGAGCGTTACCAAACAAGCCTAGGTACGGTTGCGCGAAGCGTCAAGCTCTCGAAATCTGGGGCCTTAACTAGGTCGTCACGACAAATAACCCCGGAACCAATGCCTCGTCGGTATAACCGCGCTAACTCCGGCATTGCCGCGCCGCCATGACAACCGCCACGAACTCTTTGGCCAACCGAGTGAGAGCGGGCCAATCCTTTTCGCCCAACAATTTTGGCGAGATTAAAAAAGAGCCTGCCCCCACAGCAACGCATCCCGCTTTGATGAACTCTCCTGCGGAACTTAGATCGACGCCGCCTGTTGGAACGATTCGCAAATGCGGCAAGGGAGCGCGGAGTGCCTTGACGTAATTGGGACCTAAGCCATCGGCGGGGAAAAGTTTAATGAAGTCGGCTCCAAGCTCGTGGGCCGCTTGGGCTTCGGTGGGAGTGTAAGCCCCGAGCATGACGGGGCAACCCGCGGCGTGAGCCGTGTTGAGGATTTCGAATTTAGTAATTGGACTGACGACAAATTCAGCACCGGCTTCGATCGCGGCGCGGCATGTCTCCGCATTCAAAACAGTGCCGACTCCGATCACAGCACGCGAGCCGAGCGCTTGGCACGTGTCCCGGATTGCTTGGAGGGCGTTCGGAGTGGTCATCGTGATTTCTATGGCAATAACTCCGCCTTCCACCAAGGCTTCAGCCAAAGGAAGGACTTGCTCTTGTTTCTGAGCTCGGACGACTGCTATGACGCCTGGATTAATGAGGCGCGAGATGATTTCAGCACGATTACGCATAACGATTTGAGACAAAATTTAAATGTCAACGCACCCATCGCGATCACGCAGCGCGTCCTGATTTCTCCTCTTCCCGCCGGTACGCTTCGGCCAGCAACGTGATGGGGTGTACCGTGCGCAGTGGCAGATTTTCCCTTTTCGCCCCGTTATTGATTTGCAATAAGCAGCCTGGATTCGCGGTTGCGACAATCGCCGACTTAGTGCTCTTGATGTGCTTTAGCTTTCGGTCCAAGAGATCATTGGCCATCTCCGGCTGGATCAAATTATAGATGCCAGCGCTGCCGCAGCACCATGTGCTTTCGGGCAGTTCAACCAGTTTCAAACCCGGAATGGCTCGCAAGAGCTGTCGAGGTTGAGAGGTGATCTTCTGTCCGTGACAAAGATGGCAGGCTTCATGGTAGGTGACGGTTTGATCCTGCCCTGCGGTCGCGACTGGAGGTTTTAAGCCGATCTCGATAAGCCACTCGTGGATGTCCTTGACTTTGGTATCCCACGACACCGCGCGCGGCTGGTAAATGGGGTCGTCCGCCAAAAGTTTCGCGTAATGTTTCAAGTGAGAACCGCAACCGGCCGCATTGGTGATGATGGCATCGAAAGCCTCCGGCGGAAATTGATCGATCTGTTTGCGAGCAAGCGCCTGAGCCAATTCCCATTCTCCATTGTGCGCGTGGAGCGATCCGCAACAGTGCTGCTCGGGCGGCGTCACGACTTCGCACCCGTTGCGCGCGAGCACATCGACAGTGTCGCGGTTAACATCGCTGAAGATCAAATCCTGCGCGCAGCCGCTGAGCACCGCGACGCGATATTTCCGATGGCCTTTGGCGGAGGTGACTGGGCTAATCAGCTCAGCTGAGAATTTCGACTGAACAGTCGGCGTCATTGCTTCCAGCTCGCGCAGCCGCTTGGGCAGCAAGTTGAGAAGTCCGCTTCGGCGAAGGAGCGTTTGAAAGCCGAGTTGTTGATAAAGCCGGAGCAGATGACCGACGAGTTGCAGGCGATTCAAGTCCATGAACAGCCATCGCAACGTCAGGTTCCGGATGAAGGTCCGCTTGGGCGAATTCAAAACGCCGCTTTGCTCAGCCTCCGCGCGAGCGTGCTCGAAAAGCTCGGCGTAGTTCACACCGGCGGGGCAAGCTGTCATGCAGGCCAGACAGCCCAGGCAGAAATACATTTCA
>SIBE01000103.1 GCA_009695265.1 Pedosphaera sp. | reverse complement strand
CGCGGTGACTCAAAAGTAAGTGTTACCCGGGACGGGGCTACGTTGACTCAAAAGTCCTGTTACCCGGTTTCCTGTCCACTTGGAATCCAAGGAAGCACGCCGGGCCTGGTCCGGTCGTGCCTCCCTCGTTCCGTTTCTTGGGGTCTTCTCTCTTAGCCTTCAGACCGTGAGGTGGTCAAGCTTCGCGCCCGCGTCGGATCGCTTCGAGGGTAACACCCTTTTTGAGGCAACGTATCCTTTTCAACCCCCTTCTTCCCACCGCCCGGGTAACAATCTTTTTGAGTCATATCGGCTTCTCGCGTCGGAAAAAATACTGCTGGCGCTAGCCGCAGGCTTTTGTATCGTAACCACCACTCTTTTAACTAAAGCTAACAAATGGAACCTAAAGCGGATATCGCACTTATTGGCCTGGCCGTCATGGGACAGAATCTCGTCCTGAACATGAACGATCATGGATTCACTGTCGTCGTCTATAATCGCACCGTGTCCAAGGTGGTTGATTTCCTCAACAAGGAAGCCAAAGGCACCAACGTCCTTGGAGCCCACTCCATCCAGGAGATGGTGGCTCAACTCAAGCGTCCTCGTCGCGTCATGATGCTGGTCAAGGCCGGGAGCGCTGTGGATGAATTTATCGATCAGCTCATTCCGTTTCTCGAACCGGGCGATATCATCATCGACGGCGGCAACTCGCTCTATGATGACACCACCCGGCGCACCAAACATCTCGAATCCAAGGGACTGTTGTTCATTGGCACAGGTGTCTCTGGTGGCGAAGAAGGTGCCCGCCGCGGTCCCTCCATCATGCCGGGAGGCTCCCGCGCCGCATGGCCTCACGTGAAAGACATTTTCCAAAAGATCGCCGCCAAGGTCGAAGACGGCTCGCCCTGCTGCGATTGGGTTGGCGAGAACGGCGCTGGCCACTACGTGAAAATGGTTCACAACGGAATTGAATACGGAGATATGCAATTGATCTGTGAAGCGTATCAATTGATGAGAGACGGCCTCGGCATGACGGCGGATGAAATGCATCACGTTTTCGCCGATTGGAACAAGGGGGATCTCGACTCGTTCCTCGTTGAAATCACGGCTAACATTCTGGCGAAAAAGGACGATGACGGTCAACCTCTGGTTGACAAGATCCTCGACACCGCCGGCCAAAAGGGAACAGGCAAATGGACGGTCATTTCCTCGCAGGACCTCGGCATCCCGATCACGCTAATGGCGGAGGCGGTTTATTCGCGTTGCGTGTCAGCGCTGAAAGATGAGCGTGTCACCGCCTCGAAAAAGCTTCGCGGACCGAAGCCCAAGATTTCGACGGATCGCGCCAAGTTCGTCGAAGACATTCGCCGCGCGCTTTACGCCTCGAAGATTATCTCCTATGCGCAAGGCTACATGCTCATGCGGGCGGCCGCCAAGGAGTACAACTGGAACTTGAATTACGGCGGCATCGCGCTGATGTGGCGTGGTGGTTGCATCATTCGCAGCCGTTTTCTGGGGATGATCAAAGAGGCCTTCGACAGATCTCCCAAGCTGACGAACTTACTGCTCGATAAATTCTTCCGAAAAGCGATCAAAGATTGCCAGCGCTCCTGGCGCAACGTCATCGCCACAGCGGCAAAGAAGGGGATTCCAACCCCTGCTTTCGCCACCGCGCTGAATTTTTACGATGCGTACAGGACAGAGCGATTGCCTGCTAATCTCCTGCAAGCGCAACGGGATTACTTCGGTGCCCACACCTATGAGCGACTCGACAAACCGCGCGGCCAATTCTTTCACACGAACTGGACGGGCCGGGGCGGCGATGTCTCTTCGACTACTTATAACGCGTGACGAACATCAAATCGTCGCGTCATCTGTTTGACGCTGGAATGAAATGATCGAGAAGGTTGAAGCGCGCCAGCAAACAAGAACTGTTGCCGTACCGAGCCTTTGTGGCTGACGGGCGGCGCAGTGCGCTTAAGATCTCCTCGTGATTTGACCAACCTTAAAGAAAACCAGACTATGTCCGATCCCGCGCAGGTGCTCCATGACTTCAAACCAACCAAAGAATTTTTCATCGGTATTGATTCCGACGGTTGCATCTTTGATTCGATGGAGATCAAACACAAAGAATGCTTCACGCCGATGTTCATCAAGCATTTCGATTTGCAGGCGGTTAGCAAATACGCGCGCGAGGTCTGGGAATTCGTCAACTTGTACTCCAAGACCCGAGGTGCAAACCGCTTCCCTGCCCTGTCCTACTCCCTCAATTTTCTGCGCGAGCGCCCTCCGACCATTGCCCGAAAAGTAAAGGTGCCGGATACGCATGCGCTTGATGAATGGGTCATGCGCGAAACGAAATTGGGCAATGCCACGCTCGCTGCCGAGGTAAACCGAGGCAATCAAGGCTTGGCTCAGGTCAAAGCCTGGTCGGATGCTGTCAACGCCGCCGTCGAAGATATTGTCAAAGGTGTTCCTCCTTTTCCGCTGGTTTGCGAATGTTTGGAAAAAATCAATCGAACAGCCGATGCGATGTGCATCTCTCAAACTCCGGCCGAGGCATTGAAGCGCGAGTGGAGCGAGCATTGCATCGACAAATTTGTGACGATCATCGCAGGTCAGGAGATGGGAACGAAGTCGGAGCATATCAAGTTTGCGGCTTCGGGAAAATATCCGGCCGATAAGATCCTGATGATCGGCGACGCTCCAGGAGATTTTAAAGCCGCGAAAACCAACGGCGCTTTGTTTTATCCAATTACACCAGGGCGCGAGGAGTTTTCCTGGCGTCGGCTGCACGACGAATCGTTGCAGCGATTCTTTTCCGGCACTTACGCAGGGGCCTATGAAGCAGCGCTGGTCAAAGAGTTCGATGCTTCTCTTCCAGAGAAACCGAGTTGGTAACACCAAGCCACCCACCCTTGGAACCACGCCTTGGCCGGTGGTGAGCAAGACAGGCCTATTGCATTCAGCGAGCTTTGTTCTGGGAGCAACCTCCGCTCAGGCCGGTGCCACGGCTCAATAAAATTCGGCCTGTAACTTTCACGTTCCGCTTTCAGTCATTACCACGGAGAACTAGTTTACTTTTCAGATAGACCGGTGTAAGAAATGACATCCGCAGCGGAGCCAAAGCCATGACACAAACAAATCTTAAGGCTGAACTGGAACCGATCGCTCGCAGCTATCGGCGTTTTCAACTCTGGCGCAGTCTGGCTTTCTGCTGGGCGTGGGCCGCCATCGCCGCCGGTCTGTTCCTGCTTCTCTACGGAGTCACCGGCTGGTTTGCTGCTTTCACGGTGCCCTTGGTCATCGCCTCGACCGTCCTGGCTGCGGGCGTGATCTGGATGCGCAACCGCGCGACCGAGCCGGCCTACCGCTGGATCGCCCAGCAGATCGAACGTGAGAATCCCAAACTCAACACACTTCTGCTCGCCGCGGTCCAGCAGCAGCCCGATGCGGCGACCGGAGAACTGGACTACCTCCAGGAGCGGGTGGTTCGAGAGGCGCTCACGGAAAATCGGAAGCAGCCTTGGGTTCAAAAGCATACTGAACGTTTGTTTTTCGCGCAGTGCTCTCAGTGGATCGCCTTCGCTTTGCTCGCGGGAGCCTTGCTGGTCCTGGGCCTCATCGTCTCGCCAGCGGCGCGCGCCCGGGTCGCGGAAGCCAAAGGAGTCTCCGTGAGTCCGGGCAACACCAGCATCGAGAGAGGCAGCGGCTTGGTTGTGCTTGCCCGCTTTGGCGATAAGCTCCCCGCCGAGGCTGCCCTGGTCATAAATTCCAAAGAAGAAGGCAGTCGCCGGATTAGCCTGGCAAAAAATCTGAACGACCCAGTCTTCGGGGGAACTCTCTCCGAGGTGAAGCACGATCTTGCCTATCACATTGAATATGGCGAGCGCGGTGAGCTGAGGACGCCTGACTTCAAAGTCGAGGTCTTTGATTTTCCTGCGCTCCTTCGCTCCGACGCTCAGCTTACCTTTCCTAAATATACTGAGCTGCCCCCTAAACGAATCGAAGAGACCCGCCGCGTCAGCGCTGTGGAAGGCACAGTTGTGGATTACTCTTTCCAGCTCAATAAGCCCGTCTCCTCCGCCAAACTGATCGCCAAAGACAAGTCCGTTATTCCTCTTATCCCAGACAACACCCGCTCGAATAGCTATCTGGTCAAAATGAGTCTCGATGAAAGTAAACATTTTGAACTCCAGCTCATCGACGAATCGGGTCGGACGAACAAGACTCCCACCGACATTGTGATTGATGTGCTGGCGAATCGGACGCCGGAATTGAAACTGACCTTCCCACGCCAAGATTTGCGGGCGTCGCCGCTCGAAGAGTTAAGCCTGCAAGCGCAGGCATCCGACGATTTTGGCCTCCGCGCCTATGGGGTCGCCTACACCCTGGCTGGAACCGAGACGAAGTTCATTGAACTGGGCCAAAAGAGCGGTCCCAATGAAAAGCGCCAGCTCAATCATCTTCTCGCATTGGAGGCGATCTCGGCTCAACCAGACCAGCTTCTCACCTACTTTGTCTGGGCGGACGACCTCGGTCCGGACGGTCAGATTCGTCGCACATCGAGCGACATGTATTTCGCTGAAGTCCGGCATTTCGAAGAAATCTTCCGAGAAGGGCAGCAACAGCCCGAGAGCGAATCGTCATCCCCTCCTCCGCCTGGACAACAATCGAGTCAGAGCGAGAAACTTGCCGAGCTTCAAAAGCAGATCATCAATGCCACATGGAACCTTCAGCGTCGGGAAACCAAGTCGAAGCCGTCCGCGAAGTACAAGAAAGATGTCGTGGTCATTCAAGAGTCGCAAGAGAAAGCATTGGAACAAGCGCAAGAGCTTCAATCCGGGATGGAGAATCCACGCCTCAAACCATCCGTCGAAATTGTCGTGAAGGAAATGGATCGCGCCCTGAAACAGTTAAAGGTTGCGGCGGACAATAATTCACCTAGAGAACTCGCCTCGGCAGTCGGAGCGGAACAAGCGGCCTACCAGGCATTGCTGAAGCTGCAGGCTCGCGAATTTGAAGTCACACGAAACCGCAACCGTAAAGGTGGTGGTGGTGGTGGTGGTGGACAAAGGGCGCAACAACAGTTGGATCAATTGGAGTTGAAGCAGTCGGAAAACCGTTATGAGACCCAACGCCAAGCTGCCTCGCAACAGAATCAAAATCCCGAGCAGCGCGAACAACTGCAAGTGCTCAACCGGTTGAAAGAGTTGGCTCAGCGCCAGCAGAATCTCAACGAGCGCCTCAAAGAGCTTCAAACGGCGCTACAGGAAGCCAAGAATGAAGCTGAACGCGAGGCAGCCCGGCGCCAGCTGAAGCGGCTGCGCGACGATGAGCGGGAGATCCTTGCGGACGTGGATGAGTTGCAGCAGCGGATGAGCACGCCCGAAAACCAGGCGCAGATGGCCGAAGCGCGGCAACAGCTCGATCAGACCCGATCCGACGTGCGCCAAGCGGCTGACTCGCTGGAAAAGGATGCTGCTTCTCAAGCCTTGGCCTCTGGCACCCGAGCACAGCGAGACTTGCAACAGATGAGGGAAGATTTTCGAAAGAAGAGCTCCGGTCAGTTTACTGAGGAAATGAAGCAGATGCGGTCTGAGGCTCGACAGCTCGCCCAACAACAGGAAGACCTGGCCAAGAAAATTGATACTCTCGCTCAAAGCGAGCGCAAAACCCTGAGCGACTCAGCCGAAAGGAATGCTCTCGCCGACAAACTGGTGCAGCAGACCAGCGGCTTGACCAATGTGGTGAATAACATGCGCCGCGTGACCGAGCAGGCCGAAAGCGTTGAACCTCTCCTTTCCAAGCAGCTTTACGACACTATCCGCAAAACGGATCAGAGCCGCATCAATAATTCTTTGACGAACAGCGCGGAGCTTCTCCGGAGAGGCTTTATACCGCAAGCCAGCGAGCCTGAGCAACAAGCCCGGACGAGGCTCGATGAACTCAAGCGCGGCGTCGAGCGAGCGGCGGAGAGTGTTTTAGGCGACGAAGCCGAGGCGCTGCGCCTGGCCCGAAGTGAGCTGGATGAATTGTCGCAACAACTGGAACGTGAAATCTCCAAGGCTCAGCCCGGCGGTCAGCAGCCCCAAAATGGAAATGAACCGGCTCAGGACAAGCAAAATCCAAATGGACAACGCGGCACTGGATCTCCACAAGAAAACCCTCAGGGAGCTCAGCGGAGCGCTTCTGCTGAAACTTCACCGGGATCTGCCGAGCCTGGCCAAAAGTCCGGCGAAGGGCAAACCCCTTCATCGGGACGTGGAAGTCGGCAAGGTGGAGCGGGACGAAATGCCCAAGCTCAAAACAGCGATCAAGACCCCAATTCACCCCCAGCTCGCGGAGGACAGCGCGGAAACCGTTCGAACCAGTCCGCTCAGAATTCCCCAGGCGAAAGCGGCAATCAAGGCCAGCCGAGCCAAAGCCAGAACGGCGAGCAAGCCACATCACAAGAACAAGGACAAGGCGCAGGTCGTCAGAACGGCGCCTCCCCTTCTGGCGGACGAGGCGGTGGCGGTCGTCGTGGCGGAGACCCCAACGCTCCACGAAGATTTTTCGACGGAAACCAAAACGCCAACGCCGGAGGCTCCACCGGTCCTATCACTGGCAACGAGTACCTGAATTGGTCGGATCGCCTGCGCGATGTAGAGGAGATGATCGACCTTCCGGAACTGCGCAACCAGGTGGCTGAGATCCGCGAGCGCGCGAAGGCGATCCGGGCCGAATTCAAGCGTCATAGCAAGGAGCCTCAGTGGTCGATGGTCCAATCTCAAATCATGATCCCTCTCGCTGAAGTCCGGAGCCGGATTACCGAAGAATTAGGCCGCCGTAAGTCCAATGATTCGCTCGTGCCAATCGACCGCGATCCAGTCCCAAAGAAATTCTCCGAATTGGTCAAGCGCTATTATGAGAAGCTTGGGACCAGCGAATGATGCTCATGGCAACCGTCTTGTTCTCTGGACGTGAGTGGCTTTTGCCAGCGGCTGGCTTTTTGGTTCTAGCGCTTCTGGTTCTTTTTTGGGGATACCGGCAAGTGTCTCGCACCGGTGGTTACCGCGTCGCGGCCGCAGTCTTCAAGATCTTTGGATTTGTCGCCCTGATTCTTTGTTTGCTCGAACCACTCTGGAGCAGAACTCGGGCGCGCCCAGGCGCCAACTTGTTTGCCATTGTCGCCGACAACAGCCAGGGAATGCAAATTCGTGATCGCGGGGCATTGCAAACCCGCGCCGAATCACTCCGCGCGCTCCTCACAGATCCGCAAGGCGACTGGCAGCGTCAGCTCCGCGAAGATTTCGATGTCCGGCGATACCTTTTCGATTCCAGGTTGCAACAGGCCAAGGATTTTGGCGAGCTGACCTTCGACGGACGGGCTTCTTCAATCGAAACGGCATTGAGGACGCTGGCCGAACGCTACCGGGGCCGGCCGCTGGCCGGAGTGTTGCTGTTCACGGACGGCAACGCCACTGACATTCCCTCGGGCGTGCCGAACCTTTCCGGATTGCCTCCAATCTATCCCGTGGTGGTCGGAAACAACCAGCCTTCCAAAGACCTGGCCCTGCAAAGCCTGACCGTGAGCCAGACCTCGTTCGAGGACGCGCCCGTCACCATTCAGGCGTCAGCCGTCGCAAGCGGCTACTCGGGCGTCAGCGTTGTCGGACAGTTATTCGACAACACCGGAAAAAAGGTGGAAGAGCAGGCTCAACGGGTTTCCAAAGATGACGAGACCCTTGGCTTTCGATTTCAATTTCGCCCTGAGAAAAATGGGATTTCATTTTATCGATTCAGAGTTTCCGCCAGAGATGAGCTTGGCCAGTTTGCCAATCCTCAGACTTCCACGGAAGCCACCTTAGCCAACAACAGCAGAGTGCTGGTGGTCGATCGCGGCAAAGGGCCGCATCGCGTCCTCTATGTGACGGGACGCCCCAATTGGGAATACAAGTTTCTCAATCGAGCGCTTACGGAAGATGAGCAAACCCAATTGATCGGATTAATTCGGATCGCCAAACGTGAACCAAAGTTCGACTTTCGCGGCCGCACCAGCGAATCGAGCAATCCTCTTTTCCGTGGTTTCGACAAGAAAACCGAAGAGACCGAAAGGTATGATCAACCGGTTCTGGTTCGGCTTAACATCACCGACGACGCGGAGTTGCGCGGCGGCTTTCCCAAGACTGCCGATGATTTGTATGGATATGAGGCATTGATCGTCGATGATTTGGAGTCCGAATTCTTCACTCATGACCAGATGGTCCTGGTGCAAAAGTTCGTCTCGGAGCGGGGCGGCGGATTTTTGATGCTGGGAGGACAGGAATCATTTCATCAGGGAAAATTTGAGCGAACTCCGATTGGTGACATGTTACCGGTGTATCTTGATCGGGTCCCTGAGACGAAAGCTGCGGTCAGCGTTCGCTTGGATTTAACCCGTGAAGGTTGGCTCCAGCCGTGGGCGCGACTGCGGCTGAATGAAACCGAGGAACGCGCCCGCCTGGATAACATGCCAGCCTTTCAGGTGATCAACCGTGTTCGGGACATCAAGCCGGGCGCGAGCGTCCTCGCGACCGTGCACGATGCGGCGGCGAATCAGTTCCCGGCCTTGGTCGTACAACGCTTCGGGAATGGGCGCTCCGCAGCCTTAACAATTGCAGATCTTTGGCGCTGGGGCTTGCAGAGCGAGACGCTGCAACGGGACTTGGCCAAAGCCTGGCGGCAGATGGTGCGGTGGCTCATCGCCGATGTTCCCAAACGATTGGAATTGCTGGCGGAGCAACAAGCAGATGCCAATCAATCAGTGCTGCTGCAACTCCGCGTGCGCGACAAGAAATTTCAGCCGCTGGACAATGCCTCCGTCACCCTGGATATCCAAAGTGTGATCGCCAATTCCGACGGCGGAAAACCTCGCGAGAATGCCTTACTATCGACGAACCACAACGCCGTCCGCATTCACGCCGAGCCGGCACTCAACGAACCTGGGCTTTACCAGGCGACTTACATTCCTCGAGAGACGGGCGCCTACCAGGCCGAGGCAATTGTCACAGATGCCTCAGGCCTCGAAGTCGGCCGGGTGGAAGCCGGCTGGACGGCCAATCCCGCCGCGGAAGAGTTTCGTTCCCTAAAACCAAACCGCGCTCTGCTCGAGAAGATTGCGCAACAGACCGGCGGTGAAATTGTTTCCGCGGATAAACTGTCAGATTTTGCCAAGAGCCTGCCCAAACGCTCGGTTCCGATTACTGAAACTTGGACGCTTCCTTTGTGGCATACTCCCGCGGTATTCCTGTTCGCCTTGGCGTGCTTCATCGCGGAGTGGGGTTTGCGTCGATGGAAAGGCTTGGCGTGATGTTATACAACGACTGTCCGGCCCTGGTGCGCACGGTGATGCTTTGCTTCACTCTCTTCGCCGCAATTTCGAGAGCGGACTCTCCGCCGCTCACAACCAACAGCTTGGTTACTGTCATCGTGGTCGTCGGGGCTGCCGGCGAGGACGAATACGGTCAAAATTTTTCGAAGTGGGCTCAACTTTGGGAAAAAGCTTGCCGCGAAGCAGGGGCTAAACAGATCACTATTGGATCCACCAATGGAACCCAAACGACCGATTACGACCTTCTAAAGCAGGCGCTATCGAATGAGCAGAAGGAATCGGACAGTGAACTGTGGCTGGTGCTCCTTGGTCACGGAACCTTTGATGGCAAGGAAGCCAGATACAACCTTCGTGGCCCTGATCTGCCAGCCACCGATCTTGCGGCTTGGCTCGAGCCTTTCCGCCGACCCGTTGCCTTAGTTAACTGCGCATCGTCAAGCGGAGCTTTTATCAGCAAGCTGTCCGCGCCGGGTCGCGTTGTCATTACGGCCACGAAAAGCGGCTTCGAACAAAATTACGCGCGGATTGGCCAGTTTATTTCCGAGGCGATTGCCGATCCTGAAGCTGACTTGGATAAAGATGGGCAGACATCACTGCTAGAAGCTTTTCTCACTGCCGCCTATCGAGTCGCCGAATTCTACAAGACAGAGGGCCGGCTGGCCACCGAACATCCGCTGCTAGACGACAACGGCGACGGGCGAGGCACGCCAGCGGATTGGTTCAAAGGGATTCGAGCGGTCAAGAAAGCCGCGGAAGGCGCTACAGCAGACGGGCTCCGCGCTCATCAGTTTCATCTGGTCCGGAGCCGACAAGAGCGTGGGCTTTCCCCTGCCCTTCGCAGCAAGCGGGATCAATTGGAATTGGCGGTTGCCAAGCTTCGCGAGTCCAAAGGACAATTGTCCGAGGATGAATACTACAAGCGGCTAGAGCCGTTACTCATCGAACTTGCTTCGTTATACCATCAAGCTTCCGACAAGGGCCGCTAGCCGCGCTGTCACTGAGCAATCGATCCCTATTGCCATGTGTGCTACTCTTATCGCTTGAGACCAACCCCAATCCCTGATGCCCTAGAGAAAGGCCAAGTTTGGAGAACCAAAAACGCCGGCTATATCTCCATCGTTTTCGTGGGCAAAACCTTGATCCATTTCAGACACTGCCTGCGGCCGACTCAGCGCGGAAGCCCCTTTCCGATAGGAGCGTTCGTCAAAGTTGAAAGTCTAAAAACGCTTCGATCATTCCTCAAACGAAAGCACGCCAGCCTCTATCAAGAAGCAACGTAACGGGCCAAGCCTCACGAGTTCTCCAGCGGATCAAAGGCCCTCTCGATCGTTCAGTTGCGCTGTTGGAATTCATGAAAGCCGAACCTCCGATCCATTTTCTCCCATTTGGCTTCGAGCCGTTGGATCCGTTCGTCAGTCGTTTGGTGCGTGCTCGATAGGTTGAGGCCGCCCTCGATCTGGCGGGATGGGCTTATGTCCAGGGTGACGGCTTCCTCGCTGATGGAATCGAGGGCATCGTCCGCGATTTCCAGTTCGATTCCGTGGATCGTCGCCAGTCGTTTTTGTTTCTTGTAGCGTCCGATTTGCGTCGCCGCTTCAGGTCCTGCTCCGTCCAGCGCCGTTTGCACAATTCGCTCTCCACGATTCGTTCCCTCTTCCGCAACTCCCGTTTCCTTCAGCTCACGTCACGAACGTCCCGTTCGCGTCACATCGACGCACTCGTGTCGCTCCCTGACGCATTGCGCGTCACACCACAGTCATGCTGAGATCGTAATCCCCTTGATTTTACAGGGGTTTGCTGAAGTGGCGCGGCTGGCATTTTTCATGTTGAAGAAGATCTGTGCGATGATTCGGTCTGCTGTGAGCAGACTTGAAGAATTCAACATCGCCGGATTGCTAGCAGGCGGTGGGCCGTCCGGTAGAAACGAAAATTGAACCGCCGATGAAAGGTTAAATATGAATGCATTGACTCGTTGGGATCCATTCAAAGAAATGGATGATCTGCAAAGACGCCTGACCTCCATCTTCGGCTTGGCTCCTCAACGCGCCGCGAACAGCACGGAGGAAACCATGACTGTGGCGCAATGGCTGCCGTTGGTGGACATCACTGAGGACGACAAGGAATACCTCATTAAGGCCGAGTTGCCTGTGGTGAAAAAGGACGAAGTGAAGGTCGCCGTGGAAAGCGGGGTGCTGACGATCAGCGGTGAGCGAAGGTTTGAGAAGGAGGAAAAGGATAAAAAGTATCATCGTGTCGAGCGGGCCTACGGCAGCTTCGTGCGTATTTTCAGCTTACCCGACAACGCCGACGACTCGAAGGTTTCCGCTGAGTTTAATGATGGTGTGCTGACCGTGCGCCTGACCAAGAGCGAAAAGGCTCGACCGAAATCTATCGAAGTGAAAGTCACGTAACAGATCGAACCACCCGAACGCCGGGCGGCTGCCTTGGGCAGCGCCCGGCCTACCAGTTGTTACTGCGATCAAAGTTAGCCCGATGCTGGAGTCTTCCTCGTTCGCTGGAGGTTTGTAATCCCTCAGCCCGCATATTTCACACGCTCTCGGAGTTAGTAGCGTTGCGGCGTAGCCCTGAGCCGTGGACGCGGGGACGAGCCTTACGACGGCTGTTCCAATTATCGAGCGATCCGATGAACTGCCCTGTTAATGTGGGCAACGATCTCCTCGGTGACTTTCCCCTCGGCCAGCAAGAGTTTGAACGCTCCCTGTTTGCGCAGGTCATTCGGATATTATGGCGCGAGGCTTTGAGAGGTTAGTCCCCGACGCTGGAGAAGGGGTGTGATTTCTGGATCCCGGCCCCGGAAGGAGCGGAACATGTCCATTGCTTCTATGCTGCCTCCCAGCGATAGGAGTGTTTTCCGGAACCGATCGCCACTGGCTCGTTTTAGCCCACCGTTTTCCTTGAACCACTCCACTGTGTCAGCATCGAGGACTTCGCTCCAGATGTATGAATAATAGCCAGCAGCATAACCACCCGAGAATGTGTGGCTGAAGTAAGGGGTGCGATAGCGCGGTGGGACGCTGGAGAGATCCACGCCGTAACGCTTCAGCGCGGCAGCTTCGAACTCGATCACCCCATCCGCGCCCGGGACCTGGCTGGAGGGGATCTGGTGCCACGCCTGGTCCAAGAGGGTTGCCGCAAGGTATTCGGTGGTCGCGAAACCCTGATTGAACTTCGAAGCACTCTTGACCTTATCGAGCAACGGCTGGGGAATCGGCTCCCCATTTTTGAAATGCTTGGCGTAATTCTTCAAGATTTCCGGCCAATCAGCCCACATTTCGTTGACCTGCGACGGGTATTCAACGAAGTCACGCGGCACGGAGGTGCCCGAGAAGCGGGGGTATTTCACGTCGGAAAACATCCCGTGCAACGCATGGCCAAATTCGTGGAAGGCGGTGTTGACCTCGGTCCAGGTGAGGAGCGTAGGCTCACCGGCGGGTGGTTTGGGGATGTTGAGGTGGTTCGCGATGACGGGTTTGACACCCAACAGATGGGACTGCGAGACGTAGGCATTGGCCCAGGCGCCGCCCCTCTTGGAAGGTCGAGCATACCAATCCACCACGAATAGCGCGAGAGGAGAACCGTCCTCGTTGAACACCTCGAACACCTGGGTGTCCGGATGATAAAGGGGAAGGTCTGGCCGTTCCTTGAAGGTGATGCCGTAAAGTTTCGTGGCGGCGAAAAACACTCCATCAACCAGCACACGATTCATCTCGAGATAAGGTCTCAGCTGTGATTCGTCAAAGTCGTAACGGGCCTTGCGGACTTTTTCGGAGTAAAGGGCCCAATCCCACGGAGCAAGCTTGAAGTCGCCTTTTTCGGAATCGATCATGGCCTGCAATTCGGAGGCTTCATTGCGGGCGTTGGCGACGGCGGGAGGCGCGAGTTGGGACATCAATTTGTTCACAGCGGCCACGGATCCTGCGGTTTGTTCCTCGATTTCGTAAGCGGCGTGGTTCGGGTAACCCAGGAGGGCGGCGCGCTCGGCGCGAAGTTTGGCGATGCGAGCCACGATCGGGCGATTATCAAACTCGCCAATTTTGCTATTGCGATTGACTGAGGCTTCATGGATTCGCTGGCGGAGAGCGCGGTCTTGCAGGACTTTCAAGGGCGGCTGGCCGCTGGTGTTGATGAGATGAATTAGATACTTGCCTCTGTGGCCCGCAGCCTCAGCGGCCTCAGCAGCGGCGGTGATGGCGTTTTCCGAAAGCCCCGCGAGCTCGCTGCGGTTCTCGACGATCACGGCGGACGCGTTTGAGTCCTTGAGAACGTTTTGGGAAAAGGTCGTTTGGAGAGAAGCGAGTTCGCCATTGAGAGCTTTGAGCTTCGCTTTATCTGCCCCGGAAGTCCGAGCCCCCGCACGCACGAAATCTCGGTGATAGCGCTCCAGCAGGCGTTTCGATTCGGGGTCAAGCTCGAGCGATTCTCTCTTTTCGTAAAGAGCCTGGACACGGGCAAAGAGGGCGGGGTTAAGTCGGATCGCGTCGGAGTGGGCGGAGAGCTTGGGAGCGATTTCTTTTTCCACCTTCTGCATGTTTGGATTAGTGAGCGTGCCATTGAGGTTGAAGAAAATACGACGCACCCTGCTGAGCAGGTCCCCTGAACGCTCCATCGCAACAATGGTGTTCTCGAAAGTCGCGGGTGCGGGATTGTCGGCGATAGCGGCGATTTCTTGAAGCTGCCCGACCATCCCCAGTTCAAAAGCAGCGGTGTAATGCTCGTCCTTGATGCGGTCAAAGGGAGGGAAATGGTAAGGAAGAGAGCTTTCTTTGAGCAGAGGGTTGTTTGTCATAGCGTCAGGAGGATCGGAAACGGCGGAATAAAACGGACAGGAGAGAGAAACCAGGAGTGTGAGGTAAAACTGAGGAATAAAGAACTTTCTAAATAAGCGCATGTGAAATCCAATTGTTGGTATAATTCGGAGAAAGGATGCGTTCTGCGAAGTTAGGGAGCAAGGAAAAGGTGAGAAACCTCCGGTTTTTGTCCCTATTCCTTGCAAAGCAGATTCAAGAAAACAAACTGGAATGATGGGAGCATGAATTTA
>SIBE01000102.1 GCA_009695265.1 Pedosphaera sp. | reverse complement strand
TTCGCATATTGCACGGAGACGTCGTGGAGTCGGTCGTAAGTCACCGAGAGCGCTGTCTTCGGCAAAACGCGATAGCTCAAGGATAAGCTCGCGACCGGAGAGCTGGGTGCCTCCGAACTATCGGCGAATTCACGAGATTCGTAACCAACCCTCACGACGCCTGTGATTTTCTCCGTGAAATTGCCTCTGGCACCTAAAGATCCTCCGATGAATGACAGATGGGGAATGCTGGGCGCGATAAAATTCGGCGTTGTCGTAGTCCGTCCGTAGTAAGTTTCACCGAAGAAACTCGTCTTCGGGAATGCCTGAAACGCAAAACCGCCGGTGCCTCTCCAAGTGGTCAAATCATAGAGTTCGACGCCTTGTTCGTAATCGGTCAAGGAATATTGACCCTGAAGATATACCCCGGTTTTTTCGGTCATGGAGTAGGCCAGATTGTAACTATGGTAGTGGCTCGTGGAATCGACGTTCCGCTCTTCATAGGTTGACAGCACCTCTCCTCCTCGCACTGGACTGCCCAGATCCGGGATCGGGACTGGAGAAACACTCGGTGTTCCACCCTCGCTGACGGGAGGCGTTATGTTTATCGGACTGCCGAAGCCCGTTTGCTGCACCACGCCGATCGGGTTGGAAACTAAATCCATCCGATCGGTTCCTACCATTGCCAACCTTTGGCCTTGCAGCTTGTTTCGGATCGAAAACGCATGATCTCCGGCGTTAAGGTCGTCCTGAGTAGCGTAAAACCGCTGACTGAAACCATAGTCGAGGGCGATGAAATTTCCGGCCTCCTTCCCCAGTCGAAAATTTAAGCCAGGACTGACAGCGGTAATAAAATCTGCTTTGCCAACTTGGCGCGAAAAGACGTTATCGATGTAAGTCTCCGCAACCGCTAATCGAGGCCGCAACAAGAACGGCTCTTTGCTAAAAACCAAGATGTCGCTCGGCTCAACCGCTCTCAACGATCCCGAGGCGGCCGAAAGACCTGTGGCGATCGCCACCAGCTTTTTGCATTGGGCGGAATTAAATATCTTCATCCTCTAGTGGTATAAACCAAGTTCCTCACAGTGAAGCAATCACAAGAAGGAACCTCAAACACCGGCAAACTGGCCAAACGAATTTAATCAGGACTTTCCCGTAACCGTTTTATAAGAATTTTGCGAGCAAAAACACGATTTTGCTTTCCAAAGACACCACACCTGTCTTTCTGGCTCATGTTGAAGCAACCTCAAGTCCAGGCAGTTTACCGCAGTTTCTCCAGGCCTCTGTTCGTTCTGGGGATCATGTCTGGCACGAGCATCGGAAGCGTTGATTACGCACTCTGCTCGATCGGTGAAAAAGGAGTTGTGCTCAAAAGCCATTGGCAATCGAAATTTCCACGGCTCCTGCAGGATCGGTTGCAGCACGCAGCGCAGGGGATGACTTCGAGCCATCAGTTGGCTCAACTGCACCATGACCTCGGGCGGTTTTACGCCAGACAAGCAGCCTCCGGAATGGGGGAGGCAAAGCTCGATCTGGTCGGATTGCATGGGCAGACCGTTTTTCATAATCCCGCTCAAGGAAGGCCCGCTACTTTCCAACTCGGCGAACCCGCGTACTTGGTCGAGAAACTGAGAGTGCCTGTTGTCAGCAATTTCCGAGCAGCGGATATGGCGGCGGGTGGACAAGGCGCTCCTCTGGCCACCCTCTTTCACAAGCTGGCGTTCGCCGATCGCAGTCGTCATGTGTGCGTCAATAATCTGGGCGGCATCAGCAATGTGACCTCGATCGACTGGCGAGATGGAAGAGAACCACGGATCAATGCATTCGACACCGGTCCAGCCAACATGCTAATCGATTTGGCCATGCGGCGCCTCACTGGCGGTAGGAAGCAATTTGACGAAAACGGCGCATGGGCGCGGCGAGGAGTCGTTTCAGAAGGGTTGGTGGGGCGATGGTTGCAGGACCCTTACTTTGCGAAAACACCTCCCAAGAGCACCGGACGCGAACTTTTCGGAGAGTCTTTTCTTGAACCCGCCTTCATCGAGATGAACGCGCTGGGACTTTCTAAATTCGACATGCTTGCGACCTTGACGGAGTTCACGGCAAGTTCGCTAGCACTGAGTTACCGTCTTCATCTGAAAGCTATGCCTCACCGAGTGATCTTGGCGGGCGGCGGCGCAGCTAATTCCCACCTGGTCGCTTCAATTCACAAACAGCTCTTGCGGTGGAACTCAAACGTTCAACTGCAAACCAGCGAGCAATTGGGCTGGCCCATTCAGAGCATTGAACCCGCGGCATTCGCTCTTCTGGCCTACTATCGGCTCCGGCGAATGGCTGGGAATATCCCTTCCACCACCGGAGCAAAGCGGTCAGCTCTGTTAGGACAGATTACGGAACCGTAGCCGCTTTCTCTAATCGAGCACGGAAGCCCGGTCGGCTCGACGGCCGGACACGTGGACTCGATCGCCTCGTCCGGTCTCTTGAGACACGCGCGAAGGAGATGATTATGGTTTCGGAACGCCCCTCTATTGGCTTACTCATCATCTCCCATTTCCCATTTCGGATAGACCTCGGGCCTCAGTTCTCCCCGACGGATCAGCTCTTGCAGATCGCGGATGATGGTGCGGCGAGCAACCCGGAATTCACGAGCCAATGCGGAAACGTTGGGACGGTCTTTCGTCAGACTCACGATTCGCCGGATTTCCGTTTGGCGACTCAGACGATCCGTTGAACGACTGAAGAGCGATTCGGCGTCCACGCGCTTGGAACGTTCCAATGCTTCGAATTGGCGGACGACCTCCGACTCGCCACATTCCTTGAGCGCGACCTCCACGGTTTTTGCGAGCTTGTTTACGTCCACAGGTTTCGTAATGCAATAGTGCGCGCGGCGCGGTCCCTGAAGGGCATGGATTTGTTGATGGACCTCCAAAGCTCCCGACACAATGACAATGGGGACATAGGGCACCAATTCCTTCAACTCCGGAAGATAATCGAGTCCGAGTTGTCCATCGGACAAAACGTGATCGAGAATGATCAAGTCGGGCGTTTGATGCGCGATAGCGGTAAGAGCCTCACTACCGGTGACAGTGCGGGTGAGTTGGTAAGCAGCCAACGCTTCCTCATAGATCTCATATTGAAAATCATCATCCTCAATGATGAGAATACGCGGCTTGTTCATGTTTCAGGCTCCAGCCCAATTAACTCCAAGTCGTCCGCGATATCAAGATCCGAGTCTCAAGAACTCGCCAACGTAAGCACTCGAAACGAGCTGTGAGCTAACTTCTGACAGGAATAACAACGCTAAATGTGCTCCCCTTTCCGACTGTCGATTTCACCTTTAATCCATACTCCATCTCCTTGGCCAGCTCATAAACCATCGAGAGCCCGAGGCCGGTGCCGCGCCGCGTCGAGAACGCTTTGGTCGTAAAGAAGGGTTCGAAGATCCGAGATAAGACATCCGGTGCAATCCCGCTACCGCCGTCCTGGACATGAACATAAACGTAGTTGGAAGCTTCCACCGGAGAAAGAGAGAGATTCTCTGGCAAAGTATTCATCTGGCCAGTTTTCAGGCGAATCTCTCCTTTGCCCGACATGGCATCGGCTGCATTTAGAATTAGGTTGAGCAGCATTTGCTGAAGTAATTCCTTCACACCTAGAATGGACGGCAAAGAGGGCGCAGACTCGAACTGAATGGTGACTTCATGCAGAAATGGATCGCCCAATACTTTGATCGTATCTTCGACCACTGAATTAATGTCGCAAAGAATAAAGTCCTGCTCCGTGATTCGGCTGATACCCAGCATCGATTTGACGATCCCCGCGCCCTGATCGACCACGGTCTTAATGCGACTGACCCGCGTCCGAACTTTGTCTTTGTCCTCGACGTGGCTTTCGATGATTTGGGCAGACCCTTTGATGATGGAGAGAATATTGTTGAAGTCATGAGCGATGCCTGCCGCGAGTGTGCCGAGCGCTTTCATCTTTTGGCTATGCATCAGCTCTTGGTTTGCCCGCTCGAGCTCCCGAGTTCTCAGAGCGACGATCTTCTCGACTTCAGCATAGCTACGGGTGAGTTGCCAATGTCGGTTAACGGCAAGCCCCGCAAAGAACAAAACTAAAACCAATCCACAAATCAAAACCACAATCAATCGTGATTCCTTGTACCAGGGAACGATGATGGAAAACTCGACCGAGCCGGAAGAGGGATCCGCATTCCAATTCCGATCCATGGAGCGCACCTCAAAGCGATGCTTCCCAGCGCCTAAACTTTCGAACGTCTTAGCCATCACGTTTGTGTAAGCCGACCATTGTCCCTCATCGAAACGATAAGAAAAAAGGAGGCGGCTGGCCGGAGTATGATGCCATTTATCCGCCGCACTGAAGAGGACAGTCACCGGACCTTCAATCAAGGGCCTCTCCGCATTTTCCACAACGGGGAGGAATGTCTTGGGCGGGCTCACATCGGCATCCGGATGGTACAGGCTGATGCCGCGCGTGGTGCCTGCCCAAAGACGCCCTTGACGGTCCTGCAAAACTCGGGATAACGCTGGGCTCGCAAGGCCCTCCTCCACTCCATTGATAACCCACCATCCGTTGGAATAGCTGTGCAAGCCGCGGGCCGTCGCGATCCAGATTTTTCCGTCCTTCCCTTTCGTCATGCTATTGATTCGGTCCATGCCAGAGCGGATGACCGACCAAGATGTTCCGTTGTACTCCTGGATCTTGTCAGTTCCGCCGCACCAGACTTTGCCGTTCCCAAGGTCCAATAAGCAAAATACCCGCTCTTCCACAAAGCCGTTCGAGGAACCGAATACTTGCAATTGATCGTCTCGCACGACACCCAAGCCGCCGGCACCACCGAGCCATACATCTCCATTTTGCGTCACCGTCAGAAAAAACAACTCACCACCCAGATTCCAGTCCGACTGAGACTCGATGACTCGGCTGAACTCATTGCCATCGAATTGTTCCAGTAGAAAGGACTCAGAAAAATCACGCTGGCTGGTTTGCGCGCAGACTTTTCCTGATTTTGCCTGGCCAATAAATTTCACTCGCCGCCCTGCCGGATGCACTACATAGCTGAACTCCTCCCGATCAGGATCGAAGAGAAGTGGTCGCTCGCGGGCCGCAATCGCCAGGCGCCCATCCGGCAATTGATAGAGCGAATCGGTAGTCTGAAATTCCGCTTCAAAGCCCTCGGGCCACTTGATCTTCTGCCATCGCCCGTTCGCAAACCGAATCAAGGAATCGGTGCTGGCAAACCACAGCCTGCCTTTTGCATCCTCGACCAACGCATGAACCAGAGAGTCGATCTCCTCGATTTCACGGGGCGTCCGCCAAGTGAATGGCGAGTAGCGAACTAGTCCTTCCGAAGTCGCGAGCCAAAACACACCGTTGGTTTCCGTCACGACGTCTTTGTACTGTCCGACCCAGTTTCTTTCTTTGCTCAGAGTCATTTGCGGATCGCGCTCGAAGCGCAGGAGCGAGTTGATCGTGAACGCCCAAGTCGCCTCATCCCAGCCAGGCCAGGCTTGCGCGATGCTCTCGCCTGGCACCGGGCGGCGGTGCCAGGACCCGAGATCAGACTGCACGAGCAGCCGGTAATTATTCGTGAAGCTATCCGTGGCGACAGTTGTAATCTCGCCAAGGTGATTCTCGAAGGGCCGTTGCAGGTTTTCGACGTCGCTGATGAGATGTTCTTCCCACGGAGAATCCGCGCTTAGGGAACGGAGCGGTCCGAGCAATTTGCCTAGTCCCTTGGTCCCAGTGATCCACACACCGCTGTCACCGCGCGCCTCCGCCATTTCTCGAAACTTGCCCAACCTCGTGTCGGAGACTCTTCGGATCACCACGCTTTGCCGGCGCGCGGAGTTATACTCAACTAGGCTGTCTGAAGTCAAAAAAAGGATATGATCCCTGTGCGCTGGAATAAGGGGAAGTTGCCGGACCTTGCGCCGGGGATTCGACTGAATCTCACCCCTAATTTCTGCAACAGGATGCCGAACCCATTGACTGCCGTCGTGGACTAACAGACCTTCATCGTAAAGGGACCACAGTTGCCCGGTCAGGCTTTCATAAATCGCAAAACTGTTCGTCCCCGGCGAAACAAACGTGTGAATGCTGTAGCCATCGAAAACACTCACTTCATTGACATCGCCATGCTTCATCCAGACGTTGCCGCGAGGGCTTAAAGTCACCGCGCTGACGTAGGACTCTTTCAATCCATCGGAGACGCGAAAAATCCTGAAATTCGATGACTGTTCCGCCGGGGTGTTGGGTGAAAGAAACACCAAGATAGCGCTGACGGCCAGCCACCGAACTGCCTTCATCAAATCCCTGAAGCCGGCGCAGAACTCATCTTTCAAAGAAAGCGTCATCATCTCACGATTGCTCGAAAGATTGATAATGGCAAAGGTTTGCTCCGCTTGGTTCAACGGATCGTCACAAAGTCGTTGTGGTTGAATAGAATCAAAACCAAGTGTTCCCGAGAGTTCTGTGTCGGCTTGGGTGGATCCTTCTGATTCAGCGCCACGCTGATCAGAGCGGCCTCGACTGATGGTTCGCTCCCTTGGACACGGGCAGTTGTCGGGAGGAGAAACTCCCGGCAGACCTTCAACTCTTCCTGGGTCGCTTGTCGTGCGAGTATTTTTTGGAAAGCGCGAGCGATGAAAGCCTCAGTGTTGTCGCCGGTTTCTTTAGAGAGACCTTGCGCTAGAAGACGCGCCTGCGTGGTCGCCAATTCGCTGTTGGCCAAAGCCAAAGCCTGCTGCGGCATGACGCTTGGTTTGCGTTCGTAACATTCGGTGACGCTGGGGCCATCGAAAATCTTCAAAAACTCCACTTCCTTCTCGGCCGCGATGCGCAAGTAAACGCTGCGCCGTTTGGACGTAAGCCCCAATTTGTTGTCCACTTCCGGCCCGCCCATAGATCCATTGAGCTGGCCGGAAACGTAGAGCAAGTTGTCACGAACGATCTCCGCTTCCAGACGACGCGAAGGCATCCGCCAAAGGAATGTGTTGTCTGGATCGATGCTCGCGTTTGCCAGGTCGGGCGTCGAAGCCATTCGATAAGCGGTGCTGGTGACAATGAGCTGGTGTAGAGCCTTCATTTGCCAATTGCTCTCCATCAGCTTCGATGCGAGCCAATCCAGTAATTGGGGATGGGAAGGTGGGCGTCCATTGGCTCCGAAATCCGCCATGCTCGGAACGATCCCTCGGCCAAAATGGCGCGACCACATTTGGTTGATCGCCACGCGGGCAGTGAGCGGATTTTTTGTATCCGCCAACCACCGCGCGAAGGCGAGCCTGCGCCCAGTGGTTGAACTAGGATAAATGTTGGTGAGGCGCGGTTTGTAAGCTGTCGAAGGAGTCGCTTTCAGTTCTTCCTCCGCTTTAGCAACTGCTTTTTCCGCCTCGTTTACCTTTACCTTTGCGGCTTCGAGATCCTTTGCCTTCTTCTCGGCAACAGTTTTTTTTGCAGATGCCTTGTCGGCGTCGGGCTTCTCGGAGGTTTCTTTCTCGATTGCTTCGACGGCTTTGGTGGCCTCAGCCGCTTTCGTGAGTGCCGTTTGTCTGACCTGTTCGGCCAGCATGAGATTGTGCTTCGATTCCAGCAAAGCAAGGTTCCGCTGCGCCTTCACGGCGAGCTCAGCCATCTGCTTCCATTCTTCTGATGTTTTCTTTGTTTCTTCTCCTGTTTCTGCGCGAACGACCGCCACCAAGGCAGCGTGGCGTGCCTCAATGACAGAGGCATTGGATTCAGACTCGATCACCTTTTCAAGTGTTGCCTTGCTATCCGCCTTGATCTTGTCGGCCGCTTGCCGTGCCTCGGCGACAGCTTGTTCGCCCGCCGTAATGCTATCCTTAATGACAAAAGCCTGTTTGTCAGGCTGGGCCGCGAAATAGGGTACAGACCTAGGTTGAATCTGTAGCGATCCGCTCAGAAACTTCGGGACACCTGGAGCCAACACCTCATTCGTGTTGGGATGTCGTTCGTCGCCACGTACAAATAGCCAGGTCGGAGCATTTGTTTCAGCGTCATAGACCCGAACCAACCCGTCCTTTTTGGTGTCCGGCTGGCCTGGAATGTGGTCGATCCGAACCTTATGCGGCTCGAAGATGGCTCTCATCTCGTAATACTCCTTCTGCGAAATGGGATCGTACAAATGATTGTGACACTTCGCGCAATGCATCGTGAGACCGAGAAACCCTTTCGAAGTGTGATTAATTGTATCTTCCATCCATTGCTCGCGACTCAGCAATTTGAAGTTGCGGACCAGGTACCCGGTGGCACGCAGCGCGTCGGTATCCTCTGGAACAAGTTCATCCGCCGCCAACATTTCAATCACCATCTGATCGTAACCTTTGTCCCGGTTCAGCGATTCGATGATCCAATCCCGCCAACGCCAGATGTGTGGCTGGCTGTCGCGCACCTGCCCGCCATCCGTCCATCCAGCCCAATCACTGTAGCGCCACACATCCATCCAATGCCGACCCCATCGCTCTCCGTATCGAGGGTCAGAGAGAAGTTGATCAACAACCTTCTCGTAAGCATTGGGTGATCGGTCATTCTCAAATGCTGCCGTTTCCTGCGGCGTCGGCGATAGCCCGATGAGATCGAGATAAACACGTCGCAGCAAAATCTGCTTCGGCGCCGCAGGCCGAGGTTTCAGGTGGTGGGCTTCCTGTTCAGCAGCGATGAAATAATCGATCGGATTGCGTGCCCAATCAGGATTGTTGATCTTCGGGACAGGCGGTCGCTTGACGGCATCGAAAGGTTGCCAGCGGTAGGATGCCAAAAAGGACGCGAACTCAGCGCTGCGCTTCGACATCTGGTCCAATTCCGCGACCGACGGTTTATCCGCACCGTCGCCGGGTGCGTGGCCCAGCAATAGTTCTGTCTCATTTGCCACCCCGTCGCCGTCCGCGTCCTCTTTGGACACCATCAGCAACCGCGTGGGTATATCTTTCCTGTTGCCAGCCGTAACGAGCTCATCGCCCAACAACCGGAGACGGCGGCCAAACGGGTTGTGCGGAAATTCGTCCAGAGTTTCCGGGGCCTTATTGGTGCTCGGAAGATGGCAGGTGGAACAGTTCCGGAGTGTCTCCACCAGGAACTTGTCGTAATACTTTTCCAAAGCCTTCTTGTTGGCGGGCGTTGCGTGCGCCAGATCGTGAAACGAAAGAAGGACCAGAACGCTTGCAGGCAGAACAAGCGCCGACGCCACGGCCAACATCCGGCGGATGCTAGCCGAGCTTCCACTGTGAAGAAGACCGCTCATGAGTTCTCTACCGTAATGTCCGTTCGCCAAAAACAGAATCGAAAGCTTGCGCCAAAGTTTCCACCGTTTGCCGAATGTTCGCGGCGATTTGGATGTCAGTCTTGATTGTTTACAGCTTTCTTATTTCAGAGGCCGCAGCTTGATGTTCTTGAACCAGCACGGGCTGCCGTGGTCCTGCAAACCGATATACCCTCGAAGCGGATGATCTCGATAGGCAATATCGAATTTATGCTCGCTGCCGTCCGGGCGCTTGTTGGGTTCTGCAAACTTGCTCAAATCCGTCCGAGTCACCTTTTCGCCGTTGAGCGTCACCTCGATCAGGTTGCCGCTGCATGTGATCTCGATGTGATTCCATTCGCCGACGGGCTTCATGGCGTTCTTGGAAGGTTTAACCAAATCGTAGATGGCCCCCGAATCGTGGTAGCCCGCCCCCTTGGTATCGTCGATCGCGATTTCCAATCCATTGAACCCGATATCTTTTCCGGGTCGAGAGGTCAGAGAGAAGGTGCGGACGAAGATGCCGCTGTTGCAGCCTTTGCTGATTTTGAAATCGACCGAGGCCACGAAGTTGTCCCATTGCTGCGTGTGCACAAGCATGTAGTGACCAGCCTTGTAGGGGTTGAGCATGCCGCCCTCGACCGGTGTGCGCGGCACCGTGCGGTCGCTGTTCATCCAGCCGGCGTGCGTTTTGCCGTCGAAGAGCAGCAGCCAACCCGCGCGGCGCTCAGCTTCGCTGAGGGTGTTGTCTGGCCCGAGCTGACCTTCGGCGGCGGGGATATCCATCGGTGCCAGCAAGGTGGAGGCGGCAGCTAACGCGCCGATGAGAAACCGGAGAAACTTCAAGCAACTGTTCATTTGTGAATATATTATCTATTAGGCGACGAGCTTAATCAGACTCTTGATTGAGGCACCAGACCGCTCAGCTCGTTGTCACGCGCTCTTCTTTCGCGTTCCACAGAAGCGTCTTGCTTTGTCGGAATGATTCGACGGCCATTTTAATGGCGACCATGGTGGCGCAGCCGAGATCGGCGTTGCAGGCGAGTTGGTCCTTGCCTCGAAGCACATCAATGAAATTGCCTTCGAGGTCGCGGCGCGGCTTGATCGCCAGACGAACCTCTTCTTTGCCATCGTTCTTGGCTTTGAATTCTTCCTTGAAATCGCCGTTCCAACGCAGTGACGGCTCGCCACCAAGTTCCATCGTGCCATGTTTGCCGTAAATCCGGTCGGGCAGGCCGGCGTCGTTCGTCAGGGTGCTGACGAGAAAGATCGACCAATCGCTGGGGTAGTCGGCGGTCAAAAGGAATGTGTCGGGGATGTCCCGGCCGTCCTTTTCGATATAGAGGCCGCCGATAGCGCTGACGCGGCGCGGGTATTCACCATTGGGCCCGGCGATGGCAATGAGCAATGGCGCGAGCTTATGGTAAAGCAGGTCCGTGGCGACGCCGCCGTTGTAAGGCCAATACTTGCGAAATCGGAAAAAGTGATCTGGGGTCCAAGGAATCTTCGGTGCCAAGCCCCATTGATGACCAAGCCACATGTCCCAATCGATGTAATCCTCACCGGCCTTGTCTGGCCCCGCCGTCGGATCAACCTTCTGGTGCTCGTTGAAAAGGCAGAGACGCGCGTTGCGATTGTAGCTGCCATGGGCCCAGGTCACTTTCCCAATCCGCCCTGCTTTGATCGCGTCGTGAGCCTGCCAGAAACTGTCGTTGGCAGTTCCGTTGGGACCCACCTGAAGAACCTTTTTGCTGTGTGTCACGGCGTCGCGCAGTTTGATCGCTTGCTCGACGGTGTGCGTCATCGGTTTTTCCACATAGACGTGTTTGCCAGCTTCCATCGCGTCGATGGATATCTTCGCATGCCAGTGGTCTGGGGTGGCAATCAACACGGCATCGATATCTTTTCGCTCAAGCAGTTTTCTGTAATCCAGATACCCATCTCCCTGGCAAATCCCTTTCGCCCGCGTCAGGCGACGCTGATAAACATCGGAGACGGCGAGCACTTTTATATTGTCGGCTTCGCTGCGTTTGACGAGGCTGCCGAGATGTCCGGTGCCCATCCCGCCGCATCCGATGACGCCGAAATGGATTCGGTCATTGGCGCCCAAGGCGCTCGATGGAGTGAAGTTGCCAACGGCCAACGCGGCGGCGGATACAGTCGTTGTTTTGAGAAAATTGCGGCGGGAAGTCTCTGGCATTGTCATAAAAAGAGAGTCTCTTGCATTCACTGGTTGGAACGAACCATTCATACCATAGGCAAGGTCGGCACATAAAGGTTTCTTTTCGCATTCTCCAACGCAAGCGAGGAGTCTGACCAATCGCACGTGACAGAGTTTGGTCGCTCTGGTCAAATGGAATGGCTCGAAGCAACGTGTGCTTCGGCACCCAACAGATTAACTGCGATGACTCCGACAGAACATCTCGACAATTCAGCGCCGAAACGGGTGGAGCAACTGATCCGCCAAGCCGAGCACTCCGGCGCGAGTGATATTCATTTGCAGATGATCGGCAAAGCGGCGGAGGTTGCATTCCGATTGGATGGCGTGATGATTCCGATTTCAACTTTGGCGGAGGACGTGGCGGAGCGGGTCTTCGGTCGAATTAAGTTTCTGGCTCGCCTCAAAACCTATCAAGACTCTCTCCCGCAAGACGGGCGAATCGACAAGGCGACGGTCGGCGCGCAAAACGACATCAGGGTCGCGACCTATCCAACGGTCACCGGGGAGAAAATTGTGGTGCGCCTGTTTGCGAGCTCGGTCACGAAATCCTTGCGCGAACTCGATTACCCCGCTGAAGTCTGTAATGAACTCGAGTCGTTTCTGCGGCGTAACTCCGGCCTTCTCCTCTTGACCGGCCCCGCCGGCAGCGGGAAAACGACAACCATTTACTCGTGCTTGCGGTTCCTGGCTGAGCTCGGCGGTCGGCATGTTATTACGGTCGAAGATCCGGTGGAACAGATCATTCCGGGAATTATGCAGACGGAGATCAATGAAGCGCGCGCCTTAACCTTTGCAAAAGCTGCGCGCCATTTGCTGCGGCAAGACCCGCAGACTTTGGTGATTGGGGAGATCCGCGATGAAGAGACGGCTAACATTGCTGTCCACGCTGCCCTGACTGGGCACATGGTGATCGCGACCTTGCATGCCGGATCGTGCCAGGGGGTTTTTGAGCGACTCCTGCTCATGTGCGAGGACTCCTATGCGGTCGTGTCGGCCGTGCAATTAGTGCTCAACCAACGGCTCATTCGACGTCGATGCCAGCACTGTTCCGGGGTGCCGTGTTCGGTTTGCCTTTCCACTGGGTATCACGGCCGTATCCCACTCGTGGAATGGTTCCGGGTAGAGACGACGATGCGCGCAAAAATTCGAAATCACGGGCCAGGAGTCATCGAGCCGCAGGGTTCTTTGGCACAGGCGGCGCGTGAGCTACTGGATCGTCAACTGTCGGATGAATCGGAAGTGAAGAGAGTGCTCGGATAATTACTTTGTGAGAGCCCGCAGCGAAATCACGGGAAAATCGGTGGATATGATCCGCATGATTCGCCGTTCCCGACGGTGTGGTTTGTTTGGCCTGATCGGAGCGGTGCCTGTGATCGGCCTTGGCTTGGCCTGGCAAGCGCTTCGCTTATACAGTCAAGTATCCGCTGAAATGGGAGAAGATTGGCGCCCACCCAGGCTCTACGTGTACTGGATTATTGCCTTGTCCTTTATGGCAGCCTTCAATGGTTTGTTTGGATTCCTCGGAGCGTTCTCTGTCTTCGGTATTTTTGTCGGCCTGCAAACGTGGCATCTTTGGCGCAGCTTTCCAGAAACTAATGGCCCCATTTGGAATCCTGGCAGACGACACATGCGATGGGGCATTACGTTCGCCTACGCCGGGTATTTGGGATCTTGGAGTTTGATCGGGCTGGTTCTGATTCACGCGTCAGGAGGAGCTTTCAGCGGTTTATGAATTTCTTGCCTGTGGTGGATCGCGAGCTGCGCGTGATGGTGCGGCTTCCAAGGACGTACTATTCGCGCAGCCTCGCAGCGCTCGTGGTCGCTGTCACAAGCCTTGGAATGCTCTACGCTGGCTTTGGCGGATTGGTCAGTGCGATATCCGCGGGGAGAAGTTTATTTGTCGCTTTGTCGGTGCTGGCCTATGTCTTTGTTTTGCTCGAAGGCGCGTTTCTGACGGCGGATTGTTTAAGCCAGGAGAAGCGGGAAGGCACCATCGGTCTTTTGTTTCTAACAGATCTTAAAGGCTACGACATCGTCGCTGGCAAGTTGGTTTCGCGATCATTAAACGCCGCGTATTGCGTGCTGGCGGCGCTGCCGGCGCTGGGCTTGTCGATTTTCCTGGGCGGTGTCACGGGCTCGGACTTCTTTCGGATGACTGTGGCGTTGCTCAACGGCCTGTTCTTTTCGGTTTCGTTCGGGATTTTGATATCGGCTCTATGCTGGAGTGAACGCCACGCGTTGAGTGGCGCTTTGCTGGGCGTCTTGATGTTCGGATTCGTTCTGCCCGCCCTTGGTCACGCGCTGATGCATTTCACGAAAGGGCCGGCGGTTCATCCATTCTTTTTGGTGCTGAGTCCCGGCGGATCATTTCTTAGCGCGCTCGGCGCAGGCAAGGGTGTGATTTCAACGCCCGACTTCGGCTGGTCGTGGTTTACCTCACATTTGCTCAGTTGGACTTTTCTTGGATTAGCCTGCGTCATTTTGCCTCGGGCTTGGCAGGATAAGAAGATCGCCCTTTCTCTGAACCGACGATTTCGGTGGACGTTTTGGCGAGCTGATCAGGCTGCTGCGATGCCTTGCTCGCGAGGAACGGCCGGTCGATGGCTGAATGTTAACCCGATGCTTTGGCTCGGGGAACGGCCTGGACAAAAGGGCCTGGGCGTCGCCGCCTTCTTTGTTCTGTTCGCCATCGGGTGGATCGTCGGTTGGATTCTCTATCGCAGCTTATGGCTCGATTTGCCGATTTACGTTGGCTCGGCATTTATCCTCCACTTGGTCCTCATGTATGCCACAACTCTACTGGCGTGTCGTGGCTCCGCCGAAGATTGCCGCAGCGGTGTCATGGAACTTCTCTTAACAACTCCGGTAGGCGATGATGTCATTGTTCGTGGACGCATGCTGGCGGTGAAACGACAATTGTTTCGACCCGTGCTCTTTGTCTTGAGTGCCGATTTTGTTTTGATGATCGCAGGCTGTTTCAGAATTGGTCCGAGCTTCGAGATCATAGGATG
>SIBE01000101.1 GCA_009695265.1 Pedosphaera sp. | reverse complement strand
ACGCGCGCTAGCGCCACAGCGCGTGGCTAATGAGCAATTCCTGCCCACAAAAGCATCACTCCGACGATTTTTGACCCCAGAACGGTCGTGTGACCGTGCGCCCGAAACGCCGCTGGCCGCGGTGCCCTCGCTTACGCGGGGATTTGGGGGTGGGTTTCCAGCGGGTTCATCGCGACCACAGTCGGCGGCTGTTTTTCAAACGACGAGAGCTTGTAGCTGTCCCGTCTTGAGAGCATCTGTTATCGTTCCTCATCAATTGATCGATGAACGTAACGAGGCTGGCAATCATGTCGGTGGTGGTGAACGCGATTCTTCTGGGAGTCGTGTTCACGTTGCTGCGCGAGTCGCCTCCCTCGGTCCTCGTGGTGGAAACGAACGCTCCTTTGAAAATTGTGGAGAGGCAGGTGGAGGTGAAGGTCGAGGTGCCGGAGCCGTTCGACTGGCGGAAAGTGGAATCCCCGGATTACCGGGAGTACATCGCCAATCTCCGGTCCCTCGGCTGCCCGGAACAGACGGTGCGGGACATCATCGTGGCGGATGTGAATGCGCTGTTTGACATGCGTCGCCGTGCGGCGGTCGAGCCGCAGACGCAGTATGAATTCTGGAAACCGGACGCGTTACCGGCCTTTAGTTCACATCCTGCCGAACAAATTCGAGAGCGCTTCGAGCAACTCCGAAAGCTGGCGGATGAGAAACGGTTGGTTTTGCGCGAACTTCTGGGCATCGAGTGGACCGAAAGGATGGATGCCACCTTCTCGCCGTTGAATCCGCGCGAACAGTTGCTGACGTTCCTGCCGATGGAGAAGCGATTGAAGGTGGAGGAGATCGAGCAGCGATTCTCGGCCATGTTGATGCGTCGAACGACTGACGCGTCTGGACGCGAGCAATTGGGAAATTTCAAGCGGCTTCAGGTGGAGAAGCGCGCAGAGTTGGAAAAGATTCTTTCGACCGAGGAACTGGCGGATTACGATCTCCGCCTATCTCCGGCGGCGGCGACTCTGCGTTCGAAGCTGGGGAGCGTGAATGTGAGCGAGGCGGAATTCCGTGAGATGGTGGGCATCCGGAGAAAGTTTGACGAGGAGTTCGGCGGACTGGTTGGAATCGATGCGGCGGATCAGGCGGCCCGTGAGCGAAGAGAAATGGCCCAGCAAAAGATGGATGATCAATTGTTGAGGATTCTTGGCCGCCAACGTTTTGCAGATTTTCAACGGAAGCAGGATTGGGCATATCACGGGGCTGTGCTGGCGGCGGCTCGCAGCGGTTTGCCCAATGAAGCAGCCGAAGGCGTGTATGAAATGAAGCAGATCGCTGAGGCGGAAGTGCAACGGGTGCGGGGAGACGCAGGCCTGCCACCGGAAGAGCGCCGTAGAATTCTTAATGACATGCGGACGGCGGTGGAAGAGTCGGTGCTCAAGGTTTTGGGAAAGGAAGGTTACGATGCATACCAGAAACAACCGGGTTCATCCTGGCTGAGGTCGCTCAATCAGAGTGAGCCCAAAGGCGGGGCAGGGCGGAGGTAGGCAGTGGAACAAGGCGAGGGGTGGTGGATGGAATTGGTTTTCCAATCTTGCGTTGAACGGAGGGGTTCATAGGATTTGAACATTCGGATGGTCGTCAGACACCAGAGCTTATTTTTCAACGCATGATCCGGTCATTCGCATTTACAACTCAGGGGCGGTTGCACACGCAGGATATCGATTCGTTCCTGATGCCGACGCTGCTCGCTGACACGAATCTTTTTCTGTGGGTGGATATCGAGAACGCCACGCCGGAGGAATCAAGGCTGGTAATGGAAGATGTCTTTCATTTCCACCCACTGTCGATTGAGGATTGCGTACAGGTGAGCCCGTCGCCAAAGGTCGAGGAATACAGCCCGAAAGAGGACGACCGGTTTACACCTTACCTTTTCATGGTGATTCACGGCGTGGATTACAGCCGCACGGACGGAGTCTTCGCGACGAGCGAGTTGAACTTCTTTCTCGGGAAGAATTTTCTGGTGACTTACCATCAGGTTCCGATGAAGAGCATCACAATGACCGAGGACCGATGCACGCGAGGGACCAACCGGATGTCCGCTCGTGCTCCGGATCGTGTCGCACACATAATCCTCGATGCGCTTGTGGATAACTACAAGCCGGCGCTCGAGGAGTTGTCGATGGAGATAGCGGAGCTGGAGAACATGGCGCTGCAAAAGCCAACGAAGGGCACGCTGAACGATATCATCCGGGTGAAGAAGGAAGTCTTGCACCTGCGCCAGATCATCGGGCCGCAACGCGAAGTTCTGTCGCGGTTTGCGAGTGGGGAATTCAAGCTGATCCGTCCGCATCTGGTGCCCTACTTCCGAAACGTGTATGACGGATTGTTTCACATCTCGGAACTGGCGCAAAACTACATGGATTCCCTCACCGGAATCCTTCAGGTGTACTTGAACATGTCTTCCAACCAGACGGGTGAGGTGATCAAGTCGCTCACATTGATCACTTTCATCACGACGCCGCTGATGGTGGTGGGGACTTGGTATGGGATGAACTTCAGCGACATGCCGGAGACGCACTTCAAGCATGGCTACGCCATTGCGGCGGGGGCTACGATCGTGTCAACGGTTGTCACGTGGTTGTGGTTCCGGAAACGCGGCTGGTTCTGATCGCTGTTCATGCCTCCCGCGAAATCGAGCTTTCTGGACAAGGTTTTGGGGCGGATTGGACGCCTGGACGCACAGGGTTTGCAGACGGTGGTGCAGCGTCTGGCGCGCGAACGAAGCTTTCTCGAAACCCTTTTCAACACGATCGAGGACGGCGTGCTGGTGATGGATGAAAGCGGTCGCATTGTTTACTTCAACCAGGCTGTTCATGAAATCCTGGGCGGGAGCGGGACTCTCGCCGAAGGCCAGCCGATCCAGCGCTACCTTCCAGATTTGGATTGGAAGAAGCTTTCCGAACTGGACAGCGCGGGCGGACAGCGCGTCGTGCGCCACGAGTTCGAGATCAGCTATCCACGCCCGCGTTTTCTAAGGCTGTTCGCCGCGCCGCTGGATGGGGACAAGACGGGAAGCGCTGGAATGGCTTTGATCCTGCATGACGCCACGGAGGCGCGGCAGAAGACCTTTGAGGCAATCGAGAGCGAGCGCATCCAGGCTTTGACCCTGCTTGCGGCCAGCGTGGCACACGAGATTGGCAATCCACTCAACGCCCTGCACATTCATCTCCAGCTCATGGAGCGCGAGTTGAAGAAACTGAGGCAGAATTCACTGCCGCGAGGCAGCCGCAGTCTTCGCGGTGGAACCAGCCGGGCCAGAGTGGAGATGGCCCATGACCTCTCGGATTCGGATGCCGGCATTGAGAAGGTCCAGGGTTATCTTGAAGTGGCCAAGGGCGAGATCACGAGGCTTGATTACATCATCACGCAGTTTCTTTCAGCCATCCGCCCGTCACCTCCGCGAATCAATCGATCCGCTCTTAACGAAGTCGCGCACGAAACGATCGAGTTACTCCGTCCGGAGATCGAGAACAGAGGTCAGACGGTAACGGAGAAGCTGGATGAATCCGTCCCTCTGGCACCTTTTGATCCTGCGCAGATCAAGCAGGTGCTCGTTAATCTGGCAAAGAATGGGATGCAAGCCATGACTCGTGGCGGCGAACTGACTGTGCAGACCGGTCATGATGCGGACTACGCCTGGGTCTCGATCATGGACACGGGAGGAGGCATCCCACAGGAACAACTGAACCGGATTTTTCAGCCCTTCTTTACAACAAAGAAAAAGGGTTCCGGGCTTGGGTTGATGATCGTGCAGCGCATCGTGCGCGAGCATGGAGGGCGCATCGAGCTGGACAGCCGGGTGGGGCAGGGGACCACATTTCGCGTACTTTTGCCTTTGCGCGAGCCGCAGACGCGGCTACTGGAAGCGAGTTCGCATGATTAAACCGGCAGTTCTGATTGTTGATGACGAGAAGCCCACCAGAGACGGGCTTCGCGCTGCATTGGAGGATCGCTACGATGTTTATGTGGCGGAAGATGCCGGGTCTGCGTTTGAACTGCTCGAAAAGGAAAGCTTCGACGTCTTGCTGACTGATCTGCGTCTGCCCAATGAAGACGGGATGAAGCTGATTGCCCGGGCCAAGTCGCTGACCAAGCCCCCTGTTTGCATCCTCATGACTGCCTACGGCTCGGAGGAACTGGCGGTGGAGGCGATGAAGCGCGGCGCGGATGACTACATCTCGAAGGGAAAACTGCAGATCGACGAGCTGGAGATGCGCATTGCGAAATGCCTGCGGCAACGGAAACTTGAAACAGAGAACATCTCTCTCAAGCAGCAACTCGACAAGAAATTCGGGCTCGAAAGCATCGTGGGTGAATCGCCGGTGATGCATCGGATGTTTGAGATTGTCCGCCAGATCGCGCCGACACGCGTGAATGTTTTGATTGCTGGCGAAAGCGGGACAGGCAAGGAAATCATCGCAAAAACCATCCACCAATTGAGCCCGCGGGCGAACGCGCCTTTTGTGGCGGTGCATTGCGCGGCGCTGACATCAACGCTCCTGGAGAGCGAGCTGTTTGGACATGAGAGGGGTGCCTTCACCGGCGCGCATGAACGGCGGATTGGCCGCTTCGAGCTGGCACAGGGTGGGACTTTGTTTCTGGATGAGATCGGCGAGATCGACGCGATGATCCAGGTGAAGCTGTTGCGCTTCCTGGGTGAACGGACTTTTGAACGGGTGGGTTCGAGCAAGACATTGACGGCAGATGTGCGTCTGCTGACAGCCACGAACAAGAGTCTGAGTGAACTTGTAAAGGGCGGGACATTTCGTGAAGACCTTTATTTTCGACTGCGCGTGATTGAGCTTCTCCTGCCGCCGCTCCGTGAACGTGGGAACGACGTCGTCCTCCTGGCGAGGGCATTCTTGAAGGAGTTTACCCGGGAACACGACAAGCCGGTGAAGGAATTTTCTCCCGAGGCACTGCAGGCGCTGTTGGGCTACTCCTGGCCCGGCAATGTGCGCCAGTTGCGGAGTGAGGTGGAGCGGGCCGTTGTTCTCTGCCAGAATGAGCAGATTGGTGTCCTGGACCTGTCACCAGATGTCCTGTCGCCAGTGAGAGCAACGGCCATCGGCAATGGGGCGGTGCCTGGAGAAAGCCGGTCTCTCACCGTCTGGGAAGCGGAGAAGGAACTCATCATCCGGGCGCTGAGGGAGTGTGGCGGGAGCCGGACGAAAGCGGCGGTGCGATTGGGCATCAGCCGAAGAACGTTGCATCGGAAGTTGCACGAATATCATCTGGAAGGATTTTGAGTATGCCGAGTTTGCAGGAATGGATTCACAAAATGGAAGTCGGAGAAGGAACCCGATACATCATGGTTGTGGCTGCCGTGCTTGGTTTGCTGGCGCTGACAGCCCTCTACGACATACGCGAATTCAAGAATTTTTCGACCGAGGAGGCGATGGACTCGGCGCAGCTCGCGAGGAACATCGCGGAAGGACGAGGCTACACAACTCAATTCATCCGGCCGTTGAGTGTGTTGCTGCTACAGCGGGGTGCGACGCCCGGGATTCCCGTCCTTCAAAAGGACCATCCGGATCTGGCGAACCCTCCGGCATATCCGGTGATCTTGGCGGGACTGATGAAGTTGCTGCCGATTCAATACTCGATGAAATCGCCCTTCCGAACTTATCAGCCGGAGATGCTCATTGCGTTGTTGAATCAGTTGTTCTTCTTTGCCGCGGTTCTGATGGTGTTCCGGCTGGCGCTCCGGCTCTTCGATTCCGGCGTCGCCTGGGTCTCCGCAATCGTTTTTGCGGGCACGGATCTATTGTGGCGATTCAGTGTTTCGGGTCTCTCGACGATGTTTCTGCTGTGCCTTGTGCTTGTGATGATGTGGTGTCTGGTGGTTATCGAGCAGAATTCTCGCGAGGGTACGCGCGGCACCTTATGGTTCGTGATGATGGGTATTGCCGTGGGTGTGCTGGCAGGCCTCGGAGCATTGACGAGGTATTCGTGCGGTTGGCTCATCTTTCCGGTCCTGGGTTTTGTGCTCTGGATCGCTGGCGCGCGACGCTGGTTGGTGGGCTCTGCGGTGGGCGTTACATTTCTTCTAGTGGTTTCGCCGTGGCTTGCCCGCAACTTTGCATTGAGCGGAACCTTATTTGGAACAGCCGGATTTTCTGTGTACGCAGAGACGGAAGTGTTTCCAGAAAATCGCATTGAGCGCTACCTGAACGGAGACTTGGACAACGAGATCGAGGTTGCTGGCGCTGGGGCGATTTTCCGGAAGCTGATGTCCGGCACCGCAGATTTGTTGAAGCGTGATTTACCTCAACTGGGTGGCACATGGCTGGCAGCGTTTTTTCTCGTGAGTCTGATCGTGCCCTTCAGAAACCCCGCGCTTGTCAGGCTCCGCGTATTGTTCGTTGGCTGTCTCGCCGTCTTATCGATCGCCCAGGTTCTGGGGCGGACACACTTGAGTTCAGCATCCCCTGAAGTCAATTCGGAGAACCTGCTCCTTCTGGTCCTTCCAGTTGCGGTGATATTGGGAGTTGGATTGTTCTTCCTTTTGCTGGATCAGATTGAATTCAGTTTCGCGCCGTTTCGAGTGGCGGTGGTGCTTGGTTTTGTATCCGTGGTATGCGCTCCATTTGCATTGACTTTCCTGCCTCCGAGGTCCTCTCCGATTCCATGGCCACCTTACTATCCCCCTTGGATTCAGGATGTAGGCGGATGGTTCTCCCGGGATGAAATGTTGATGAGCGACATGCCCTGGGCCGTGGCTTGGTACGGTGATCGAAAATGCATCTGGCTGACACTGGACGCGCCATCGGACAATCATCGGAAAAGCGCGGCTGACTTCTTCAGCATTTACGATTACCAGAAGCCGATCAGCGGGCTCTATCTCACCACACTAACTAGCAATGAAGCCATTTATGCCGCAGCCCTGAAATCTCCGAAAGTCGCCTGGGGAGAGTTCATGCAGACAAGTTTGATCAAAAAAAGCATGCCATCGGGATTTCCCCTCAAGTACGCGAATTCCAGATTCATGGAGGAAGGACAACAACTGCTCCTGGCGGATCGGGTTCGGTGGAACCTCCGGTCGAAGTAAGTTGTACAATTCAGCCCGCTTAAGCATGAAATCTCATTGACATGACATGGGGTCATCCTTAAAAAGAGCACACTTTTCAAGTAACAGTTCCCGGGAGAACAATTATTGAAACAGGATTAACTGCTTATGAAAAAAACGATTACGTCTGCTGGCCTGCTGGTTTTTGGTGCCGTAACTCTCCATGCCCAGCGCACCGCTTACGCGCCCGCTCCAAGCCTCACGCGCACGGAGCTCTCGAAGCCTTGGAGCATCGGTGCTTCGTTGAAGGGTTTTTATGACGACAACTACGCTACAGCACCTACACGCATTGCTGGTGTCGCCAACCCAAACAAGCGAGATTCATTCGGCCTCGAAGTAAGCCCGAACGCGGCATTCAACTGGACTCTGCCACAGACGTACGTTGGATTGAGCTACGCCTACGGATTACGGTGGTATGAGAACCGCCCTTCTGACGACATTGATCAATCGCACCAGTCAAATTTCAAATTGAACCATACGTTCACGGAGCGATACAAAGTTGAGATTTCCGATGCTTTTATTTCTGCGCAGGAGCCGGAGCTGTTGACGGGCGGAACTCCGTTCCGCACTGAAGGGGATAACATTCACAATCTGGCGTCCATCAATTTTGAAGCTGGATTGTCCGATAATTTGTCTGCGGTCCTTGGGTACAGCAATCATTACTACAACTACGATAACAAGGCATATTCAGCCCTTTTGGATCGGTTGGAGCACTTGATCTCCCTCAATCTGAGATGGCAGATGAATCCCACAACCACTGGAATTTTTGGTTACCAGTATGGAATATCTGACTACACAAGTTCGGATTTGATCGCTGCTGGTGTCCCTGGTTCAGCCCGTGATAATGACTCGCACTACGTATTTTTGGGAGCTGATCATGCCTTCAACTCCAAGTTGCAAGGATCTGCTCGCGTCGGTGTTCAGTTTACCCAGTATGACCTCAATAATACGGACACAGTTAACCCGTATGCCGATGCCAGTTTGACCTACGCTTACGCAGAGGGGAGTTCATTCCTTTTAGGTGTGAGGCACGCTCGCAATGCAACCGATGTTGCATTCCTTGCGGCAACTACTCCGACACTTGATCAAGAGACGACGACAGCGTATCTAGCTCTTACACACAAGCTGACTGCAAAATTGAGTGCGAATGCGAACTTGCAGTTGATGAATTCGTCATTCGAAAGTGGTTTGGTGGATGGAAAGTCAGAATTGTTCTTCTTGAGTGGAGTGGGCTTGGGCTATCAGTTTAACCAGTATCTCGCTGCGGAGGCCGGTTATAATTTTGACCGGCTGGATTCCGATATTGGTCGTAGCTACAACCGGAATCGCGTCTATATTGGCGTCCGAGCTTCTTACTAAAAGAAATCTATTGAACCTGTGCGGGAGGCTGGAATATCTTCAGCCTCCCTTTTTTTGTCATGGATACCCAGAAACCAGCTGCGCCAAATTCTTCCACCGACCAGAAGCTTCACTTTCTTGACTACTGGCGGATCATCCGCATCCGCAAGACTGTCATCCTCGCCGTGTTTCTGCTGGTGGTACTCACCACCACGGCCGTGACATTCATTCTGACCCCATCCTATCGCAGCACAGTGCGCATAGAAGTCGGGAAGGACACCACGGACATCGCACCACTCCTGATGGGAAGCCAGGGGCCTACTGCGTACGATCCCTACTTCATCCAGACGGAGTTTGAGAAGATCAAGTCCAAGAGCGTTCTTCACATCGTCATTGAGCAATTGAAGCTGAATGAGAGATGGGCCAAACGCTTTGGACAGGAAAGACTCAAAACATCCGAGACATACCAGTCCCTTCTGAAACAGGTGGACGTGCGACAGTTTCGCAATACAAGCCTTATTGAGATTCAGGCGTACAGTGAAGATCGCAAAGAAGCGGCAGAAATTGCGAACAAGATCGCGGATGTTTACAAGGACACACGCAGAGCTCGCTCCGCAGGTGCATCGAGCAATTCCATTGCTATCCTGCGCAAGGAGCTTCAAGTCCGGAAGATCGAACTGGAGGGGGCACAGCAGGAGATGGACAGGAAACGTGGTGAACTGGGTGTGTCCGACATTGACGCCGGAAGCTTCGTCTCTACCACCGAGCCGGAGACAGTCCGCATCTTCGAGCGGGAAAAAGCTGGAGTGGAGATTAAACTTTCCAATTTCCTGAGTCTCCTCGACGAGCTCAAAAAACATCCCAAGGACAAGGTGGCTCAAGCCGTTCCGAACACTTCATACCCCGATTCGATCCTGAATGAATTACTGGCGCAGTACAACGTGACAGAAAGCACATACTTTACGATGCAACAAGAGCTTGGCGCCAGTCACCCCAAGCTTGTCGCCAATAGCAACCTCCTCACACAGATTACCGGCCAGCTTGATCGCCGGGTGAGCGGGATCTTCATGGCGCTCCAGGGGGAGGTTGACCGGCATCGAGCCCAACTGGATTTCCTTACCAACAGAATTGATTTGGCACGTAAAAATGATTCCAAAATGATGGAGAAGTACCGGCCTTACTTCACCGCCAAACGGGATTACGAGACCAAATTGCGCATTTACGAGGCTATCAATCTTCGTGTGATGCAGGAAACAGTTGATGCCCAGCTCCCGAAATCCTCCATCGTGGAAATCACCGATCAAGCGGAAGAAAGTGAACGCCCGGTGCGTCCAAACATCCCGCTCAACATTGCGTTGGGTGTGATCGTCGGCCTTATCATGGGGTTTGGACTGGCCTTCTTCATTGAGTACCTCGACACCAGCGTGAAAACCATCGACGATGTTGAGCGCGCTCTTCAGGCGTCTGTTCTTGGTGTGATTCCACAGAACGTCGGCACGTTAATGAAGGAAGGCCCGGACAGCCCTCACGCTGAGGCTTATCGCGTTCTCCGAACCAACCTGCTTTTTGCCAGGAAAGATCCGACAGCCAATTCCCTGACAGTCGTCTCCGGCGGTGCTGGCGAGGGAAAATCGACCACCATTTTCAATCTCGCCACGATTTTTGCGCAGCACGGGCATCGTGTTCTGGTTGTGGACTCCGACCTCCGTCGCCCCAGTTTGCACAAGTTGATGAACGTTTCGAACTCGATCGGGTTGACCAATTACTTGCTGAAACAAAATACCATCGAAGAAGTGGTTCAAACGACGAGCATGCCCTCGTTGTTTTTCCTGCCCAGCGGCAAGCTCCCAAGCAGTTCCCTTGGTATCTTGAATTCGGTGCAGATGAAAGAATTCATCCGCGAAGCCAAGGCACGTTTTGACTTCGTGTTCTTCGATTCACCGCCCATCATGGGCGTCAGCGACGCGTCCGTGCTGGCGAGCGAAGTGGACATGGCGATCCTGGTCATTCAGTACCGCAAATATCCCCAGGCGATGACGATTCGCGCGAAACAAATGGTTGAGAAGGTAGGCGGCAATCTGCTTGGTGTGGTGTTGAACAACATCAACATTTCGCAGGACTCTTACTACTATTACTACAGCGGCTACTACTATGACTACTACTCGAAACACGACGATGAAGGAGGCTCATCCAAGAAGAATGGTGAGTCTAAAAAGGCCGTCTCCGATCGCGGCAGTCTTGATTTGAAGAAAAAGTAATGATTCCTGGACAATAATCTTCCGTATTCGCACTCATGAAGTTTCTAGTCAGCAATTCTCGCGGGTCTCTTCTTTTCGCATCGTTTGTAGCATTGATCCTGATGGGGCTGGGATGCGGCAGCGTTCATCAAACTCAAAAAGCCAGCGAGCAGCCCGATGCGCGTCAGGATCTCAGAGCGGTGGACACAACTCCGGGCAGTGCCGTGGACGTCCTTCGAGTCGGAGATCCGATTTCGATTAGCTTCATGGGAGTGGTTGATGCTCCGTCGCCGATCAATGAGCGCATCAAGGCGGACGGTAAGCTCCATCTGCCGTTGATGAGCGAACCGATCCAGGCGGCTGGAAAAAAGAGGGGCGATTTGGAGGAGGAGATTCTCCGTCTCTACGTTCCGAACATCTACAAACGCCTCACGGTGAAAGTAGGATCCGAAGGACGTGTGATTCACGTCCGCGGGGAAGTCAAGATACCTGGTCGGGTGGCGTTGATGGGCGACATGACAGTGCTTCGGGCCATTGCTGCGGCGGGTGATTTCAACGATTTTGCCAATCGCAAACGCGTGGTGGTGACTCGCTCCAATGGGCAGCGGATTACCGTGAATTGTCTGAAAGCGCAGGCCGACACCAAACAGGATCCGCCGGTCTTCGCCGATGATTTGATCGATGTGCCTCGTCGATTCTTCTGATGGTTCAACTCCGCGTATTGTCCGGTGCCAGAGCAGGGGAACACGTTGGCTGCGAAAATTTCCCCTTTACCATCGGGCGGGCCTCTGATTCAGACTTGGTGCTCCAAGACGCTGGAATCTGGGATCGGCACGGCAAAATTGCCCTTTCGGACGAAGGGGTGTTTCAGTTCAAAGTTTCTCCCGATGCTTTTGCGTCCATAAACGACCGACAGGCAGTTGAGGCGGTGATTCGGAACGGGGACATGATCGAACTAGGCGCTGCGAGGCTTCAGTTCTGGTTTAGCGAAACCCGCCAACGCTCGTTACGCATCCGGGAGACTTTTGTTTGGACTGGCCTGGCGATCCTCGCTGGCACCCAGGTTGCGTTAATCTGGGTGCTCTTGAGTTGACTTGGGAGCATCCGCTTAGGGCTCGCTCTGTCCGTCTTCAATGCCGGAAGTGCCGGACACCGGTGAAAGCCATTGCGATTCCCCGTTCATCGGCTGCGGCGATCACTTCACCGTCGCGAACCGAACCTCCAGGCTGAATGGCTCCAGTGGCTCCTGCCTCCGCCGCGGCAATGAGGCCATCTGGAAAAGGGAAGAATGCATCGCTGCAAACCACGCTTCCTTTCAAAGTGAGTTTTGCCTCGCCTGATTTCCAGACCGCAATGCGACTAGAATCAACACGGCTCATCTGGCCTGCGCCGATCCCGAGCGTCCGGTCTGAACCAGAATAGACAATGGCGTTGGATTTTACGTGCTTCACCACTCGCCAGCCGAAGAGCATCGCACGAAGTTCAGCCTCATTTGGTTGGCGTTTGGTCACAATCTTAAGTTCCTCGCCACGGATGATCCGTTTATCTCGCTCCTGGAGCAGGAAGGATTCAGCGCCGACGCTCCGAACATCCCAAGGCTCCTCTTGGACGCAGTTTGTGAGCATTCTCACGAGCCTGAGATTCTTTTTTTTCTGTAACAATTCGAGCGCATCCGGCTGAAATTCAAGAGCGACGATCACTTCGCTGAAGATCTCTGAAATAGCTTCGGCGCAGGCAAGGTCTAGCGGTCGGTTTACAGCGATGATGCCGCCAAAGGGCGCCTGTCGATCTGTGGCAAAAGCCTTGCCCCATGCTTCCTGCAGCGTTGAGCCCTGGCCGACACCGCAGGGATTGGTGTGCTTGAGGATCGCCAATGTGGGGGATTCTCCGGCGAATTCGCTAATGAGCGCAGCCGCGGCAGTGAGGTCGAGAATATTGTTGTAGGAAAGTTCCTTGCCGTGAAGTTGGCGGAAGAAGTCATTAAAACCGCCGTAAAGCGCTGCTCGTTGATGCGGGTTTTCTCCATATCGAAGCGCTTGAGCCTTGGGCGCGCGGATAATCAGCTCCAGCGGCAGATCGTTCGATGGTGCTGAACGCGGCGGCGCAAACGCCTTCTGGAGGTGAGCTGCAATTGCGTTATCGTAGGCAGATGTGCGGGCAAACACTTTCGCCGCGAGAGATTGACGCAGAGCAAGCGTGGTATCGCCGACGGCCTTTATCTGATTCGCCACTTCATCGTAGTCCGCCGGATCCACAACAACCGTGACACTCTCGTGGTTCTTCGCCGCGCTTCGAAGCATCGATGGTCCACCGATGTCAATGTTCTCGATGGCTTCATGCAGGCTCACATTCGACTTCGCGACCGTTTGCTCGAAGGGGTAAAGGTTTACCACCACCAGGTCGATTGGCTCGATGCCGTGCTGCTGTACTGCCGCGCGGTGGGTTTCATTGGATCGGATGTACAGCAAACCTCCATGAACTTTCGGATGAAGTGTCTTCACGCGACCATCTAGCATTTCAGGAAATCCGGTGTAGTTGCCCAGTTCGATGACCGGGATGCCCTGCTCTCGTAGCACCTTGGCGGTTCCACCGGTCGAGATGATCTCGACGCCCGCTTCGGCGAGAGTCTTTGCGAATGGAACCAAACCTGTTTTGTCAGAGACCGAGAGTAACGCGCGCTCAATTTTTGGCATAAAGGAGGCCTTAAGTTCCTGAATGCCTTCCACCGCGTCAATGGGCAATTTTGCTCCGATAGAATTAAATTCTGCGCTTGCCAATCGGATTGCCGTTGCGTCAGTTTAGCTGTCGTCTTTCGTGCTGCGCGGTTAGCTCAGTGGTAGAGCATTACCTTGACACGGTAGGGGTCAGAGGTTCGAAACCTCTACCGCGCACCATTTCTCCTTGCGGTTCGTGTTGATTCCTTGCCTTCCCTCTGGTGAAAGCACTGGTGATATGAAGTGTCGGTTTAGCCGAGAGGCGTAATGGGAGGGAGGAAGTTGAGCGATTTTCCGGAACATTCATCCCGAACTTTTTTAGACTTCGCGTAAAGGGGTCGGAGATGAATGGCGCTTAGTTAAGACGTATAACTCACGAGGCCAAAGACTTGCATGACTGCTACTACTTGGTTGCCGCCAGAACGGGTTCCGCGACAGACCGGTGTTTATTGGCTTTTGGCAAAAACTGTTTTCGGAACCAGATATGCCAGTGGCAAAGTACAGGCAAAAACCCCAATGAAATGTGGGCAATTCCTTATCTAAGCGCCATTCAGAACTGACCCCTTTACGCGCGTCAGCCAAAGCGGTGACTTCGCCGACTCGTCACCGCAGTCCAAGACGCTTCGCGACTGGCCACAAGCAGCCATCAAAAAACAGGCCGGGAGTTGCCTCCCGGCCCGGTGTGCGTGGCGCTTTCGCGCCGGATGTTGTTCCCTTTCGGGAAGATTACTTGTGAATCACGATGCTGCCGCCGCCAATGGCCGTCTGAGCGGAAGTATTGATGTCATCGGAGCTTGGGGCATTGTCGTACACACTCAGGCTTGTGGTTTTGTCCACGATCTTGATCCGGAATTTGTCCGGGGTTCCGTCCGTGGCGGTCAGCAGGAATCCGTAATTGCCCGTGCCATTGATGGTGCCGGAACCTTTGTACTGCGCTTTCGTGCCCGCAATGACCAGCCATTCATAGACCGTGCTGTGGAAGTTCAGGTTCCCAACCTGGAACTGGAATTCTGTCTCACCCGTTGGCACGTTTGCGCCCTTCGCGTATTTCGAAACAAACCCAAAGTTCGCCTTGCCGGTAAGCCCCGGATTGGCCACGTAAGCGCCGGCTCCTGAGTTGATCCAACCCCCACCCGTCACGAATCCTGCGCTCGGGTCGTAGATAACAACGAACTGGAACACCTGGTAGGCCGAGTTTCCGCAGCCATCTATCACCGTCACGCCCACGCTGTACACTCCTGCAATGGTAAAGGTGAGCGAGGCTGAAGCCGGACTCGTTGGAGCAAGCAGTGTGGTGTCTGGGGCGCCACCATCCCAATTAAACAACACACTTTGCACCGGCGAGCAATTATCCGAGAAGGACACGGTCACCGTGGCGGAGCTTCCAATCGGTAGCGGCCCTGTCGGACCGGTTAAGGTGAGAATTGTCGGCGCCGTCGTGTCTTCCGTCCAGGTGACCGTGCGGCCAACCGCCGTGGCGGCATTGCCACAAGCATCGCTGACGTTCCACGTTCTGGTTTGAGAACGAGCGCACGGTGGGCCTGTTACAGGACCGTCCAAAGGTGTTGGTGTTCCCACGCCGCA
>SIBE01000100.1 GCA_009695265.1 Pedosphaera sp. | reverse complement strand
TCCGAATCCGGGAGATGTTCCACACTCCTGCTCAACACATCCACTACACACCACAACGCCTTTCCCCCCACGGTCCACTTCGCTCATCCGTCCCGTTCTTCCACGATCTACTCCGCACCTCATTCCACGGATCATCTCGCGGCTGTACACCTATGACCTGGCTCTTAACTTCAGCGGGCCGACTACGATGGCGGCGTCATTCGGTGGCGGCACGATCAAGAACCTGTCCACCGGCAATGGTGGTGTCACGACATTGCCTGTCGGTGGCATTACAACAGCCGGCACACAGACCTACGGTGACGCGGTGACGTTGGGAGTCGGCACAACTGTATTAACCAGCAGTGGAGCTGGAAACGCTGGGAACATCACGTTTGGTTCGACCATCAACGGAACAACTGCCAACACCGAATATTTTGAGGTGGACACGCAAGGAACAACGACCTTTGGTGGTTCGATCGGACTCGGGTCCGACGGCATTTACGGCGGCGATGACAAAAACCTTGCGGTTTTGGTCACGAATCCGGGGGGCGTGACCATTCTCAGTGGTGGCACAGTCTTTGTAACTGATCTTATTTTCTCAGATACCGTGATTCTTGGCAACGGCACCGTGATCAAAGGCATAAATGTCGATTTCAACGGCGAGACGGCGATCCTGGGCGGAGGCAATAGCCTCACCTTGAGCAGCACGGGCCAGACGGTGATTGGTGGCAATGTGTCGGGAGTCAGCAGTCTCATCCGAGATGTGGGAACAACGGTCTTTGAAGCTTGGTTTTCTGGGATTCCCCCCCAAACCGTGACCACGATTGGCGCACAGGTTTATTCCGGCGCGATTGAGCTCGTCTATGACGCGGTATTCACCGGATCGAACATCACCAGTTTGACGACGCCGATAAATGTTCCGGGCACGACGACCGCCCTCACCATCCCTGGGATCACGACAGTCACGGGCAAGACGCTGACTGTAAACATTGTGCCGTAAGAGCCTGTTTTAGAAATCGTAGCAGCCAAGGTAACGAGGCTCTGATCTGACGGAAGGGCGCGAAAGGTTCAAGAAATTTGAGACTCGTTACCTCCACCCTCCGCAGTACTGCTACGGAGGACGGGTCGGCGCTACGAATGAATTGGATTTCCAAACAGGCTCTAAGGCGCTTTCGCATGGTTGTTGAATTCGCAAGTCGAGATAGAAAACCCTTTTGGTCAGTCTGTGCACCCTCATCCGCCTCAAGGGAGGCCTTCATTTTAAAGGGAGTTCAAGAAGCGGGCTATCGCAGATCGGCGGATGTTAACCCGGGTCAAACGCCGCTTGTCTAGATTTTCGCTAGCTGCAAGAAGCGCATCACGGAATCGCCGTGCTTGAGCATCTTGATCTCCTCCCACGCATCCGGGAGATCGAGGTTGTCGCGCTTGGTGTGGCCGAGAATAAAACGGCCGTTGGTAGCTAGCAATTGAGGGAGATGAACGTCGTCCAGCAATCGCTGAGCGAAAGAGGTCGAGCGTCGTCCCACATTTTTTTCTCCGTAGGGTGGGTCGGCTAGAATCAAATCGAACTGCCGCCCAGCGAAAGCCAGTTGAGTAACAGCAACGAAAGCGTCCTGAATGCGAAGTTCGAATTGGCCTGAGTCCAATCGCGTCGAGATGAGATTCTCCTGGATCATTCGAGCATGCCGGTTCGCCTTCTCAACACTTACGACGTGACCCGCGCCGCGGCTCAGACATTCCAGGCCAAGAGCTCCCGTGCCAGCGAAGAGCTCCAACACTCGCGCCCCGATGACAAGTTCGCCCAAGCTGTTAAAAAGGGCCTGCTTTACTAGATCGGGTGTGGGCCGAACATCAAAGCCCTTGGGGACTTTGACGAGAAGACCACCTGAAATTCCGCCGCTGATGCGCATGGGTAAGGACCGCGGATGAGAGCGAAAACGCGGTGTTGATTCGCGCGCCGCCAACCGCAACAAATCAAGTCTCGCGTTGAATGAGAGTCCAAATGTCGTCGAAGGTCATCTTCACAAGGAGTGGCTCGCCATTGAGCATTTGCACGCACACGCCGCGGGGAGGGTTGTGGGAATCCGGATAGATCAAGCTGATGTGGGCGGTGTTGACAATGAGATCCTCTTCACGAATTGGATTCACTCTGTCGTAACATCGAGTGACACGAATCAATGCCATAACTTATCCTTCCTAGTTTCCTACTCGCATGGAACATATTGCCGAGACTTGGTTTTGAATCGCCTTGGATGCTCGGGGCATTTCACGCCGCGATCCGTTCAGAACAAAAAACGGCAGCCGTTGCCAGCCGCCGATTTTGAAAGCTATGATCGGCTCACAGTCCCTTATTGATGACATATTTCAGCAAATCCGCAACGCGATTGCTGTATCCCCACTCGTTATCGTACCAGCTTATCAACTTAAAGAAGCGTTTGTTCAGCTCGATGCCCGAGCCTTCGTCGTAAATCGACGAGGCTTTGGAATGAATGAAATCGCTGCTCACCACTTCATCTTTCGTGGATTCAAGAATGCCTTTGAGATAGGTTTCGCTCGCCTTCTTCATCGCGTTCGAAATCTCGGCATAGCTCGTGTCTTTGACCGTTCGGACGGTTAAGTCAACGCACGAGACCGTTGGAGTCGGCACCCGGAAAGCCATGCCAGTGAGCTTGCCTTTGACTTCGGGACAAACCAATCCCACCGCTCTCGCCGCGCCGGTGCTGGACGGAATGATGTTCACGGCCGCAGTCCGACCGCCTTTCCAATCCTTCTTGCTGGGACCATCCACGGTTTTTTGAGTCGCGGTGTAGGAGTGGATCGTGGTCATCAATCCTTCTTCGATGCCGAAGCCTTCCTTCAGCAGCACGTGCACAAGCGGAGCCAGGCAGTTCGTCGTGCAGGAAGCGTTAGAAATGATGTGGTGTTTGGTTCGATCGTAATTCTCGTGGTTCACGCCCATGACGATCGTGATGTCATCGTTCTTGGCGGGAGCGGAGATAATGACTTTCTTCGCGCCGGCCGCAATGTGCCCCTTGGCTTTCTCCGCCTCGGTAAACAGACCCGTCGATTCAATCACGATATCGACGCCGAGTTCTTTCCAGGGCAGGCCAGAAGGATCTCTTGCGCTCACCACGCGGATATCATTTCCGTTGACGATCAAGATGTCGTCTTCGGCTTTGTCTGGCGAAGATTTCCTTGACCCGACTTCCCCTTGGAACCGGCCCTGGGTCGAGTCATACTTAAGCAAGTAAGCCAGGTTATCCGAAGGGACGATATCCCCAACGGCTACGACCTGCACCTCTTTGCCGACCATGCCTTGCTCCACCATCGCGCGGAAAACCAAGCGGCCAATTCTTCCAAATCCATTAATTGCAACTTTGACGGCCATAATAATTTCTTTCGTTTCTTTAATTACGATAACTCAGCAAGGCGTGCATGTTAACGGCGAAGCTCCGACCGTCAACGATGAATTCGGTCCCATGAAATGCCGCGTCAATGATCAGCGAAGGGCCTGGCAACAGTCCGTTTGTTTCAAACTTGGACGAGCTCCCAATGCAGCGGCTGACGTGAGGACGCTCTGATTTCCAACCAGAACAAGTGAGCTTTCTGACGTCGGCTGCTCGATTGTCGAGAAGGATCCTAGGGCCATCGATTCGCAACCGCGACGGTTTCAAGTTGCTGGCGAAGTCATGGATTGTGGTTCCTTCGCGCCACCCACCAACCCGCGAAGGCCCCGGCCAAGTGTCCTTCCCACGAGATCATGCCTCGCTGCGGAAGAACTCCGTAGAAAATGCCTCCGTAGAAAACCAGAACGAGGACGGCGACAATAACAGCGCGCCAGCTCCGCATCCACCATCCGGCAGCAATCAGATAAACGACCAGCCCGTAGATAACTGAGCTGGCCCCGATGTGGATTGCATTTCCTCTGCCGATGAGCCAAGTGCCAAAGCCACTCGCCACCCATATCGAGATCAATGCGTGCTCGGGATAATAGCGGCGGTCCCAAAAAAGCACGATCAACAGAATGAAGAGTGGAAAGGCATTCGCCATCAGATGCGCCCAGTTGGAATGGAGCAATGGACTGAAGATTATCCCCGCTAAACCTCGCGGCGTCCGGGGAACAATGCCCAACTCATCGAGCGAAACCGGCAGGATATGATCGAGAAACTCGACCAGAAAAAGCAACGCCACCGAAAGCGAGCTTATCTCCACCGCGTGCGACCAGGTTCCAGACTTAGTGCGTGCCATTCTGGAGACTATTAAATCCGAAGAAGGATAAAATTTCACTCGTTGAATTTCTTGTACATCCGCAGGACCAAATGCGAGGATTGGCCGACCAACTCGAAAGGCGAAAGTCTTTGACTCACTTGGTTGGGTTCGCCGATGGTCTAGAGGAATACCATGTCGGCTTTGGAAATCTCAGACCTTCATAAAACGTTCCTTAGCCCGGAAGGTTTGCCGCAACCCGTTATTCATGTCAGCGCTTTTGAGCTGGCCGAGCGTAACCAAGTGGCGCTCCGCGGCGGAAGCGGGTCAGGGAAGACCACCTTCCTGAACTTAATCGCGGGGATTCTGAAACCCGACGCGGGCATGATTAAAATCGCTGGGCGCGAGATGTCCGCGCTGAGCGAGTCGGAGCGCGACCGGCTTCGGGCCACCACCATTGGCTACATCTTCCAAACCTTTAATTTGCTTCAAGGCTATACCTGCCTAGAAAATGTTCTTCTCGGGATGTCATTCGGACCGGGTGTGGACAGGGAATTCGCCAAAGCATTGTTGAAACGTGTCGGATTGAGCGATCGATTGAAGCATTATCCGCGGCAGCTTTCCACCGGCCAGCAGCAGCGTGTGGCTGTCGCCCGGGCGCTTGCCAATCGACCCAAGCTCGTCCTGGCGGATGAACCAACGGGGAACCTGGATCAGGCCAATGCGCGTGAAGTGCTCGGGCTTATTCGCGAAACCTGCGGCGAGAATCGCGCAGCGCTCTTGCTCGTCAGCCACGACCGTGAAGTTCTTGGTCAATTCGAATCCGTGAAGGAATTTCATGAGATCAATCACCCTGTCACGGCGCGGGAGGCGGCGCGATGAGCCTCTGGCGGATTGTCTATAAAAGCCTTCGGCAACATACGTTCTCGACCTTGATCACAGGGCTCTCGATCGCTTTGGCTGGTGCGCTGTTGATGTCGGTCTGGGCGGTGAAGGAGCAGTCTCACGCTGCTTTTACGGGCTTGACCGGCGGGTTTGATGCGGTCCTTGGCGTTCGCTCCGCTAAGCTTCAACTCGTGCTGAACGCGATCTTTCACATGGAGGAATCGCCTGGGAATTTGGCTTTGACAGATTACTTCGAGATTCAGAAGAACCCGAACGTGGAGTTGGCCATCCCGATCGCAATGGGGGACAATTACCGTGGGCACCGTCTAGTGGGCACGATCGTCGAGATGTTTGCGCAGTGTGAGTACGCACCGGGCAAACGTCATGCGGTGAAAGGTCACGGTCGTATTTTTGATCCGACCGCGCGCGAGGCATTGGTCGGAAGTTTTGTGGCGCAGAAACTCGGGCTGAAGCGCGGCGATGTCATCCACCCTTTTCACGGATTAATCTTCGACGAAAAAAAAGAACACTCCGAAACTTACGTTGTCGTTGGTGTCCTCGAGCCGTCCAATACGCCAGCGGACCGAGTGATCTGGATCCCCCTGGAAGGCATCCAAAAGATGACGGGGCATGACCCGCAAACCGCTTCGGATATCAGCGCCATCTTAATTAAGCTAAAGGCTGGCAGCGCCATCGCGGGCCAAAGACTGAGCTTGATGTACAATAAACAAGGCAGCCGGATGACGTTCGCCTGGCCAATAGGACAGATCATGGCGCAGCTCTTTAATAAGATTGCTTGGGTTGATCGTGTGCTGGAATTGGTTGCTTATCTCGTCGGCTGCGTCGCGACCGCTTCGGTCTTGGCCAGTATCTACAATTCGATGAACGAGCGGCGGCGGGAGATTGCGATTCTGCGGGCTCTTGGAGCTCGGCGCAGCGCTATTTTTTCTGTTATCATTCTCGAAGCGGCGGCTATTGCTGGGTTGGGTATGCTGGCGAGCTTCTTTCTTTACAGCGGGATCATGATGACTGTGGCATCGATCGTGCGCGCGCAGACCGGTGTGGTGCTGGATCCGTCGGCGTTCCATCCGGTGATGATCTGGGCTCCTCTGGGCATGGTTGGGCTGAGCGCGCTGGCAGGCGTCGTGCCTGCGGTGAAAGCTTATCGGACAGACGTGGCTGAGAATCTCTCGCCGATCTCTTGAAAGAAGTCACAATCCGGAGTAAAGAGTAGCGAGTGACTCCTATTCTTTCCCACAAGCAACCAAATCGCGCCCAAGCGAGCGGCTCGCGTGGTCATGACTGAACGGTCGATTATGAATTTGCAACACCTCAAGCCGGCACCAACGGTCTTAGGCACCTGTCTCGTGGCAATTGCTGGGCTTTTTTTTCAAGGATGTTCGCCTTCCGCGAGCAACTCATCTGGAGAGAGCACAGCGGGGGATATTCGCGGGGAGCCGATCAATGCACCCACTCAGTCAGTCCTGCAGGCAGCCTCGCCTGCTCGAGCCGAGAAAACCAACCCGGAGAAAACTGAGCGAGAGGGGACAAATCGGTCGGCGAGCGCGAGTGCTGGAATTCCAGCAGATCAGATAAAGACCACCGCCGCTCCCGTGGTCGAGTTTACTCCCGTCACGTTTGAGAAGCTGGCGTCATTTACCTTCGAGATTCCTGATGAACAGCCCGGCACGAACACGGTGTCCAGCGCTTCGAAGTCTTCAGACCAAATCCCCGCATCGGTCAAGGCGCTGGATCAAAAGCGCGTTGCTCTGAAAGGATTCATGCTGCCTCTAAAAGTAGAGGGCGGCTTGGTGACGGAGATGCTGATCATGCGTGATCAATCCATGTGCTGCTATGGAACGGTTCCTAAGATCACCGAGTGGGTCAGTATCAAAATGACCGACAAAGGAGTGAAGGCCATCATGGATCAGCCTGTGACAATTTTTGGCAAATTACGAGTTGGCGAGATTCGAGAGAATGGTTACTTGGTCGGCATCTACCAGATGGACGGGGAAAAGATGGGCGGTCCGGTGGATTTGTGAGCAGCTTCGGCTTGACCTTTTTCTTCAGCTCGATTCACTCGGAATACCGCCGTTAGTGAGTTGACTCCTCGAGGTTGCTGCGCACGATGGTTGCATGAACGTCGAAAAGATTCGCAAGAAGCTCATCGGCGGTTTTCAGCCGTTCGTCACTCGCACCTCGGACGGTCGCGAGTTCGATGTGCCGCATCCCGAGTTCATCGCGATCGGTAAATACTAGGTCGCCGTCGTGGATAAAGAAGGTGACATCGATCTGCTCGACCCGCTCCACATTGTTTCAATCGAGAGCCAAACTGGTCGAAGCACGGAGCGAAAACCTGCGGCATGAGGGTCGGCTACCGCCCGTTCTCCTTCACGAATTGAATAGCGCCATCTACGAAGTCCGACGGGCTGTTGGCAAAAATGGGGCTATCAGTTTCAATCGCCATCACCCCGTTCCACTTCGCTTTCATCAAGGCTTGAAGCAACCCCTTCAACTTGCCGTGACCTTCTCCAATTTTGGTGTCGATAGCGACATCGTCGCCCTGCGACTTCTCGACGCGTTTGTCCTTGAGGTGAACGTCGAAGACGCGGCCTTTGTAATCGGCGAACACTTTAGCGGCATCCAAGCCCGCGGACGTGATCCATCCGGCATCCAAACAAACGCCGATGCGTGGGTCGCGATGTTGAATCACTTTCTGGACCACCAATGGATTCCCGTACAGTGATTTGATGCCGTGATTGTGGATGGCAATCTTGATGTCATATTCCTTCACCAATTCTTCCAAGTTGTCGAAGATCTTAAAGTCGTTCGGCTCGACCACAATGAGTTTGATGCCCATGAATTTTGCAAACTCGAAGAGCTTCCGATTTTCCTCCTTGTCGATCGAGGTGGCAGCGACGCCGAAGGTATAACAAACCAGCCCGTGTTTATCGAGAACCTCCTTCTTTCGCTTAATTTCTTGGAGAGGACCTTTGGGATCGATGTGTTTGTCGGTCGTTTGCAGGTATTTCAGTTTGTGTTTCACAGCGAACTCCACGACCTGATCGAACTCCATATTCCGCAAGGTGTAGGTCTGAAGCCCAACGATTAGGTCTTGAGCTTGGGTGCGAGAAATCTCCGTGCTGGCAAATTCAAAACTGGCTGCTACCGTAAGAAACAAGAGAAGTTGTTTTAAAAATTTCATACAATGGGTTGTTAATCACAGGTTGGTTTATTCAAATAAAGATTGAAAGCACTCATTTCAACCGCCAGTAAGAGGACGGAGCGCGTTTTTCTGATCGGGGTGGAACTCAAATCTCGAAGCAAGCGAGAGGTCAATGAATCCTTGGAAGAATTGGCCGAGCTGGCGGCGACGGCGGGCGCTGAAATCATCGGCGAAGGCACCCAAAAACTCGAAGCACCCATAGCCGGCACCTTCATAGGCACTGGTAAAGCCGAGGAATTTGCTCAGCACTGCCAGCGCGAAGGAGTGGACACCGTGATTTTCGATGATGACCTTTCGCCGGCCCAAAGCAGGAATTTGGAAAAGGTTTTTGAATGCAAAATTCTCGACCGCACGGCGCTCATTCTCGACATTTTCGCGCAGCGAGCCCGCACCCGTGAGGGCAGGCTGCAAGTGGAACTCGCCCAGTTACAGCATTTGCTGCCACGCCTGACCCGCTATTGGAGCCACCTTTCGCGACAGAAGGGCGGGATCGGCATGCGAGGGGATGGCGAAACTCAATTGGAAACCGATCGGCGTCGAGTCCAGGAACGAATCGAGAAGATCACCGTAGAACTTGAAACTGTTCGCCGACAGCGCTCCACCCAAAGGCACGGCCGACAAAGGAATATTTGGCCGCTCGCATCCATCGTCGGTTACACCAACGCCGGCAAATCGACGTTGTTGAACAAACTGACCGGCTCCTCGGTTTTCGCTCAGGATATTTTATTTGCCACACTGGATCCGACCACGCGGCGTTTGCGTTTGCCGAGTAATCAAAACGTTTTGCTGTCGGACACCGTTGGATTTATTCGCAAACTGCCCCACTCGCTTGTCGAAGCATTCAAGGCGACGCTCGAAGAAGTCGTGAAAGCGGATCTTCTCGTTCATGTGGCGGATATCAGTCATCCGCAAGTGGAAGAACAAATTCTCGCCGTGGATTCAGTTCTGGCAGAGATCGGAGCACATGAGAAGCCGATCTTGATGGTCTTTAACAAAATTGACCGACTGGAGTCGAAGGAGGTGCTGCATCGGAACCTCGAGCGTTTCCCACACGCTGTTGCGATTTCAGCAACGACCGGTGTTGGTTTGCCTGCGTTGCTGGCAGAATTAGGCACCTCGCTTCGGCCTATACGGGAGTTCATCGAGTTGGCGGTGCCGCACGAGGAGTCCGCCGTGATTGCGCGTTTGCACAATGTCGGCGAGGTCATCGAGTGTGCTTACGAAGACGGTTACGCGCGCCTCAAGGCGCGGATCCCCCCTCATCACCTTCCGGAGTTCGCCCTGTTCATTGTTGGGGAGAGCCAAAAAGCCTGAAGCTTTTAATTTGATCTTTGACGTCCGAGATTTCAGATTTACCGAACTTGACCAACAACCCGAACACCCGGATCAAGGATTTGCCGCAGAGCGAAAGGCCACGCGAGCGATTGGTCGAACTCGGAGCAGAGGCTCTGCGGGATGCGGAGCTTATTGCCATTATGCTGCGCACCGGGTTGAAAGGCTTTTCGGCCATTCAAGTCGCGGAGCAACTTTTACAAAGGTTTGGGACATTGGATCAGTTGGCTCGGGCTTCTCTCGATGAACTGCGTCAAACCAAGGGAATTGGCCGTGACAAAGCAATTGCGTTGAGGAGCGCGTTTACCCTGGCTCAGCGCATGGCCCGGGAGATCAAACGCGAATCTCCCATGCTCGATAAGCCGGAACGAATTGCTGATCTACTACGGGAGGAGAACCGGCTTTATCATGTGGAACACTTTCAAGTCGTGCTGCTGAACACCCGGCGCAAGCTCATTCGGACTGAGCAGATTTCCCAAGGCACTCTCGACACACTGCTGGTTCATCCCCGGGAAGTCTTTAAGCTGGCGATCGCGGCTAACGCATCGGCGATCGTGCTGGTGCACAACCACCCGAGCGGTGATCCCACACCTTCGGAAGCTGACATCAAAGTGACACGGGATTTGATTCGCGCCGGCCAGCTCATGAAGATTGAGGTGCTGGATCATATTATTCTTGGCGCGCGCACGCAGGAACGACCGCTGGATTTCGTTTCCCTCCGAGAGCTTGGATATTTCTACAGTTGAGCACCAAGAGCCATGATTCACCCGAGCGCGATCATTCATCCTGGAGCCCAAATCGGCCCAAGCTCATCAATAGGGCCGTACGCGGTTATCGACGAGAATGTCATGCTCGGATCGAATTGTTGGATAGGACCTCACGTTCACTTGACCGGCCGCACCACCATCGGAGCTGGTAACCGATTCTACGCAGGATGCGTTATTGGCGAGGCGCCACAGGATCTAAAATACGCGGACGAGCCCACCCGATTGAGTATTGGTGATCACAATATTTTTCGAGAGCACGTCACGGTGCACCGCTCCAATAAATCTTCAGAGGATACATTCATTGGATCCAATAATTACCTGATGGTGAACAGTCACGTTGGCCATAACGCACGGATCGGTAATCACGTCGTTGTGGCGAATGGGGCGCTCTTGGGGGGGCATGCTTTCATAGGTGATCGTGCGTTCATTTCTGGGAACTGTCTGGTTCATCAGTTCGTCCGGATAGGCACGCTCTCATTGATGCAGGGAGGTTCTGCGGCCAGTAAAGATTTGCCTCCTTACACTGTCGCCCGGGGTGTTAATGGGATCTGTGGATTGAACACCGTGGGCTTGCGTCGCGCCGGTTTCAGCCGAGAAGAACGCTTGGAATTGAAACAATTGTATCATGCTCTATTTCGCAGCAACTCGAAGCTACGCGAAGCACTCAAGGAAGCAGAGACACAGTTTTTGAGCAGTGGGGCCCGGATCTTAATTGATTTTGTCGCTTCCACGAAACGAGGGATCTGCACAGACGCAAGTCGGCGGGGCGGTCAACCCGAAGCTGAAACCGCTGGGGATTAACCGCAGGCGGATAATAAAAAACCCCTTCCGATTACTCGGAAGGGGTTTCATGTTTGAAAATGGATTAGAACTTGTAAATCGCGTTCAAAGCCACCGTTAAGACGTTGTTGTCAGAACTAAATGCCTGGTCACCACTGAGCGCGCGATCCCAGCGACCTTCGAGGCGGGTGATCAAGTTGCTCCACAAGCTGTAGTCAGCAGTCAGGGTAACACCAAGCAGTTCGTTTTGCTTGTCACTTGCATTAACCGTCGATAATCCCACAAGCTTCGTTACGGCACCTCCGTTGTAAAACGTGCCGTCCGAACCTTGGGTCCAATCGCCTCGAGCATTCAGCTTTAGCTTCTCAGAGGCTTGGTAGGATGCATAACCTGCCAGAGCGAAAGCCCAATTATCACCGACTGTCACGGTGTTTGCGCCATCTTGACGATAATCAAACGCTGCTCCCACCGACAAGCCTGTGACAGGCGTGTTGAGGGTTTGGCCAACGTAATAGCTCGTCGTATCTGTCTTATGCCCAGCGATCTCTCCGCTGTTCAGTCCGTCCGCGACTCCAGCATAGATCGTCGAACCGGCCAAGAAGCCCAGATTTTCAGGAAGCGTTACGGTCAGTGATCCCATGTAAGTCTTCTCGGACTGCGAAGCGGTCCTTCCGGTGCGCGATGCACGACCATTGATCGCTCCCGTGTAGGTATTGGCGATACCAGCCGAAATGCTGATCATATCGTTCAGATGATAGCTGGCCAAGGCACCCGTGTGCTGAGTTGGTTCCAAAGCATACCCGTAGGAACGGCTGAAATTGGGATTGTTACCGCTCTCGAACACTTCGTAACCGAGCAGCGTATCGAATACGCCCATTTTGAAGTCAATCCCGTTGCCCACTGGCGCGCGGAAAGCGGCATAGGCCTGCTTAACCGCAAAGGCACCTGCGTCGGCGCCGCCGCCGTTCAAGAGGCTTTGATAATAGTTAGCATCGGGCCCAAAGACCAAATCCGCTTTATAGCCAGCAGACCATTGACCTTCATCTAGGGGTTTTTCCAAAGTCAATTTGACGACATTCAAATTGAACCCATCTTGCTTATCCGCTCCGTCAAACGTGCGTCCTTGAATGGGGCCCGCGTTCTTCCCGATGCGCCAGCTTGCTGACGTATCGACATAGCCACTTAACGTAGTTGACGATAGCGCGGTGAGCACTTGGTGCTGCGCTTCTTCGGCCTGAACGACCGATCCGATACTCACGACTCCAGCAGTGGCTAGAGCCAATGTCCATTTATTAACCTTCATTTTTAGTTCCTCCGGCGATGTGTGTTGTGCGTTTTTATGCGTTATGACGAAGCAAAACCAGTTTACTTCGCACACCAAAAACGGTGCAATTGCGGCGAACAATAGGAAAAAGAGTACGCCTTGACAACAAGTTTTTTTCGATTGGCTCATGTTGCGCCTGATTCGTTCATGTACCGAGCCAAGATCTTAACGTATTTGGCTGGAAGTCACTTTTTTATTTTTCCGCAAAGTCTGCGTTGCTAATTGCAGGGCATTGGTTTAATCCAATCAGCCAACTCACTTGTCACCATGGCAACTATCGCACTCCTCGGCACATTGGATAGCAAAGGCGAAGAATACGCCTTTGTCGCAGAACAAATCCAGCGACGTGGCCACCAGACTCTTGTCATCGATGTAGGAAGTCTCCACGATCCAAAGCTCGAACCGCAGATTACGAGAGAAGAGGTCGCGGCTGCGGCTGGATACGATTTTTCAGTGTTAAAAGCCCAGCGGGACAGAGGAGAATCCGTCAAAGCAATGTCCTTGGGTGCCCCCGTCATTTTAGCGCGGCTGGCGCATGAGAAGAAAATCGATGGTGTCATTTCGCTCGGTGGTGGCGGCGGAACAGCAATAGGGACCGCGGCGATGCGGAACTTGCCCATCGGTTTTCCAAAGCTCATGGTTTCCACCCTCGCCAGCGGGAACACAGCCCAATACGTCGGAGTAAAAGATATCGTGATGTTTCCGAGCATTGTCGATATCGCAGGTCTGAATCGAATCTCCCGGCAGATTTTGACGTGCGCCGCCGGAGCGATTTGCGGAATGGTCGAGGCTTTAGCTCTCGCTTCCGGCCATCCGGACACTCGAGGCGCTGGAGGAGAGGCAGTAGCTGACAAGCCGATCATAGTCGCCAGCATGTTCGGTAACACAACAGATTGCGTTCAACACGCCAGGCAAGTTCTGGAGAGGGCTGGATATGAAGTGCTCGTCTTCCACGCGACCGGTTCCGGGGGAAGGACGATGGAATCGTTGATCGAATCCGGAATGGTCGCCGGTGTCCTGGACGTGACGACCACGGAATGGGCTGACGAATTGGTGGGTGGCTTTCTCGGGGCTGGCCCTGGTCGGTTGGACGCAGCCGCGAAACATGGTGTGCCCGCGATTGTGACTCCGGGTTGTTTGGACATGGTCAATTTTTACGGGCCAGAAACGGTGCCGGCAAAGTTTCAAGGGCGAACATTTTACCAGCACAATCCACAAACAACCTTGATGCGCACGACTCCCGAAGAATGTGCGCAGCTTGGAAAACTTATCGCCGAGAAGTTGAACCGCTCGACAGGGCCAGTCAGCGTCTTGATTCCCTTGAGAGCAATCAGCGTTATCAGCGCCTCCGGCCAGAAATTCCACGACCCGACGGCGGATGAAGCATTGTTTGATGCGCTGAAAAAGAACCTCCGTCACAACATCGAAGTAATTGAATTGGATTGCGCGATCAATGATCGGTCATTTGCGGAAGCGTGCGCGGAGACGTTGCTGAAGAACATCGAGCTGAGAAAGCGACAATCCGGCTGATGCTCGGCTAAGTGGTTTTTGCCTCGCGGGCGATGATTTCTTGCATCGCCAACACGTCGAGTTTGTCCTTGTCCCGCCACGAGCCTTGCTTGAGATAAATGAGGTCCTGCGGAGAAATGTAGGGGATGCGCACGCCGCTCGTTTCCAAATAGCGGAGGCGAGGCCGGAAATCGTCGAGTGACTTGCCACGCATACGGGTAAAGATATCAATCTCGAAATCTTCCATGACGCGGATCGAGCCCTCTTGCGGGACGAAATCTTCCTCTTTTAATTCCCGCGCCCAGCCTTCGCCCCAACATTCCAAGTATGCTAGAACTCGGCGGATGTTCTCGATCTTCTCGTCAACAAGGATGTCCACGTCGAGAGTAAATCGCGGATAGCCATTAAGAATGACTGCGATGCCACCGACGACGGCAAAATCAACTCCGCTTCGGGCGAGGTCGGCCAACAGTTTTTCGAACTGGGAAGTAATCTCCTTCCCTTCTGGCGAGGGCTGCATGGGTGTGTTTTTGGAAAAAAGAAATCATGCCTTCCAAGCGCATCAGCCGTTGGCTGGAAGTCGGTGGCCGGCCAACGATTCTCCGGACGGGTTGCTGCATTGGCTCGACCTGATATTCCATATCTTGAACTTAAGTTCGGTTCCGGAGCTTGGTCAATCGAACACTCTATTTTTCGAACTTGACCGCCTTTACCGCTTCCTTCCGCAGCGGAATGTTTTTGAACTTTCGCGTGAGCTGAGTCAATGAGTCTTCGACCGCCAACCGCTCTAAGCTCGACGCGCCGACGAACCCAACTGCATCGGTCCGCGCGGTGATATACGCCGCGTCTTCGGGCGTTGCAATGGGGCCACCATGGGAGAGGAATAGGATATCTTTGCGCACCCGCCGTCCAGCGTCGATGATGCCTTGGACGCGTTTGACTGATTCATCAAGTGTGATCGTGGCCTTGGTGACGCCGACCGTGCCGCCAATTGTCGTGCCGACGTGGGCAATGATCGCGTCCGCGCCAGCCTCAGCCATCGCCTTCGCCTCCGCGGGCGTGGCGACATACACAATCGTGAACAGCTCCATCTTCCGCGCCAGCCTGACCATTTCGAACTCCTTCTTCACGCTCATGCCGGTTTC
>SIBE01000099.1 GCA_009695265.1 Pedosphaera sp. | reverse complement strand
CGCAGCCTGTCTTTCACAGCCGGATCAATTCGGATGCCGTATGTTTCGAAAAAGTATTTTTCAGCGGCCAGAAAACTTTCCGCGTGTCGCGTGCCGTCGATTCGCAAGCCGAGTTTCAATCCGTCGCCGCTTGGACTCACGAAGCCAAAGGCAATATGCGGATCGGCCTTCAGCTTTTCGCGCAGCGTTTCCAAGGTGCCGTTCAATTTGTCGATGTCGATCTGAAGCAGGCCAGAATGCACCAACGGCTCGGTGCGACTTTTCGCCGTGCCAGAAATGCAGAAAGCGGGAAGTGTCTTTTTGAAATCGTCGTAAACTTTGGCCTCATGCGATTTCTTGCTGTCCAGCGCCGGACAGACGGCTTTCCACGCATTGAACATTTCTCGGCAGCGTCGCGAACGGTCAGCGTATTTGTCACTCTGGATGACGGCGACGATTGCGGCTAGCGCAACTGTCGCCGGTTCTTTTCCAAAAGCATTTTCGAACATTGCGACTTGCACCCTTGCAAGACCGGCTCCGTTCGAGTAAATTTCGTTTGCAACATTTCGGGTGAGGGGCTCGCTGACAGGTGGGCCTTTTTTGTTTTGGTTGTTCACAGCGTCGCCCCTTTCTGCTGACGCAAAAGGGCGGCTTCGACGGAGGTCCAATGGAAGAGCAACCTCCGGCCGGAAAGTCGAACGAAAGGAATCTTCCCGCTTGTTCGCCATTGGAACAAAGTTCTACGAGACACGGGCAGTCGGCGTAGTAGCTCGGTTTCTGTGATGAAAAACTCACGATCCGCCTGGCGTTCGTTGTTGGATGTTTGAATCCGTGCGCGAAGCGCGTTGGGTTCGTTGATTTTTGCGTCCTCGCCGAGAGGTTCCGATTGCGTAGTGTTCTTGCTCATCTAGGCATGATGCCTAAACGAACGGCGACTTTTTCGGAAAGTCCGACACCAGTTAGTTTTCCGCTTTTCTTACTCTTACTTGGAGGCGACTTTTTTCTGAAACGGAATCAAACGAACTTTTCCGAAATCGAACACAACGTCCTTAATCACTCGTGGAGCTGCGGGCCTCAACTTAAGACTTCTATAAAGCTTTCTAATTCGCTCGGGCTCTGAATTCAGCAATGAAGTCGCCAGATACTTCTTACGATTGTGTGTAAAAAAATAAGCCATTTTGGCCATCGCGCAGTCGCTGAAAAAGCAGAGACTTCGAACGACCCATTCACCGGTAGGTGGATCTTCAATCCAGTTATGGACTAGGAACCGCGTAGTCGCGTCACGAAGGGCGCTGGCCTCGTCGTATTCTTTTCGCGCGATCAGACCTCTCCTTTGAAGTGTCAACGCTGTTGTTAGATGCCTCGTCAATTCGACATCGTCTCGAACCGTATTCAAGAGGCTCTGGGCCGTCTCGCGCAAAGTCGGTGTTCCCAGTCCAGCCATAAGTGCGTCGCAGGCTTTCGGGTCTTTCTCCAGTTGCGGGTCAAGTTCTTGGAGCCGCTCGGCAATGGATCTCGTCTCGTCGCTCCAATTTGAGGCGTTCGCTCGTTCGCTTTTTCCGATGGCGAAACGCCACAGTTCAGGTGGGTCGTCCATTCTCAAGCCAGTCGCTTTCACACAGGCTCTTCCAATGATTCTTTTGAGTGCATCAAGACGCGACTTTGCTATCTCATCCCACTGTCTTTCCAAACTTGAAGTGTCGTATTGTATCTCGGTGGGATTAGGCATATTAGGTTTTGTTACAAGAACTGCTATTCAGCTCAAATCAAGTCTTTGGAGTCTGCGGATATCTCATCGGTCAGGCGTTTAGTGGAAGCGGAATCACGTTCTGAACGGCCTTTGACGGCGTCACGTTGAACCACTTTTCCGCCTCTGCTTTCGTGGCCAGTCCTTTGTAGTTCGAGTGAATCATCGCGGGTGAGTTACCGGCCAGTGCGGAGGTCAAGTTCTCGTTGGAGTGCGCGGCGAAGTGATAGGTGCAAAAGGCGTGGCGCAATCCGTTCGTCTTGCGTGGGATTCGGGTTTCTTCAGAGAGCGTGAGAAATTCTTTCTGAAAAATGCTTTCGGTATCTGTCCACATTTTGCCGTTGGCGAAGCTGCGGAAGGGTTCCAGCCAGGCGGACAGAGCCGAGCAGATTTCCACAAGGCGGCGCTGGCGCGTCTTACTCTTTCCAGAAGTGATTTCAATGTGACCCGGCACTCGCCACACCTCTGTCCAGTCCAAGCGCAGCAGTTCGGCGGTGCGTAGTCCAGCCAGACCACTGATTGCGATCATCGCTCGCATTGATCCTTCGGCAGTTTCAAGCAGCTCCCCAAATTCCTTCGGAGTGTAGAAAAGGACTTCGGCGGTGTTCGCTCGCTCCGGTCGCATTGCGTCCGCTTCACCCAACCGGTGCGTACCAGGCAGGTAGTCCTTCCGAATACACCAGGAAAGGAATTGTCGAATCGCTGCGCGGTGATGGTTGCGGCTCTTGGCAGAGAAATCGCTCAGCGAGTCAATGAAGGCGTCGAGATGTTCTTTGGCAAGATCACACACGGCAGAATTCTGAAAAGTCCCGGCAAACCGGCGAAGCCGAATGGCTCGGTTGTAGGCATACTTGGCCGAGAGTTGTGCGCGTTGACCTTCGCTCGCTCTTGTGCGCGGTTCGTCGGATTTGATGAATTCCTCGACCGCTTCCCTAACATCCTTGCGCTTCACGCTGGCGACGGTGTTCAGGTAACGTTCGACAGCTTCGCTGATGGTGAGTTCGTTCAGTTTCCCAGCCGACTCGACGAATTCTGAGACCGCAGCCAGCAAGGAAACCCGTTTGCTGGTCGCCTGTCGGTAGGAATCGAGCTTTTGAAGAGCGGCTAAAGCGTCTCGGGATTGGCTTGCGCTCAAGGCTGCCGCCTGGGAGCCACTCGCCATTTCCTTTACGACCCGTTCCGCAGCTTGTCTGGCGGCGGGATAGGTGGCAAAGGTTTGCATCCGGCGTTTGCCAGCCAGCGTGTAGGAGAGCCTGTAGTAAGCGAAGTCCTTGGCAGGAGCGTAAATCTTAGCCTCGGATGTGCGGTGCCGTATGGTGACAGGGAATCTCACGCGCTTGTCAGGAGGTTTGATTGGATTCTGTGCAAATTCTGTGCAAATCTCAGTAGATTCATCGATTTTCTCAGTAAAACTGGTACCCGCTGCGGGGCTCTCATCCGCCGCCGAGATACGCGATCTTTACTTGAGGATTTTCCCGGAGTGCCGATGAGTTGCCATGCAACGAAATACGACCGGTTTCTAGAACGTAACCGCAATGCGAAATTTCGAGCGCGAGATTGGCGTTCTGTTCCACCAGCAAGACAGTGATGCCATGCTGACGATTGATTTCGACGATCTTCTCAAAGATGGTTTTCACCAACAGTGGGGCGATACCCAAAGAGGGCTCGTCTAACATGAGAAACTTCGGCTTGCTCATGAGCGCGCGGCCAATGGCGAGCATTTGTTGTTCGCCGCCCGAGAGAGTGCCTGCAACCTGTTTCGAGCGTTCTCGGAGTCGGGGAAATGTGCTGAAGACGAAATCCATTTCGCGGGCGATGACGCTCTTGTCTCTCTGCAGATAGGCTCCCATCTTCAAGTTTTCGAGGACCGTTAGGTTGGCGAAGATCATCCTGCCCTCCGGCACATGGCAGAGGCCCCGCTTCACGATTTGATGCGGGGGCAAGTTCGTGATGTTTTCGGCCAAGTAAACAATCTTGCCGTTCTTAGCTTTCAATAGTCCGGAAATAGCTCGCAATGTCGTGGTCTTGCCGGCTCCGTTCGTGCCAATCAATGTCACAATCTCTCCCTGACGAATCTTTAGAGAGACGTCATGGATGGCGGTGATCACCCCGTAATTAACCGTCAAGTTTGTGACTTCGAGAACCACAGGTGGATCGGCCTTTTGTGCGATTTCTGCTTTTCCGCCGGTCATGCCGGTCCTCCGTTTTCCTTTTGCGCGCGCTCCTTGGCGGTCGCAGGATCGTCACCCAAATACGCTTCTATTACTTTCGGATCACTCCGCACTTGCGCGGGACTTCCTTCGGCGATCTTGACTCCGTAATCGAGCACCGTGATTCGCTCGCAAATCCCCATGACCACTTGCATGTCGTGCTCCACCAACAACACAGAAATCCGATATTTATCTTTGATGAACTGAATCAAATTCATCAGCTCGATCTTCTCGGTGGGATTCATGCCGGCGGCTGGTTCGTCGAGCAAAAGGAGTTTGGGCCGAGTCGCCAGAGCACGAACAATCTCGAGCCGCCTCTGGTCGCCGTAGGGCAGGCTCTTAGCCATCGCGTTGCGGCGTCTGTCTAGATGGAAAAGCTTGAGCATCTCCATCACCTGGCTTTCGACGGATTGTTCTTCCTCCAAAAATGACTGGCCCCGCCACAGGGCATGTGAGATACCGCTCGCCACATGAAGATGAAACGCCGCGCGGACGTTGTCAAAGACAGTGAGCGATGGGAACAGCCGGACATTTTGGAACGTGCGGGCAATGCCTCTTGAGGTGATCACGTAAGGCTTAAGTCCGATGATCGACCCCTGGCAAAAAGAAATCATTCCTTCCGTGGGCTGATAGACGCCGGTGATGATGTTAAAGACCGTGGTCTTACCGGCTCCATTGGGCCCGATCAATCCCACCAGGTCATTGGCGCCGATGTTGAAGCTCAGGTCCGATACCGCGGTGAGCCCTCCGAAGCTCATGGTGCAGCGACTCAATTCCAGCAATGGGGCAGGGGAAGACAGGTTCATCGATCAGCCCTTCACGCCTTGGCAGGACGGCGCAGTGTGAACAATCCTTGAGGCCGGGCCAGCATCAGAACGATGATGACCAGCGAATAGAGAATCATGATGTAATCGCTCAGGACCACGACGGATTTGATGTGGAAACCACCTACTGAAAAATCGAATGGCAGAGGCGGGATTTCTCTCAAAATCGCCGGCAAGATGCTCAGGAGCACTGCGGCGATGATTACACCCACGGCGTTGCCCATTCCTCCCAGGATCACCATCACCACAATTTCAATCGACTTCACGAAACCGAAACCATCGGGATTGAGATACTGTATGAAGTGGCCGTAAAGCCCGCCCGCAATACCGGCGAAGAAAGCGCCGAAAACGAACGCAATGACTTTGTATTTCGTCGTGTTGATGCCAATCGCTTCCGCCGCAATTTCGTCGTCATGAACGGCCAGAAACGCCCGCCCAGCCGTCGAGTGAACCATGCTCGTCACCACGTAAACCGTCAGCCCAGCCAGCGCGAACGTCCAGAAAAAATTCGTGTAAGACGGAATACCGGTAAAGCCGCGCGCGCCGCCGACAGCGTTGGTGTTCTGAAGGACGACTCGAATAATTTCACCGAAGCCGAGAGTGACGATGGCGAGGTAATCCCCCTTGAGCCGCAACGAAGGCACGCCCACCACCAGGCCGGCAATCCCTGCCAGGAGTCCGCCTGCGATCAGTGCCATGATAAAAATGATCGATGTGGCGAAAAGGCTGTCAGCGCCGCCCAGTTGAGGTAACACCCGTGGGCCAAGAAAAACAGATACCGACGCTGCCGTGTACGCGCCCACCGCCATGAAGCCCGCATGACCAAGCGAGAACTGTCCTGTGTAACCGTTTACCAGATTCAGACTCGAGGCCAAGATGATGTTGATTCCAATCGATATGAGGATTCCTAGCAGGTAAGAGTTGATTCCATTGGAGCCTAACGAGATCAGCAAACTGACGACGGCCACGGCAAGCAGAGCGAATTTTGGGCCTGGCTTCATTACACTTTCTCCACCTGGCTCTTACCGAGCAAGCCCGATGGCTTGAAAAGTAGGATTAGAATCAGAATCGCAAACGCAATCGCGTCCCGGTACGTGGACCATCTCGTCCCCGCGACGAACGTCTCCACTACACCGATCGTGAGCCCGCCGAGCGCCGCGCCAGGAATGTTCCCAATACCGCCCAAGACCGCGGCGACAAACGCTTTCAGCCCTGGCAAGACCCCCATCAGTGGATCGATCGACGGATAGTTCTGCGCGTAAAGAATGCCGCCGGCGGCAGCGAGCGCCGAGCCCAGCCCAAAAGTGAACGAGATGACCACGTCGATGTTGATCCCCATGAGTGCGGCGGCTTGATGATTGAAGGCCACAGCGCGCATGGCTGTGCCAATCTTTGTTTTGAAAACAATGAAGCGCAACCCGATGAGCAGAATGATGGACAGCGCGAAGACGATCAGTTGATTGCTGTTAAAAATCAATCCGTCGAACAGGGGAATATTCTGGCTCGGGAGCAGTTTGAATGATTTCGGATCGGCACCAAAGAGACGCTGTCCGGTGTATTCAAGGAATAGCGAAACGCCAATGGCGGTAATCAGCACTGTGAGCTTGGAACGTTCTCGCAATGGCCGATAAGCCACTCGTTCAATGATAATTCCCAGCAGCGCACAGACCGCCATGGCCAATACCAAGACGCAAACTCCCACGAGAATGGGCTGATCCGGAAACATCCGGAGCGCTTTGGGACCCGCGTAATAGCCGACAAACGCTCCGATCATGAAAACATCGCTGTGGGCGAAGTTGATAAATCTGAGCACCCCATAAACCATCGTGTACCCCAGCGCGATCAGAGCGTAGATGGTGCCGAGCGAGAGGCCGTTGATCAGTTGTTGCAGGAATTCGGTCATGGGCAATGCCACCCTCAGTTCGTAGCAGCCGACGTAAAGAGGCTCATCTATTGCGCTGGTCGCACGAGAAACAGAGCCTCCTCACGTCGGCTGCTACCTTCCTTTGTCGTGCGCCTCATCCACACACAACGCGGACCCAGGTTGCCGCTCTAGTTGTCACTGCGAAATCGTTTCCACGTATTTGAAGGCCCCCCCTTTGATGGTGACAAACACGGCCGGCTTGCTCGCGTCGCGGTTGGCATCCATTTTCGTGCGTCCGGTGACTCCGCTGAAATCTTTCGTCGCAGCGAGCGCGTCGCGGACTTTCAGCCCATCGGTGGTGCCGGCTCGTTTCATGGCATCGGCCAACACCATTGCCGAGTCATACCCTAGCGCCGCCATCGCATCCGGTATCTCCTTGTAACGTTCGCGATATTTTTTGACGAAGTTTTGAACGACAGCAGACTGATCTTCGGGAGAGTAATGAGTCGAGTAATAGGTCCCTTCCACCGCCGGACCGCCGATCTCGATCAGCTTGGGCGATTCCCACCCATCACCACCGAACAAGGGGACAGTGATGCCCAATTGTCGCGCTTGCCGAGCCACCAAACCGGCTTCCGTGTAATAACCCGGCACGAAGATGGCCTCAGCATTGGCTGCTTTGATCGCGGTCAGTTGCGCGTTAAAATCCTTATCGCCTCCGCTATAGTTTTGTTCCGCGGCGATTGTTCCTCCATCCGCCATCAACCGTTCCTTAAAAAACTGTGCCAAACCCACGCTATACGCCTGCCTGACATCGGTTAATATCGCAACGCGCTTTGCCTTTAATACGTCCTTCGCAAATCGAGCGAGAACCGCTCCCTGAAATGAATCCAAAAAGCAGATCCGGAAAATGTAATCCCCGACCTTGGTGACATCCGGATTCGTGGAAGATGGCGAAATCATCGGAATCTTGTTCTGCTGGCAAATCGGAGCAGCCTCCAACGAACGTCCCGACGCCACTTCGCCGAGCATCGCCACGACTTTGTCGCGTGAAATCAGCTTGCGAACAATGATCGCTGATTCGCCGGCTTTGGATTGGTCGTCTTCAGTGATCAATTTGAGTTGTTTGCCAAGGACTCCGCCAGCCGCGTTGAGCTCATCCACCGCCAGTTGCGTTCCGTTATGGGAGGATTGGCCAAAGGTGGCTTCGGTGCCGGTTAATGAGGCGTATTCGCCCACTTTGATGACGTCGATGGCACTCGCCGAAGGTTCCGACGACTTGTTGCAGCCAGTCAGGATCAAAGCAAGGCCAAGGGTTAACCGAGCGGCTGAATGCCAACGTTTGCGCCAGTCTTTCATAAGTTGATTTTGGTTCCGCTGATGGTTATTCATAGTTTGTGCGAGCCTATTTTTAACAGCGTTCGCAGAAGCTAAAAAATATTCCGCCGACTTTCAATCACCAATGCGAGTCCGCATCGCTATCGACGCAGGTCGGTTGAGGGAAGTTTCACTCTTGCAGGTCCATCGAACGGTCGTCTCGTTGTCGAAGTAAATTATCGATGACCGTTTGATGCAGAGCGCCAGTCGGTTCGACTAACACCTTGGTTCCGGTTCGGTCAATTCCTTTGATGCCAAGGCTCCGCCAAACTTCCAAAGCCCGCGTGCGCGCCGTTGTCCGGTCTGCGGCGGGTCCGACGAAGTCATATTTGAAATCCTCAAAGCCTTGAATCCGCCGAAGTGAGCGATAGGCGATGTAGCGAACCGCGGAGTAAGGATCGTCCAGAAGCTCCGCCAGAAATGGTGCCAGCCAACTTTGACCAGAGGCTTGCGTGGCGGGTTCCCAACCCATGCTCCAGGCCGCCAGAGCGCGTTGGCCTGCGTCCCCGCGCAGCAGCCCCAGCAATGCGGCCGAGATTTCTCGTTGCTCACCGCTCAACTCCACGGCCGGCGTGTGATACCACTCGGACAAATGTTGGGCGGTCCAGTCCAAGCTCTGATCGAGGTGACACAAATTGCACGCGTTGGGGCGCCCGGTCAGAACGTTAGTTTTCACGTTCGGGCTGCTGATCCGATGGCTCCGAATCGCTTTGAGCAGCCCGTAGGTCGTGTGGGGCATGTGACAATTATAGCATTCGCTTCCGGTGGAACCTGCGGCGTGATGGGTATGTTCCTGAATCTTGCCCGCGAAGACGGCGTGGCACTGGAGGCAAGCTTGGTTGCCGCGTTTTCCGGCGGCCAGTTGATCGTCCGGGGCGCTCTGGTGCATCGAGTGACATGAGACACACGAGAGATTGCCACGTTCGTAACATGGTGAATCGACCAATCCGTTAAACTCTCGACCGGAGACACGCACTTCCCCATCCGACCAATAATGCTCGTCCAGAAATTTCGGGTTTTGCCTAAGGGGCTCGCGGAGCCATTGCATCAGATCGAGACGGGAAGGCCGGACAATCGGTGTGGTGTCATTGAGGTTGTCCCCTGGCCGGTAGCGAAACCCAGTTTGATTAAAGTTTTCGGCGGTCGGAATCCACTTGATTCCATGGCACTGGCCGCAGATGTGGGAAGAAGTTTCTTTCGCTTTGCGGATGGGATTGGCGATTTGACCGGCCGCGTTGGTTGTCCAATGCTGTCGGTACCTGTTCCAGGGGGACTGATTGATCTGGATGTGCTGCTGCGCCGGCCCGTGACAAGCTTCGCAGGCGATCCCCAGCTCGTCGGCTCGCGTTTCCAGGATTCGCGTGACAGGATCAGGCCTGGGTTGGCCTCCGGTCGCGTGGCATTTCAGGCAGTTGACGTTCCAGATATGCAGGCTGGGAGGCAGCTTCGGATCGCGCAAAAAAGTTTCGTGAACCGGTGCCCATCGCCGGTCTTGGATCAGCCAGGCAAATGGAAAGATCGTTTGCATATTCCCAAACCGGCTCGTTACCCAATAAATTTGCATGTGGTGCGAGCCTGTGAGCAGCCCGATTCGCTTCCAGAGGCGCGGAGGTTTTGAAAATTCTCCCAGAGCCGCAAGCCTCGTATTCTTCGCATCGTGGTTCCAATCCGGATCAGGCATCTCGGCCCAGAACTCATCGCCTGATTTTTTCAGAGCGTATTTCTCGCCATTCAACTCCAGAACGACCCCCTCAAAGCTACCCAACACAAGACCCGGTCGCGCTACTTGAGTCATCGTCCGGTGGAACGTCTCGTGCCATGACGAATACTCGCTTGGATGACATGACCGGCAGTTGCTTGAAGAAACATAGCCTTCGGATTGGACCTGCCGTGGAACAGTCATAGCAAAGGCAGCCTCCGACGCTTTCTCTCGTGCGCGCTGGGAATTCCAGGCGACCTCGCCGCCCGCCGCTAGAATGATTCCAAGAAGAGATGTCCAGAAAGCGCGCCTTAGGTAGCGCCGCAATTTGAGCAAAACTGGAAGCGACGAAATGAGGGCCAAGAGGCAGACGAGCAGGCATTCAAATTCGGGCGGCATTGCGTCAGACGATTTGGTGAACACGCTGCGACACTGGCAGCACTCCCGAGAGCCATCGGAGCGGATCGAAGCCCGTCGTGGCGGCGCGTTTGGGTATCATGATACCGGTCGAAACTAAAAGCCCACCCGATAGGAATGCAAGAGATATCTGGCAAGGAGCTGAGAAGCTATTGAGCGATAATTTTCGCTCGTCAACCCGATTCTCGCGACATATACGTCTTCGTGTTTTGAGAGCGTTCCTGAATCACTTGTTCTCCTTGGTTGTGGCATGGAGCGCGCTCGGTGGTCTGAGCGCGCGCCCGGTGTTCGCCCAATCGCTTGCTTGGGACGCGATGTCCAAACACTATGACGCGAGACGTGGCGAAACGAACGCATCTTTTTCTTTCAATCTCACAAACGTTTCTCGGGCAGAAGTCGTCATCGGTGCAGTTCGCCCTTCTTGCGGTTGCACCATCGTCAAACTGCCGACCCTTCCGTGGCGCTTGGCACCTGGCGTTATTAGCCAGGTGGGCGTTGACGTGGACTTGCGCGATCGGCGGGGACTCTTGCAGAAGACGATCGCGTTCGACACCTCCGCTGGCACAAACGTAATCACCATCACCGTGAAGTTTCCTGAGCCGGATCTGCGCGAAAAGAATCAGTTGGTGGCCTTCACAGATCGGCAGGCGGTTTTTAAGGGCGACTGCGCCAAATGCCATCTCGACCCGGCTGTCGGCAAGAAAGGCGGAGATCTCTTCAAAGCAATTTGCACGATATGCCATGAGTCGGAACATCGCGCCACGATGGTTCCTGATTTAGGAGCGCTCAAGAATCCGACGGATAAAGCTTACTGGGATCACTCGGTTCGTCTTGGAAAACCTGGAACCTTTATGCCGGCCTTTTCGAAGCCTTTTGGAGGTCCACTGACTGAGGAAGAAATCGCTTCGCTTGTGGCCTACCTTGTTGGTCGCTTTCCATCGGCTCGCCAAGCCGGTCCATTGCCGAATTGAGCCGAGAGAAAGGCTTTCCCGAAGACTCATCTTCCTTCGTGCGGCGTCCATAAAAAAGAAAGACCGGGCCGAAGCCCGGTCTCTGATTTGAGTCTAAGTCTAAAGACTTGGAATGTCTCTATTGCTTCGCTCGAAAGAACTTGGCCGAGCCAGCGGTTGGCGAAATGTACGGGCTAGTCGCTCCCGCCACATCCGCATACGGGCCGGCGACTGTGTCGGCGGACTGCAATGTGCCGGTGTAGGTCAAGGTGAGGCCAGTGGAAGTCTTCGCGACCGCCATCGTGGGCCGACCGGTCGGTGCCGTTACAATAACGGACGTCAGCGGGGTACCCGCCTTGCCAGCGGTGTAAACCTGGCTGATTTCGGACGGGCTCATGACTCGATTCCACAATCCGAAATCGTCCATTTGGCCGAGCAGGTTGTTGGGAGTTCCGTCGAGCCCTAGGATGGCAGGATCTAGGTTGGCGTCGAGATTCAAGCGCGCCCCCATGGACAGCTCCTTGACTTCTGCAACGATGAAATCTCCCAGATAAGGTTGGCTGGCGACTTCGGCCCCGTTCACGTAGATCCGCAATTGGGCTCCGTCCGCGGTAACAGCCACGTGCTGCCATGAACCCAGGGCGAAGGGCGTCGGGGAGGTAATCGCAGTGGCGTTAGGCCCGGCGATAATACCGGCACGTAGGAACAAGGCCCCCGTGTCGTCGGCATTCAAGCCGAGTTCAAACTGGGAAGCAGGGGCACCGTTTTGAGCGACACTCACTCCTATACCGCCTTGGGCGTTGCGAATGAAGGCCACGGAGGAGCCGGTCGCCCGGACATTAACCCAGCCCGCGACACTCAGGGCCTTGGTCGCTTTTGGATAATTAGGAACAACCACGTAGGTAGTCGCGCCATCGAATGACAGGGCGTTGCCAACCTGGCCTTTGGCCCACGCAACTGTCCCGTTGACATCGCCCGCTTGTCCACCGGTAGCCGCGTTGGCTGCTTTCGCGCCGCTCGTCTCGTCGAATTTCCAATATCCCGCCAAGCCATCGTTGATGTTGTACTTGGTCACGTTCACAGTGGCATTCTTGCTGACGACGCTCCCTGCCGCATTAAACACCGCGACACTGTAAATGGCCGCATCGTCGGCGCCGAGAGAACTGATGGTCAGCGTGTCGGTGGTGGCCCCGCTGACGTGCCCGCCGTTGGGCACGCTCTTTCCATTCTTGCGCCACTGATAGGTGAGATTATCACCTGTGGCCTTGACCGTGAGTTGAACAACCGCATTGGTCGCTCCGAAGGCCGGGCTCGGATCCTGGGTGATGGTCGGCGGCGCTCCCAACGCAGGCGCGTTCAAGACCAGTTGAATGGCATTGACACCGGTATTGTTTGCCTGGCCCCCAGTAACGAGTTTGGTAAAAGTCAGCGTCACATCGCCGGCAGCGTCTGCCTGCACGTTGTCAAAGCGGACGAAATTCGCAACGCTTGGGTTCTTGAGATCGGTGCTCGTCCCACGATAAAAACCAGGGGCCGGTTTATATTCATCCGAATTCATCACGCGGATATAATATTTTTGGGTGCCAATCGAGTAGCTCATTGTATGGAAATTGAGCGGCGCATTGACGCAATAAACCAACACGGAATGTTTGCCTGCGGGCACACCATGGAAGATCATGGTCTGGTCCGTGCCGATCCCGCCTGGCCCAGCGATGCCATTCAGCATTTTTTGAGTCGGTGTGTCGAGGCCTGTGCCAGCACCCCAAGTGCCCCCACTGGTGAACTCGAAGGTGATGGTCGAAGCCTTGCCATCACTGTCTGTCATGCTATCCGGGAGCGTGGATCCATCGGCAGTCATGCCCGAGCCATTCGTCGCAACATTCCAATACGCCTGGGGTTGAACTCCGACGATATCGGTAGGCTGCAAATAGTTCGGCACAACACCGGTGTTACCTTGAGGTCCAGCGCCGTTGGCACCGCCACCCCAAAAATGAACACCAAGGCTTTTGGTCGTGGAAGGCGTGAAGATCATCGCCTTAACCGGCGTGCTGACTTGGCAGCCGACGATCGCCACGGTGTAAACGTTGGTGGCAATGGCGGCTGTGACGGGGGCCGTGGTGTAAGAAAGAGTCGTCGCGCCCGGGATCGGTTTGCCATTGACGGACCATTGCACCGGCCACGGCCCATTCACACCAGCGTAGAAGGTCGCCGGAGTTCCAAGCAGCGCGGGTGTATCGATCGGTTGCAGGGTGAACGCAGTCTTCGAGCAATCAGCGGAGGCCGTGACGGCCAGCAAGCCGACTTCGGCAATCTGCATGCAGCAGCCATTGGCGGTGGCCGTTGCAAGAACGGTCCAGCGGTAATGCTTGTAGGATTTCTTGTTGTTGAAATAGAAGGTCTGCGTTTGAAAGCGGCTGGTGTAAGCGGGGACAGCATCGTTCTTGTAGATCGCTTCCCATGTCCCGCTCGCAAAGCCTGCCACCTTATCGTCATTGGAACCTTCGACGGTAACCGATAGAGGATCGCGCTCCACGGCGTCATTCGCTGATTGCATGAAAAGACCGATGATCGTCGTCGCTCCCACCGAAGGCGTGACGACAAAGCCGGCTGGTTTGGGCGGGGTGGCAGAATCGCGGTTCAAATATTTGGCCTGAGTTCCATCGATGGCATTGGCCACGCCTTCCGAGCCAGGGCTGTTGGCCGAAGAAGCGATGATGGGATCGCCGGGTTGCACGACATTCTTGGGTGCGCCCGTTCCGAGCAACTGCACTTCGGCAATTTGCATGCAACAGCCATTCGCAGTGGCCGTGCTGAGAACGGTCCAGCGGTAATGCTTGTAGGGTTGGACATTATCAAAAAGAAACGTCTGGGTTTGAAAGCGCGCAGTGTAGGCCGGGACAGCATCGTTCTTGTAAATCAAGGACCAAGTCCCGCCCGCGAATCCAGCAGGCTTATCGTCGTTGGAACCTTCCAGCGTGACCGAGAGAGGGTCACGTTCCACGGCGTCATTGGCCGATTGCATCGAGAGGCCGTTGATCAAAGTCGCGCCCACTGATGGCGTGACAACAAAACCGGCTGGTTTGGGAGGCGTGGCGGAATCGCGGTTCAAGTACTTGGCTTGAGTGCCATCGATGGCATTGGCCACGCCTTCCGAGCCGGGGCTGTTGGCCGAAGAAGCGATGATGGGATCGCCGGGCTGCACGACATTCTTGGGGAGCGTCGTGCCAAGTATTTGCACTTCGGCGATTTGCATGCAACAGCCATTGGCGGTGGCCGTTGCGAGAACCGTCCAACGGTAATGCTTGTAGGCTTTGAAGTTGTCGAATGAGAACGTCTGGGTTTGAAAGCGCGCAGTGTAGGCGGGGACGGCATCGTTCTTGTAAATCATTTCCCAATTCCCGCTCGCGAAACCGGCCACCTTGTCGTCGTTCGAACCTTCGAGCGTGACCGACAGAGGGTCACGTTCCACGGCGTCATTGGCTGATTGCATGGCCAGGCCGGTGACCCAAGTAACGCCTACCGATGGCGTCACGACAAAACCGGCTGGTTTTGGAGGGGTGGCAGAATCGCGGTTCAAATACTTGGCCTGAGTGCCATCGATGGCGTTCGCGACGCCTTCGGAGCCGGGGCTATTGGCGGAGGAGGCGATGATCGGATCGCCTGGTTGCACGACGTTTTTCTGCGCTTGGGCGAAGGGTGAGATCGCCACCATTAACGCGAGAACTGCCAGTCTCATTATTAAGGATGAAGGTTTAGTTTGCATACATTTTTACTCTTACTCTTACTCTTGTTGAACGGTTTCTTCGGGAACTGCGTACTGTTGTCTCCGAATTCGATGCTCAAGTCAAGCGCGATGGACGCAGCAAATTTCTGGTTTTAACCCCGGAAGCGCGGACATCCGGGCCGCAGCCGCTTCAGCCCCGCGAAGACGCCATCGCGGGTGGCACTTTGCAAGGTAATCTCAGCCTCAATCAGCTATTTTCTTGTGCGAGCGCCTCCCCACGCACTAGTGTAGTGTCTCTCAAACAACTATACAATCGCTTTGCGATGCCGTATAATCATGGGTATGTCCAAACAAAGTGCGCCCGTGATCTTGAGCGCTGAAGACCGGCAGCAATTGGAATTGTGGCAAACCGCCCATCAGACCCCCCAACAGGTGGCTCTGCATTGTCGAAT
>SIBE01000098.1 GCA_009695265.1 Pedosphaera sp. | reverse complement strand
GCCACGACGCGCAACGTCTTCATCCCTTGAGCTATGGCTATTTTTGCCACTTCCATCGAACTCGACCGGGCGATGACGAGCTTGCGGATTTCATCGGTGATCGTCATGACTTCGATAATTGCAGCGCGCCCGGTATAACCCGAGTTCTTACACCGGTCGCAGCCGCGTCCCTTGTGAAGCGTCGATCCCTCGAAGAGTTGAGGATCGATGTCAAGATCTTGAAACATCTTTGACGGATAGGTGACCGGCTCCTTGCAGACTGGACAGATTCGCCTCATCAGGCGCTGAGCACAAGCGAGGATAACCGAAGAAGAAATCAGGAAGGGAGCGATTCCCATGTCGTCTAGCCGGGCGATGGCGCCTGCAGCATCGTTACAGTGCATCGTGCTCAACACTTGATGGCCCGTCAGCGCGGCTTCCACTGCAATTTCCGCAGTCTCTTCATCGCGGATTTCGCCAATCATGACGATATCGGGGTCCTGGCGCAAAATGGACCGCAGCGCCGCCGCAAACGTCAGTCCGATGTCTTTGTTCACCGGAACTTGGTTGATTCCTGGAATTTGAAACTCAACCGGATCTTCGACGGTCACTATGTTGTAATCAGGGTTGTTCAGTTCGTTGAGCGCGGAGTAGAGCGTTGTAGTTTTCCCCGAGCCGGTGGGGCCTGTAACAAGGATGAGCCCGTGGGGCGCATCCACGGCGGCTCGAAAACGGCGGAAGGTTTCCGTGTCCATGCCCAGCTTTTCGATGCTGGCGGAGAGGTTCGATTTGTCCAGCACACGGAGCACGACTTTCTCTCCATGCACCGTAGGAAGAAACGACACGCGCAAATCAATATCTTTTCCCCCGACTTTCATCCGCATGCGCCCGTCCTGCGGCAATCGCCGTTCCGCTATGTTCAGGTTGCTCATGATCTTTAGCCGCGAGATTAGAGCGATCTGCAAATTCTTGGGTGGAGGCGTGGCATCCATCAGGGAGCCGTCGATGCGGTAGCGCAATCGCACCATTTTCTCGAACGGCTCAATGTGAACGTCGCTCGCGCGATCTTTGATCGCTTGGAGCAGGATGAGGTTCGCCAACTTGATGACTGGGCCTTCCTCGGTCGAAGCAGCCAATTGATCGAGGCTGATATCCTCGATGGTTTCCTTGGTGAGCACGAGGTTGTCGGCTTCCGCTTCAATATCTGCCTGCTTTTGCGCATCCTGAATGATGTCCTCCATGCTGGAGGATTTTGTGTCGAGGTTGTTCAGCTTATCGAGGATTGCCTTTTCGGAGGCAATCATTGGAAAAACCTCGAGTTTTGTGATGCGCTTGATGTCGTCGAGAGCCAGGACATTCAACGGGTCCGCCATCGCTAGAAACAAGCGGTTATCCAGCCGAGAGACCGGGATGACCTTGTGGTTATGCGCCAACTCGCGCGGAACCAAACCGGTGACTTCCGGATGAAGGCCCATCCGGGCAAGATTGATCGGGGGCGTGTTGAGGACGCGTCCCATTGAAACCACCATATCGATATCGCTGATGTAAGATTTCTCCATGATCAGCTTGAGCAGGCGGTTCCCTCCTTTCTTCTGCTGTTCGAGGAGTTCCTCGACCTGTTTCGCGGTCAGCAGGCCGTCCTCAACCAAGGCGTCTGCGATGCGTTCTCCAAATGATTTGACCGGGGGTGCCATGAATTAGCGGAATGTTTTGCGAAGGAGTTTCAGTAGTTGATCGGGCGAAGCGATATACCAGAGCAACCGATTCTTCGGGAGAGAATCTGACTTCGCTTTTTCCAGCTCCCGAGCCGCTTGCTCATTGAACGGGTTGGCCGTCGCGACAAGTACCGATTTACTCATCCGGTCGAAGGGCAAAATGCACCATCGGAGACAGACATCGCGAGAGAAGCTACGTGCGAACTCGACGTCCACCTCGTACTTATCGAGAGGCAAAAAGCTCAAACGCGACTTCTCGCAGATCAGCTTCAGAGATTGATCGACCGGCAATAGTTGCTTGTCCGCCAACGTCTGAATGAAAGGCTCGCTGACCTGCTTCGGCGATTCCTTCACGTTCGGTGTGTTCCAATACAGGTTGAAGTCAGTGAGTGAAATCCGTTTGCCGTCCACCAAGAGCTTTTGCATCGTCCGGCGCCCATCATCGATGTCAGTGGGTGTCGGCGTCCCGTTACCAAGCTTCAGATTGACGGGAACGGGCACCGATTTCTCGGGTGTCTCGGCGTCATTGTTTTTCTGTGGGGCAGAAAAGCTCGCGGCCTTGCTTTCAATTTCATCCAAGGCAGCCCGCACCTCGGGATCCTTGGGAAACAGCTGAAGAATGCTTTCATACTCAAGAATGGCGGAAGAAATCTGACCGGAATGGACGTAAGCTTGGGCGATTCTTTTCGAGGTGCTCACAACCTCCTTCTGCTGTCCAAGCTTGAAGTAAGCCTCTTTCAGAATTTCTAAAGAGACATAATCCGAAGGGTCCGATTGAGTGATGACCTCAAACATCTCAATCGTTTGTAGTGTTTGAGCTTTTTCGTTGGCCGGCAAATGTGCGGACATGACTATGCTACTTAAATCGTGGCAACGCGGATCGAGAGGGCGGTAATCACGTGGATTCCGAGTTGCCCAGTTTGGTTTTCACAAAAAACAAGACTAGTTAGTCTCCTTGCTCAAAGCAACCTCGCTCTGCATCCGTGAAACGAACGTCTTCCGTTGAAGTGATCAGGTTTGCGAGCTTTTGGGTTTCAACACTCCGTGATTCCACTGCTCCCTCTATTCGCATCTTGGGCTGCTGTCATCCGCCAAGACGCTGAAGACCGGTGCTGGAAGTTGATCGATGTCTGTGATACCGTTTGCCTCACATGGTCAACAAATTCTATGTGCCGGGCGAACCCAGAGCCACTAGAGTTCACGACCTCTTCACCACGATCGCGCCTCGGTATGATCTGATCAATGACCTGCAAAGTTTTTGCATGCACCGTTATTGGAAACGACGATTGGTTCAACTCGCGCGCGTGAAATCAGGGGAGCGCGCGCTCGACCTTTGCTGTGGCACCGGAGACCTCGCGTTCGCTATGGCGCGGGGCGGAGCAATGATCACAGGGTTGGATTTTAGTGCCTCGATGCTTGCAGTGGCGCGGCAGAGGAGTCGGACGTCACAGGTCAGAAATCATACGTCAGCGATTCAAGGCCGGAAGCAGAATTTGGAAACCGGCACCTGCGGCTTCGGATCTCCGGGTGCTGTCTCTTTCGTGCGCGGCGATGCTCTGCACCTTCCTTTCCGAGATTCTCACTTCGAGGTTGTCACGATGAGTTATGGGCTGCGCAATCTGGCGAACTTCCAAGGCGGTCTCACTGAGATGGTCAGGGTCGCACGACCTGGGGGCCGTTTGCTCGTGCTCGATTTCGGCAAACCAGACAATGCACTTTGGCGAGGACTTTATTTCACATACTTGAAGTGGTGCGTTCCGTGGTTCGGCCGAATTTTCTGCGGCGATTCAGAGACGTATAGTTACATTTTGGAATCACTGAAGAATTATCCGGCGCAGAACGGCGTAGCGGCCGCCCTAGCCGAGATGAACTGCGAGCGAATCCGAATCGTTAAATTCTTGGGCGGCATGATGAGCATCAACTACGCAGAGAAACGCGGCCTTTAGAGGATCGACCGAGAGCATGATCATGTTTCGATGGCTCTTAACCAGAACTCAACCAGATCCATTTCCTTGTCGCCCTTGTGTCGGCTGTTGCGTTACGATCCGGAAAAAGTAAAACACCGATGGAAAAGACAATCGAAGAAAATCCAACGCCGGCGAGACCTTCGCAGCCAAAAGGGCATTGGATGGTTTTGATCGCGGCATTTCTGGGCTGGATGTTCGATGGGCTGGAAATGGGTATTTTCCCGCTCGCAGCCCGGCCGGCCTTGCAAAATCTCTTGGGCGTGGTGGACGACCAGCTTGTGGGCTTGTGGATGGGACGCATCACCGCCCTGTTTCTCCTTGGCGCGGCCTGTGGTGGATTGATCTTCGGCTGGCTTGGTGATCGCATCGGACGGGTCCGCGCGATGACCTTAAGTATTTTGGTTTATTCGATCTTTACCGGGCTTTGTTACTTCGCCGCAGTGCCGTGGCATCTTGGTTTGATGCGCTTCGTGGCCGCTTTGGGAATGGGAGGAGAATGGTCGTTGGGAGTGGCGCTTGTGATGGAATGCTGGCCCGAGAAACATCGTCCGTTGCTGGCGGGAGTGATCGGTGCGGCGGCGAATGTGGGCTTCTTGTTGATTGCCATTCTGGGGTCATTTATTCCTGTCACACGGGAGTCATGGCGCTGGATAATGCTCGCGGGGGCAGCACCGGCCGCTTTATCTCTCTTGATCATTTTCTTTGTGCCTGAATCCGAGCGTTGGAAAGCGTCCACCAAAACGGGCGCTTCTCGTCCGCTGAGGACCATTTTCTCGCCTTCGTTGCTGAAAGTAACCCTCCTCTCAATCGCCTTTGCCTCGATTGCTCTGATCGGCACGTGGGGATCAGTGCAATGGCTGCCTTTGTGGGCGGACAAATTAACAGGAGGAACAGTGCCTCGCGCCAAAGCGAACACGCAGATACTCTCGTCGATCGGCGCCATTATCGGTTGTTTCATTGGGCCGTGGATCGGCGGGCGAATGGGACGGCGTCCAGCTTACTTTCTTCTCTGCTTGGTATCCTTGATCCTTTGCGGTTTTCTGTTCCGAGTCGTGACCGCGTACAACACATTGTTCCTGGTCACAGTCGGAGCGGTAGGATGTGTGACAGCGGCATTTTACGGTTGGTTTCCACTCTACTTGCCGGAGTTGTTTCCAACCAAGGTCCGCGCCACCGGCCAAGGTGTGAGCTATAACTCCGGGCGTATTCTTGCCGCCGTGGGCGCTCTCCAAATGGGAAATCTAATGCAACATTACGAAGGCAATTACGCCAAAGCAGGCGCTTCGATTACTTTGGTTTACCTGTTTGGCCTCGTTCTGATTTGGTTCGCCCCAGAAACCAAGGGAAGGCCCTTGCCAGATTAGTGGTAGCCAGTCTCCATTTGCGCTTGTCGCTTTCTCTGCTGAACCTGATTGTTGATCGATGAGTTTGCCGAAGGTTACCGCCGAGACAATTCGTGCCATGAAGGGAAAGGGCCGTATTCCGGCGCTCACGGCTTATGACTTCCCTATGACGAAGCTCCTCGATGAAGTCGGCATTCCGTTCATTCACGTCGGCGATACTCTCGGAATGGTCGTGCTCGGTTATCCCGATACCACGCATGTGACGATGGAGGAAATGGAACATCACGTTCGCGCGGCAGCTCGTGCGCAACCTCGCGCGCTGCTGGCCGCCGATCTGCCGTATCGGAGCTACGAAACGGTCGAGAGCGCTGTGGGTAATTCGCGGCGCCTCATCGCCGCCGGCGCGGAAGCGGTCAAAGCCGAAGGAGGACGGATGATTCTTGAAAAGGTTCAGGCGATCATTGCTGCGGGGATTCCTTATTGCGGGCATTTGGGAATGTTGCCGCAGCACGTGAAAGAAGAAGGCGGTTACCATAAAAAAGGCAAGACCGAGCCAGAGCATGAAGCGTTGCTGGCCGATGCCTTGGCTCTGGCTGATGCAGGCGCGTTTGCTTTGGTCTTGGAAATTGTTATTCCGACAGTCGCGAAAGAAATTACCGACATGATTCCGATTCCTACCATCGGCATCGGCTCTGGTCCAGATTGTGATGGGCAAATTCTGGTCACGAACGACCTGCTCGGGATGTTTCCGTGGTTCACGCCGGGATTTATTAAGCCCCGACTGAATGCCGCTGAGCAAATCCGAGCTGTTGTTTTAGAATGGTCGCGATCTATTGGATGAACCCGAAATGAAAAACTTAACTCACATCGATGCCCGTGGCGAAGCCAGCATGGTGGACGTCTCCGCTAAATCAGTTCAACGACGTGAAGCAGTGGCCTCCGGCGAAATCAGGCTGCAAAGGACGACAATCGACCTCATCGAATCGCAGGCCATAGCCAAAGGTAATGTCCTGGCCACCGCCCGGGTCGGAGGAATTATGGCGGCCAAGAAAACAGGCGAGCTCATCCCGCTTTGTCATCCATTGCCCATTACCCATTGCGAGATCCATTTTGAGATTCCCAATAGCCGTGACCGAATCCTCATCTCGGCTTCGGCCAAAATTACGGCACAAACGGGCGTGGAAATGGAAGCGCTCACAGCAGTCAGTGTGGCTGCCCTGACGATTTACGACATGTGCAAAGCAGTGGACAAAAAAATGCGCATCACCGACATCAAGTTAACGTCCAAGACGAAGAAAGCGATAGACTAGGGGCAAATGACGTTAGCGGCTGAGCGCTTGTCACAGATTGCCTCTCCATCACAGCTTATTATCTCTATGCAAATCCAAGTTGGCATCATCACCATTTCAGACCGGGCTTCACGCGGGCAATACGACGACCTCGGCGGCCCGGCGCTTCGGAAGGCAGCTCAAACAAACGGCTGGAAAGTTCTTGTGGAAAATTTAGTCCCCGATGACAAACGCGACATCCAGCGGGCGATTCGCGAGCAAATCGCCAAGGGATGTGAACTTGTTCTGACGACGGGCGGAACTGGCGTGGCTCTCCGCGATGTGACTCCGGAGGCCGTTCATGAGATCGCGATAAGAGAGCTGCCGGGCTTCGGTGAAGTCATGCGCAGCGAATCAATGAAGATCACCAAGAATGCCATTCTTTCGCGCAATCTTGCCGTGGTCGTCGAGAAGTCGCTGGTCATTTGCTTGCCGGGCAAGCCGAGCGGCGCCGTGGAATGCCTCGGCTTTGTCGTGGGGGCCATACCGCATTGCATCGAGGTGCTGCAAGAGGTTCCGACCAGTTGCTGACGGGGTTGAAAACTATCCCTCTCGAACCACCGCTTGCAGCTTTTGCTTGAACTGCTCGACGAGCTTCTCGTGCACCGAGTTGACTTCAGCGTCGGTTAAGGTGCGCTCCGGATTCCGGTAGGTAAATGCGTAAGCGACGCTCTTTTGTCCGGCAGGGACGTTTTTACCGCGAAAGACATCGAACAATTCGACGGCCTCGAGGTGTTGCGCCTTCGCTTGCTTGACCGCGCTCAGCACATCTTCGTGGGTGGCGATCTCTGGCACGATCATAGCCACATCGCGGCGGATCGCCGGAAATGCTGGCAGAGATTTGAAGGGCTTCGCGGTGTTTCGCCGCGCCAGCAGGAGGTCCAAATTCAATTCCGCAACCAGCACCGCATCTCGCAAGTCGTAGCGCTTGGCGGCGGTCGGCACAAGTTGCCCCAACTCACCGAGCGATTGTTTCCCAAGTTGAATCGTCGCGGATTCAAGAAAAAGCGCGTTGGGTTCGGCGCAACGAACGTAGCTCAACCCACGCGCGCCGAACTGTTCGAAGAATTCTTCCAGTAAACCTTTCAGATCATAAACATCCATCCTGGCTTCACGCTCTTCTCCGCTCCAGAACGTGGAATTCCGTTTCCCGGTCAAGGCGATGGCAAGTCGGCGTTCTTCGCGAACCTGGCCGTTGACTTGTGCAAAGACGCGGCCAATCTCAAAGAGCGTCACGTCACCATTTTTCCGGTTCAGATTGTGACGCAGAGCGTCCAGCAAGCCCGGTACTAATCCAGGACGAAGCACATTCATGTCGCTGCTCAACGGATTTTGCAGCGGGATAATCTGCGCGGCGGCCGACCCAGCGGCCATCTGCGCTGCCGTTTCGGATATCAAGGTCTGACCCTGTGACTCGTTGACTCCCAGGCCCGTCAGGATCCGCCGAGCTTCAGCCAATTGGTCGTGGACGGCGTCGTAAGCATTTGCGCCAATCGCTCCGCGGGGCGGCGTAGCGGGAATTTTTTCGACGCCGTAGAGTCGGGCGATTTCCTCGATGAGGTCCACCTCGCGTTTGAGATCAACGCGGAAGGTCGGAATCTTCACCGTACACAATTGACCCTCGTGTTCACCAGTGACTTCCAAACCGAGCTGGCGGAGATATTGCATGTTCGTCACCGGGGAGATCTCGACTCCCAGCAATTGGTTCACCTTGGAGTGGCGCAAAGTAATTTGCTTGGGCTCGGCGACCCTTGGATACCCATCGACCACGCTTGCTGCAAGCTGTCCACCGGCCGTTTGCAGGATCAACTGCGCCGCGCGACGGTTCGCCCAATCGCAGATGCCGACATCTCCGCCGCGCTCAAAACGATAGGAGGATTCTGTCCGGAGATCGAGCTGTTTGGAGGTGGCGCGAATGTTCTGCGGTTTGAAATAGGCGCTTTCGATCAGCACATCGACAGTGCTGGCATTGATCTCGGTGTTCTGCCCCCCCATGACACCGGCCAAAGCAATGGGTTTTGTCTCATCCGCGATGAGCAGCATTTGATTAGTCAAAGTCCGCTCGCTGCCATCGAGAGCGATGAACTTCTCACCGTCCGCCGCGCAGCGGATGACGATCGTGGGGCAGCCATCATGGCTGTCGGCGTTCTTACCGAGCAAATGATAGTCAAATGCGTGCAACGGTTGGCCGATCTCGATCATCACGTAATTGGTGACATCGACGACGTTGCTGATGCTGCGGATGCCAATCTTCTCCAAGGCCTGGCGGAGCCAGTCCGGGCTTGGACCAACTTTCACGTCGCGAACGACTCGTGCAACGTAACGCGGACACAACTCGTCATCCTCGATACGAACGGACACCAAGGCTGTTGCCGAGGCCGAACTGATCTCGTCCAAGTTTATTTCGGGCAGGCGCAGAGGATTGCCAGAAACCGCGCTGATTTCGCGAGCAATGCCAATGACACTGTTCAAGTCGGGCCGGTTTGGCGTGATTTCCAAATCGTAGATTACATCGCTGCCGGACCGGCCGAGATGCTCGGCAAATGACTGTCCGACTTTGGCGTCGGCAGGCAAGATCAAAAGTCCTTCTGCCTCTTCAGCCAAACCGAGTTCCTTGGGCGAACACATCATCCCCTGGGACTCGACACCGCGAATCTTGCCGATCTTGATCGTCATCGGCTCTTCACCAGGTTTGGCGGGCAAAGTCCAGCCCGGTAGGATCATCGGAACCTTGTCGCCGGCTTGGAAGTTTTGCGCGCCGCAGACGATTTGGCGTTCGCCCTGGCCGTCGTTGACACGGCAGAGGGAGAGCTTGTCCGCATTTGGATGTTTGTCGCGCGTGAGGACTTGCGCGACCACGACTCCTTCAAATTCACCGCCGATTTTCTGGACGCCCTCGACTTCGAGTCCGAGCATCGTAAGGCGCTCGGCCAGTTCTTCGGGCGACCAATTGAAATCAACGTATTGTTTCAGCCAATTTAGTGTGACTTTCATGGGAAATTAGGCGTTGAGTGGAGCATGCAAATGAGGTGCGATGCGCGTTTAAAATTGCCTCAAGAATCTCACGTCATTCTCGTAAAAAAGACGTATATCGTTGATCCCATAACGGATCATGGCGATGCGCTCGATTCCAAAGCCGAAGGCCCAACCAGTCCAGACTTCAGGGTCGTAGCCGACGGTCTCAAACACCTGGGGATGCACCATGCCGCAGCCCGCGATTTCAAGCCAAGCCTTGCCCATCTTTTTCACAAGCGCGCTTGAGAAATCGATCTCAAAGCTCGGCTCCGTGTAGCTGAAATAATGGGGACGGAACCGGATCTTCACGTCGGCGCCAAGCAACTCCTTGAAAACAAATTCAACGGTGCCTTTCAAATCCCCGACGGTGACCCCTTTGTCCACATAGAGACCTTCGATCTGTTGGAACGTCGGATTATGAGTGGCATCCGCGTTATCGCGACGATAGACGCGCCCGGGAACAATAATGCGAATCGGCGGCTGCTGTTTTTCCATGACCCGGATTTGCACGGAAGAGGTGTGGGTCCGGAGCAATGCTTTGTTGGGTGTGCTCAGGTAAAACGTATCTTGAGCATCGCGGGCCGGATGATCCGCTGGCGTGTTAAGCGCGTCGAAACAATGATATTCGTTTTCAACTTCCGGCCCATCGGCTACTACGAAACCGATCTTGCGGAAGCTGCGGATGATATCTTCGGTCACCTGCGTGAGTGGATGAAGTTTGCCGAGTGTCGGCCTCCGTCCAGGCAACGTAAAATCGGTCGGCTCTTTGGGTAAAGCGGCTTTGAGCTCGAGTTCGTTTCGGCGTTCGGCCAAGGCGCTTTCCAGCTCGACTTTGGCTTGGTTCAGAAGTTTGCCAGCTGCGGGCCTCTCCTCTTTCGGCAGAGATCCCAGTTGCTTCAGCAGAGAGGTAAACTTCCCGTGGACACCCACGTAATCCACTCGAGCTTGCTCAAGCATCACGAGGTCGGACGCTACCCGCAGTTCTGTGAGAGCCGATTGCTTCAGCGGTTCGATTTGGTCTGTGAAGGACATAAAAACAAAAACGGACGGCCCCATGTGAGGTCGCCCGTGGTGTTGAAATCAAAGTCTCTTTTGCGATCAGGCTTTCGCGGCCTTCGTCTTCAACGCCTCGGAGGCGATACGGACGAGTTCGCCAAAAGCCGACGCATCCGTCGCGGCGAGGTCGGCGAGAACCTTTCTGTCCAACGCAACATGGGCTGCTTTCAGGCCTTCTATGAACCGGCTATAAGTAGTACCGGCAGCTCGGGCGGCAGCATTGATGCGGATTTGCCAGAGCGCGCGGTAATTGCGCTTTTTGGTCTTGCGGTCGCGAAAGGCGTACTGCCGACCGTGATCTAGAGCATCAGCGGCGTAGCGGTAAAGTTTTGAACGACGCAGCCGAAAGCCTTTGGCGGCTTTGATTGTCCGGTTGCGGCGCTTGCGGGAAGCGGGAGCATTAGTAACGCGCATGGATTGGTAAAATGGTTAGTTCGTTAGAAACGTGAATGCCGACCCGTGTTTAGTGACTGAAGGGAAGGTTCTGGGTAATTCGGTAGGTATCGGTCTTATCCACCTGCTTGGATGTGCCAAGAGATCGACGCCGCTTGGGGCTTTTCGACGCGAGCAAGTGGCGCTTGCCAGCACGGGATCGCATTACTTTGCCAGTTCCCGTGATCTTGAACCGTTTGGCCACAGCTTTACGTGTTTTAATACCTTTAGGGCGACGCATAAAATATACTTTCTTTCAAAAAGAGCGCGCAATATAGAGTTAGTACCGGGAGGAATCAAGCGGTATTTTCCGTGATTCCGCTGAGCAACCTTGGTTATGGTGTGGCCGCATGAGAGTTGAAGCGTCTCGAGTGGTCGGAAAATTGAAGCGGAAGGGATGCTTGCCGGTTTGCCGAGGCTTTCTGAATTGCGGGCCGCCAGCTCTGGCCGCCGACCGGTAGGCAGCTTGAACCAATGGAACTGAGAGATTTTGCCGAGCAGGTTTTGTTCGCCACGACCCTGGAGGAAAAGCTCCGGTGCCCGGACGTCCTTACGGATGCTCGGCCAGGACCGCCTTTGGTGAGGCCCGACGCCCCCGGTCGTCCACCCGAATTGCTTTTCAAGCCGCCGGGTTCTGGTCAGTCCGACTTTCCCGGCTTGCGCCACCTCGAACAGCCGCGTGAGCGCGGTCGATTGCTGCACTTCTTTGGCAACCATGAGCTGCTCGCCACCGAGTTGATGGCCTTGGTGCTCCTGCGCTTTCCCGAGGCGCCAACCGCGTTCCGCCGCGGTGTTCTGCAGACACTAAAAGACGAACAGATTCACACGCGGCTCTATATCGAGCGCATGCGGGAGTGCGGTGTTCGCTTCGGCGAACTTCCCGTCAGCGGCTATTTCTGGCGCTCTGTCTCTACGATGGAAAACCCCATGGATTATGTGGCGGCGCTGAGCCTGACGTTCGAGCAGGCGAACCTCGATTTCTGTCGCTACTTCGCCCAAGGATTCGAGGCGGTCGGCGATGCTGACACAGCCCGTTTGCTCGAACAGATTTACCGCGACGAAATCAGGCACGTCGCTCATGGCTTGAAATGGTTTCGCCGCTGGAAGAAGCCGCACGAGAGCGATTGGGAGGCGTTTTGTCGGCAATTGAAATTCCCGCTTTCGCCTCAACGGGCCAAGGGAATCAAACTGAACATCGAAGGCCGGCTCGCGGCGGGGCTCGATCCGGGGTTCATCGCCGAGCTGAATGTCTATTCTCAATCCAAGGGCCGCACTCCCAGCGTCTTTGTCTTCAATCCCTTCTCCGAAGGACGCATTGCCCAGGGCAGGGCCTTTACGCCGGTGAAGCACCAGGTGGCGCTCGCCGAAGATCTCGCTAACTTGCCGCAGTTCCTTTGCCAACAAGATGACATCGTGCTGTTGACGAAGCGTCCGTCGGTGGAATTCCTGAGCAGCATCAAGCAAGCCGGTTTCGCCCTGCCGGAGTTCGTCGAACTCAAGGGGCAAGCAATCGATCCGGCAAATCCCTTAAGTGAACGGAAGATCGGCAGCTTGCGGCCGTGGGCCTGGGGGCCGGACAGCATGGAATTGCTCGAACCGCTCTTTGCGAACGTGACCGGCGAAGAGCGAGCCGCAAATCAGCGCTTCAATGAAAACATTGCGCGGCTCTATTCCAAGGCGTGGAGCGCCGGGTTACTACGAAGAATGTTATCGCGGTGCCGCGGAGGTGACGAGGCTTGGGTTTCCCGAGAACCAAGTCAGAGCCTTCTCACGTCGACTCCTGTTGAATCCTGGCTTTGTACCGAACACGAGGCGGGCGTCGCGGTGGATGATCTCGACAGCGCGCTCGGGGCGATTGAAGCCATTCGTCGGCGCGGCCATCACAAGATTGTGGTCAAGCAAGCTCTCGGGCTCGCGGGCCACAACGCGATTCGCCTGTGGGAACCGAAGCTCCTGGAGGCGCAGCGGCGTTGGATGACCCGCGTTGTGCAGAATGGACGGCACCTCGTGATCGAACCGTGGCTTGAACGCGAGCTGGATTTCTCCGTCCAGCTAGAGATGACGTCCCGCGGTTTGAAACTCTGCGGCTACACAGGCTTGATCAACGACCCCAAAGGCCAGTTCCGAGCCAATTGGACAGCGCCGAACCACGGCCGGCGGATTCCAACAAACGTGGCCGCGCTCTTCATCGAGCCTGGCGACATCGCGAGCCGGCTTCAGCGCCTTTACGCCGACATCTTTTCGCTGCTCGAAGCTGAACTCGAACAAGTCGGCTATCTCGGGCCGATCGGCATCGACGCGTTTGTCTATCGTACGCCCGAGGGCAATTGTCGCCTCAAGCCAATCGTCGAGATCAATCCGCGTTACACGATGGGGCGATTAACAGTGGAGCTGATGAAGCACGCTTGTCCTGGAAGCTCTGGACTGTTTCGTCTCGTCAGCCGCGCGATGGCGCGTGAGGAGGGCTTTGATGATCTCGCGGCTTACTCGCGTTCTCTGAGTCAGCGCTTTCCTCTCCATCTTGAAGGTGAACCCGTGGCGAAAGTTTTTGAAGGTGCGCTTTGCTTAAATGATCCGGCGGAAGCCCAAGAGTGCCTTGCGGTCTTTCAGGTCAGCCGCACGCTCGACAGGCTCGTTGACCTCGGTGGCTCCGGAGAAAGGCGGCGGCTTGAACACTGATCGAGGGATGCATGCGTCAACCGCGACGCCATGGACCCCATTTCTCTGGAATGGGCAATCAGCATGCCCTGAAATGCCTCAACTATTTTGGCAGGTAGGGGCGCACGCGTTCGATCAGCAACTTGTAGCCTTCGTCATTGAAGTGGGGTTTGTCGGCGACGAAAAGCTCCGCTCGGGGCTGGCCATCTGAGCCGAGTACCATTGGGTAGGTTTCAATGTATTTCACGTGCGGCGTCTTCTTGATGAATTCTTGGACCATCGTGTTGACCTCCTTCTCTCGGTCGGCCTGTTTCCATCGTGCGAGGCTGGGGCTGAGCGAGATGAAAACGATCTCCGTCTCGGGTAGCTTCGAATGGATTTTCGCCACGAACTCCTTGTAATCCCCAAAGACCTGTTCCGCCGATTTCCCCGCATTGAGGTCGTTGCCACCCGATCGGAGAAAGACCATCCGCGGTTTATATGGGAAGATAATCCGTTCAGCAAAATGGGTGGCATCCACGATTTCGGATCCGCCGAACCCGCGATTAATCACGCGATGATCCGGAAAATCCCGCGCCAACGTCTTCCATCTGACAATTGTGGAGGAACCGATGAAGAGCACCCCTCCAGTGGGCGGTGAATTGGTGCGGTCCACCTGCTCATACTCCGCAATGTTCTTTTCCCACTTGGAAAAGTTGTGCTCGGCCTCTGCGCTGAAGGCCACTCGCCAAGGCGCGATGATTAAAAAAACAACGAGTGAGATTAAAGACAGGCGTTTCATGGTGAAAGTGGTAACGCAATCGAGAACTCGCTGCAAGAAGCGACTTGGACCGGACCATCTCACGCACAGCGCCGAGTCAATCGAGATTGTAATGTTGTATCGATTTGTTCGCGTCAGCGGTTCGTCGCTGTGGGCGCTTCAGTCATGTGGTTGCGCATGTGTGTCGCGCTGACCACAAATGTCGGATCAAGGCTTCGAGTCCGATGCAGTGTCCGTGCGGAACAAAAGGGGAGCAACTTCCGCAAGATAGCGCCGCCAGATCGCGTAATTGTGGCGGCCCTCGGTGGCGAGGAAGCTAGAGTAGATTTTGCGTGAAGCGAGAAGGGCCACCAGTTGCCGATTTCGCTCGAACGCCGAATCCTGCAAGCCACAGCCGATCCAGAGCAGCTTGAGCTTCTTGTTAGTTTGTGCCGGATTCTCGAGCAATGTTTTAAAGCGGTTTTCGAAATTGCCGGGCACTGCTGAGCTGAACGCGCCCACGGCGCTGAAAAGGTCGAGGTGGGTCAGCCCGACCTGAAGCGCTTGCCCGCCACCCATCGAGAGTCCGACGATGGCTCGAGAGTCTCGGCCGGACACAACGCGATATTTCGTCTCGATTTGGGGAATGACATCCTCGATCAGGTAGCGCTCGAACGTGTCAGTGTTGTTGGTCTGCGGGCCATCGTAGGGAACGGCGTGACCCCAGGGCATGACGATGATCATGGGCACGGCTTTCTTTTCAGCCAGCAGATTGTCGAGGATGAAGTTGGCTTTGCCCACGTCGGTCCAGCCTGCGGCGGTATCATTATTGCCGTGGAGAAGATACAGAACCGGATAACGAATGGATGGATTCTGATCGTAACCCGGAGGAGTATAAACGTAGTGGGCGCGAGTATCTCCGATGACTTTGGATTTCTCCCAATTTATTTCGATCGTTCCGTGAGGCACGTCGCGGGGTTGCCATAGTTCTGGAGGATTGCTTGGCACATCCACCAGACTCGCCGACGTCCGCGCTCGCACTTT
>SIBE01000097.1 GCA_009695265.1 Pedosphaera sp. | reverse complement strand
TCCCATGAATTCAATCAGGTCTGCGCTATCCTCTGCATCGTCGTTCAGTTTTTGAGAACGGACGTTAACAACAATTTTCTCAAATTGATCCGGACTTGGAGTTTGCCGGATTGGAGATTCCCGTGGCTCCATTCTAAATCCCTTGGCGGGAGAATCGGGAATAGCTCGGGCCGCGACTGCGAGGTCAAACAATTGCCGCACGAAGAGGACGTAGGCGTTGTATCCCGTGCGTGACATCCGTTGGCGCTGCTTCGCCAGCCAAACCGAAAGATGCGCCTCGCTCACGTCGCGGACGGGTATTTCGAACCCGTGTTTCCATGTATCCCTCAAGCATTTGACGAGCGAACGTTTATTGGCCTGTGTGCGCACATCAAATTTCCCCAACCCGTCTTCATAAAGTGCGATCAGTTCGCCGAGCGAGAGGTTGCGTTGGCGTGGGTCGATTTTTTCGATCTTCGACAAAAGCTCCTGCAAACGGCGCTGCGCAAATTCGCGGTCATCGGTTTCCAGGCTCTTCCAATTCAGTTTGCCGCCGCGCCGGAACACCCCGTAATAGACTTTTGAACTCGAATACCTATACAGATTCTCGCCCACCTTAACAAATGCGCCTTTCCTCGTGCTCATATCACGGAGAGCTTATAAGTATAGAAGCGGAGTATAGAAGCGGTTTTTTGGTGAGTTGGGAAAAAGCGTCGGAAGACGCTGGTAATCAAGGAGAAAAAGTTGGAGCGAGCGAAGGGATTCGAACCCTCGACAATCACGTTGGCAACGTGATGCTCTACCAGGCTGAGCTACGCTCGCTTCCAATAGGACCGCGCAAAACTAAATAAAACTTCAGTAATTGCAAGCCATCTTTTGGCTGCATGCTTATTCAAAATCGTAAACGACAACTTTCTTGCAGGCTGGCTTGAAGACTTTCTCGACAAATTCGATGTGGAGCGGATGGGCTTGATATTCATCCTGCGCTTTCTTGGAAGGGAAGATGAGATTCAAGGCGACCTGATAACTTTGATCGACAACCGGCCGGGGGCTGGCAGCCATTCTTCCGATGTGGAAGTTGATGACACCGGGGATTGGTTTGAGGTAGCGCTCCGCTCCGGCAATTAAATCGTCGGCCGCTTTCGGATTGGCCGGATCGGTCCAAAAAATAACAACGTGTGAAAACATGGATCGAGGCTAGATCGGAGAACTTGAAACGTAAAACCTAAACTTCCTCTATTTGAGCCCAGCGTCTGGTCCATCGCGGGATCTCCAATGGGTGATGCGCGGCCAGATTATTGGCATCTGTCGGCGTTCTGACCGATTGCACATCACCGGGCGAATTGCCGATTACGATCCACGTCGCGGTCAAATTCTGGAACGGTTAAATTCTCTCTTGCAACTCATTTCACCGGACCTATCTTACTCGTTGCCTGAACGCCGTGTGTGCGGCTGTTCGTTAAGGCTGAGAAAAGAAAAATTAACGTCGCAACCTAACCTTTAACCTCCGTTGCCACCGCAACGTCTGGTCCGTTAGGGCAATGGAGTCTTCTAAGGTGCCTCGGCATCTGCCAAGCCTCCCGCAATTAGTCGCATATTCATCATTATGCTCACAATGGAAGAAGCCATGAAGCAAAGCCCGGTTCGCTTTGCTGCAGGCGAGATCGCAAAAGGAATCATCATCGAAGTCCGTCCCAAGGAAGTTCTTGTGGACATCGGATACAAGAGCGAAGGCGTCATTTCCGCCAATGAGTTCGAAGACATCAAAACCGCGAAAGTCGGGGATGAAATCGATGTCTTGATCGAAAAACTCGAAGATAAGGACGGCATGGTCGTTCTTTCGAAGGAGAAGGCCGAGTTCAAGAAGAATTGGGACAAAATCCTCAGCATCTGCAATGAAGGCGGCACGATTACTGGGAAGGTTAAGGCCGTGGTCAAAGGAGGATTGCTCGTCAACATCGGCGTCGAAGCATTCTTGCCAGCGTCGCAAATCGACATCGTTCCGCCGAAGAATTTGAATGCTCTCGTCGGGAATAACTATGAATTTAGGGTCGTTAAGATCAACCAGGAGCGTCAGAATATCGTCCTCTCACGGCGTGAGTTGATCGAGCAAGAGCGGAATGAAAAACGCGCGAAACTCCTTGCGGAGATGACGCCGGGCGACATTCGCAAAGGAACAGTGAAGAATATCACGGACTTTGGCGCTTTCATCGATCTCAATGGCTTGGACGGATTGCTCCATATCACGGACATGAGCTGGGGACGCATCGGGCATCCCTCGGAGATTCTCAAAGTCGGCCAGGATATCGATGTCGTCGTGCTCGACATCAACAAGGAAAAAGAGCGCGTCAGCCTCGGCCTCAAGCAGAAGTTGGCTAATCCTTGGGACCAAATCGAAACCAAGTTTCCGATTGGCGCGAAGGTCAAAGGCCGGGTCGTCAACTTGGTGCCTTATGGTGCTTTCGTCGAACTCGAACCGGGTGTCGAAGGCCTCGTGCATGTCACAGAATTGTCCTGGACCAAACGCATCGCCAAACCTTCGGATGTGCTTAAGGTGGATCAAGAGCTCGAAGCGGTCGTTCTCGGGATCAATCGCGAAGAGCAGAAGATTTCACTCGGCATTCGCCAGCTTGAAACGAATCCTTGGGACAAGGCGTTGGAGAAGTACCCGCCGGGAAGCAAAGTCAAAGGCCGCATCCGCAATCTCACTAGCTACGGCGCTTTCATCGAGCTGGAAGATGGTTTGGACGGAATGATTCATGTCTCCGACATCTCATGGACACGGAAGATCAATCATCCTTCAGAAGTTTTGAAGAAAAGCGACGAGGTCGAAGCGGTGGTCTTGGAGATCGACAAAGCAAACCAGCGAATCTCGCTTGGACTCAAACAGCTCTCCGAAGATCCGTGGAACAATATCGACAAGTATTACAAGGTCGGCGATCTGGTCACTGGCAAAGTCACGAAGCTCGCGAGCTTCGGCGCATTTGTCGGGTTGCAGCATGACATCGATGGCTTGGTGCATATCTCGCAAGTGAGCGAGGAGCGCATCGACAAAATCAAGAATGTCCTCAGGGTGGATCAGGAAGTCACCTCGCGCGTTATCAAGATCGACAAGGCCGAGCGCCGGATCGGTCTCTCGATCAAGGCGGCCAATTACTCACACGAACAGCTCAAGGCGGAGCAAGCTGTGCTCGATTCGCTGAAACCGGGTGAAGACCTCGTCGCTCTCCAGCATGCGTTTGACGCTGCGGACGAGACGAAGTAAGCGGGCGTTCGACTTGGCTTGGTACGAGATTCGATGGGCGAGCTGGAAACGGCTCGCCCATTTTGTTTTCTCGCTATAACTTTCGTCCCTCGATGAATATTTACGATGAGTTGGAATGGCGCGGTCTGGTGGCCGACTGCACCGATGCCGCAGAACTGCAGAAGCGTCTCGCCGCAGGCTCAGTCACCCTTTACTGCGGCTTTGACCCAACTGCTGACAGCCTGCATGCCGGGAGTTTGGTTCCGCTGCTGGCGTTGCGCCGCTTTCAGTTGGCAGGTCATCAACCGATCGCCGTGGCCGGTGGCGCGACGGGGTCGATTGGTGATCCGAGCGGCAAAACCGCCGAGCGCCAACTGCTGACGAAAGATGTTCTGGCGGCCAACATTACCGGCATGAGAAACCAGTTGGCTCGCTGGCTCGATTTCGAGACCAAGGCCAATCCGGCGCGCTTGATGGATAATGCCGATTGGACAGCGCCTGTCAGTTTCCTCGATTTCCTCCGCGAGGTTGGAAAACATTTTTCCGTGAACATGATGGTGGCCAAAGAAAGTGTCCGCGCCCGTATGGAAGATCGCGAGGCGGGAATCAGCTTCACGGAATTCAGTTACATGCTCCTTCAGGCTTTCGACTTTTATCACCTTTGCCAGCATTACAATTGCGAGTTGCAAATCGGCGGCAGCGACCAATGGGGAAACATCACTGCGGGCCTCGATCTTTGTCGGAAAAAACTTGGCAAACATGTCTTTGGTCTCACGCTTCCGCTCATCACCAACTCGGATGGCACGAAGTTCGGCAAGACGGAGGCTGGTGCCGTCTGGCTCGATCCCAAACGGACCAGTGTCTATCGTTTTTACCAGTTCTGGATTCGGGCGGACGACCGAGACGTGATCCGGTATCTAAAATACTTTACCTTTCTGCCGCGCGAAGCGGTCGAGGCTTTGGAAAAACATCACCTCGAACAGCCCGAAGCCCGGATCGCGCACAAGGCTTTAGCCAAAGCCGTGACCGACTTGATCCACGGTGAAAGCGCGACTGCCGAAGCGATCCGCGCCAGCGAGATCCTCTTCGGTGGAGGCCTGGAGGGTGTCTCCGAAAGCACTTTCATCGATATTGTTGGTGAAGTTCCTTCGAAAGAAATCGAGACAGCGAAGTTGGGGAGTGCAGGCACGCCGTTGGCGGAATTGCTTTCCTGCGCCGGCCTTTGCTCGAGCAAAGGCCAAGCCCGCAAAGATATCGAAGGCGGCGGCATCTACCTGAACAACGTTCGAGAAACCAACCACCAACGTGCCGTCATTTCAGACGACCTGATCTTCGGTAAATACCTCCTCCTTCGCAAAGGCAAACGCAATTACCTAGTTCTCACCGCGAAGTAAACTCAGGGGGCTTCGTCGGCCAGCCCACGGCCAGCCATTCGCTTTAGAGGCAGTCGGAAATTCCCCAGCCATAACTGCGACGTTAAGCGACGATCGCTTTAACCACGTTGCCATGAACATCGGTGAGCCGGAAATCGCGGCCCGCGTACCGATAGGTTAGCTTCGTGTGGTCCATCCCCATCAGGTGAAGAATCGTTGCGTGCAGGTCGTGCATGTGAACTTTGTTTTCGACAGCTCTAGAGCCGTAATCATCTGTGGCACCATAAGCCAAACCGCCTTTCACACCGCCGCCAGCCAGCCAAACGGTGAACCCATGAGGGTTATGATCGCGGCCGTCGTTATTGCCTTGGGAAGTGGGAGTACGGCCGAATTCGCCGCCCCAAACCACAAGTGTATCTTCGAGCATCCCGAGAGATTTCAAATCTTTGAGCAGCGCGGCAATGGGCTGGTCCACTTCGAGCGTATTGCGTTCAAGGTCTTTCTTCAAATTCACGTGCTGATCCCACTTGAACGCGTGATTCACCTGAATGAAGCGAACTCCATGTTGGGCGAACCGCCGCGCCAGCAAACATTGGCGGCCGAAATTATCGGTGACTTGCTTATCAATGCCGTACAGATCGAGCGTCGATTTCGATTCATCTGAGAGATCGGTCAGCTTCGGCGCTTCCATTTGCATGCGAAACGCCAGCTCGTACGATTCAATGACTCCTTCGAGTTGATTGTCTTGCTTGGCTTCCTTCAGATGGCCGCGGTTAATTTCCTGTAGCAAGTCCAGTTGCTCACGTTGCATCTCCACCGACAATTGAGAGTTCTTGATATGCCGAATCTGCGCCTGGCTCAGCGGAGTGTTTTCTCGCCCTATTGGCGTGCCCTGGTAAACCGCCGGCAGGAAAGCTGACCCATAGTTTTGCGGACCGCCATTGAGCAGGGGAGGGCTGATGGTAACGAAACCCGGCAAGTTCTGGTTCTCCGTCCCCAAGCCATAGATGATCCACGATCCGACGCTCGGGCGGACTTGCGTGTTGGCGCCCGTGTGCAGTTTTAACACCGCCTGGCCGTGGTCCTGACCATTGGTGTGCATGCTCCGAATCAGGCAGAGGTCGTCGGCGCATTGTGCCACTTCGGGGAAAAGAGAGCTGATCTCGAGCCCGCTTTGGCCGTGCTTTTGAAATTCCCACTTCGACGACATCAACTTGCTGTTCGGCGCCCCGAGATCCGTGGGGTTGACCTTGGCCAGGAGTTTTCCATTGTCGCGGACCAGCAGCGGCTTTGGATCGAAGGTGTCGAGATGAGACGGCCCGCCGTGCATGAACAGAAAGATGATTCGTTTCGCCCGCGACGGAAAGTGAGGCGCTTTGGGGATGAGCGGATTAGCCTCGGCTGCCAAGGCTGCCTGCTGAAACAAACTGGTCAGCGCCAGATAGCCGAAGCCGCAACCGCTCTTGCGGAGCATTTCGCGACGGCTCATACCGGGAAGAGAATACGCATTCATTTAAAACCTTTGTTTAATCCACAAACCGAAAGTCCGTTGACGCCAAGAGCGCCTGACAAAAAGACTGCCAGGCAATCAGCCGCCTTTTCTCGGTGGTCGATTCCGCTCTACCCGCTCCTCCGAGTTTTTCAGTGAAGCGCAACGCCCGGTCGATTTCATCCGATGTTGCGGGCCGTCCGAAGGCCAGCAAGTAAGCTCTGTCCACGCGCTGAGCGTCATCTTGGAGAGACAAGAGGTTCTCGGCCCACTTCCGCGATTGCTCCTGGATGAACTCGCTATTCATCATGAAAAGCGCTTGTGTGGCCGCCGTGGTCACGTGACGCTTTCCGGAAAGGGTGTGCGGGTCTGCGAAATCGAACACCTGAAACATGTCCAGCATGTCAGTGCGCACCACTGGCAGGTAAATGCTGCGCCGGTTGCTGGCTACCTGAGGAATTCCCATCATCGGATTACTCATCGGTGCGCTGTTCGCCGGCAACGGCGGACCGCCCGGTGTGAGATCGAGTTGGCCTGTTACCATCAGGACCGCATCGCGGATTGCTTCCGATTCCAAGCGGCGCCGGTTCATGCGCCAGAGATAGCGGTTGTCAGGATCTTTGGCGTACGCTTTGGAGTCATGCTCGCAGCTCATTTGATACGTGCTCGAAAGCATGATCGTGCGGATCATTTTTTTGAACGACCATCCCTCCTGCACCAAGAGCATGGCCAGATAATCCAGCAACTCGGGATGCGTTGGCTTGTCACTCAGAAGGCCAAAGTTATCCGGAGTATCGACAAGGCCTTTGCCGAAGAGATGAAGCCAGATGCGATTTGCAGCGACGCGTGCGGTCAGAGCGTTGTCCGGGCTCGCGATCCAATTGGCAAGTTCGAGCCGGCCACTGCTCGTTTGTTTTGTCAGGGACGAGCTGGCATTGGTCCCTCCGACAACCGTCAGAAATCCGCGTGGCACCTCGTCGCCGAGTTTCTCTGGGTCGCCGCGAAGGTTGATCCGGCAATTCTCAATGGTTCCTTCCTGCACGGCCATAGCCATGGGTGCCGGCGGAGGAGCGTTCGTGCTCAAGTCATAAATCTTGTCCTCCAGCCCTGTCATGGTCACGAAACCACCCACGCCGCCTTGCATTGCCCCCCCTTCTCCGGTTTTGAAACCTAGCTCCGTCAGGTTCGGAATCGGCCCCACGGATGAAGCCGGCCCTTTCATGGATACTTGCTCCATCAGGCTCATCTCCAGTTTCCATTCGTCGATCGGAATGAAATCAACTGCGTCGATAGCCACGAAGCCCTTGGTCTTTTCATTTGAGATTACGACCGCTCCATTGGTGCCCGCCTGGAATTCATATGTTCCCACCGAGATGAAGGCGTTTTTGAAAGTGGGAGGACGCCTTTCATCCAGCAACACTCTGTTCGTCGCGTTCAGGCTTTGAATGGTCACCGGCACATTTGTGGCCCGGTTTGGGTGGGACGTATAGGACACCAGCACCTCGTAAGGCCCGGTATGCGGCAAGTTGGGGACAAACCGAGCCGACATCTTTCCTTTATCGGAATTGGCGTCGTGGACGTAATCTTTGTCCACAAACAAGTTGGTCGAGGCAATCGCCGTCTTCCAACGACCGCTGAGTTGGGCGGCCGTGTTGTCCACGACGATCCCGGGCAGCTTGGTCGAGAGGATTCCACCCGGATTCTCGCGGGAAACCCGAAGCGCTTCGACCAATGTGTTCAGCTTCGTGGAATATTCCTCGATCTCCTTGGCCTTGTCCGCAGTGGCCAGGGGACGCTCCATCCAACGTGGAGCGCCCGGATTTTGCGGAGTTGCGCCGACTCTTGAGAGCGTGGCGGTGCTTTTGAAAATGCCAGCCAACGCATAGTAATCTCTCGTAGGAATCGGATCGTATTTGTGATCGTGGCAACGGGCGCAACTGGCCGTAAGCCCGAGCAGAGCACGGGTTGTCACGTCGATCTGCTCATCCGCGACATCCATCGTGAGTTTGGCTTGGTTCGGTTCCGCCAGCGCTTTCGGCCCTAACACGAGGAAACCCGTTGCCGTCAACCGCTCGAACCGCTCCGCGTCCGTGCTGTAAGGAAGAAGATCTCCGGCGAGTTGCTCGCGAATAAATTGATCGAATGATTTGTCCTGATTCAACGAAGCCACCACGTAATCGCGATATCTCCAAGCGTTCGAATAAGGGAGGTTGATCTCCAGCCCATTGGAATCCGCATAGCGTGCTAAGTCCAGCCAGTGTCGCCCCCATCGTTCACCGAAATGTCGCGAACCTAGGAGCCGGTCCACGACTTTCGCAAAGGCCGAGAGTGAAGAGTCATTTAAGAACGCGTCGATTGCTTCAGGGGTCGGCGGCAAGCCGGTGAGGTCGAAAGTGGCGCGGCGGATCAGAGACCGCTCCGAGGCAGTCGAGACAGGTTTGAGTTTCCGTTCCTCCAGCTCAGCAAGGATAAAGTTGTCCATGGGCTGTTTGGGCCATGTTGGATCTTTGACTTGGGGGATCTGAGGATTTTTTGGAGGCCGAAAAGCCCAATGGCTCGCTGAAATCTGGGAGTTGAGAGCGGTCGCCTTGGCGATTTTTTGGGCTTCATTGCTCACCGGAGCGGGCGCGCCCATTCGAACCCAGGTTTCGAGATCAGCAATTTGCGCCGCTGAGAGTTTTTCCTTTGGCGGCATTTGCAATTCCTGATCCGTGTAACGAACGGCTTGGATGAGCCGGCTCTTCTCGGGTTGGCCTGGAACGAGAGCGGGTCCACCATCTCCTCCCTGCATCATGCTGTCGCGCGAATCCAGGAGCAGTCCACCTTTAAGTTTTTCCGCTTCCGTACTGTGGCATTTGTAACAGCGCTCGATCAGCACGGGCCGGATTTTCTTCTCAAAGAAATCAATGCCGTCCGAGGTGGCTGCCGGCAAGTCCGCAGCGCTCGCAGCCACCGCGGCACCAATGCACAAGCAGCCGGACAGAATCCATCCTGCAATAAGATTTATCACCTTCACTCGCGTCACAGTCATATTGGACAATCGCAGCTTGAAAAAGTTTTAGGAAATTTAGCACAGTATTCTGGAATCCGAATGAAATTGTCGCAATGAAATCGTGATCGTTCGGTCGCGGATCAGTCTCCCTTGGATGCTTTGCGAGATGGATCGGAGCTTTGTTTATCGCCTGAGAACACTGGTCGAGAGCAGACCAGCGCGGTTTGCAATCCGAGCGCGTAATGGGCCAGCCGTTCGGCTCTTCTCGAACTGACGTTGCCGAGCTCTACCGAAGCGAGGAAAGGTATTCAATCAAGTCGCCGGCCTCTTGCGGCGTGACACTTTGCAGCAAGAGTTCTGGCATGGCAGATAATTGCTGAGCTTGCAGGAGTTTCACTTGGCTTGAAGGAATGTGTACCTCTTTAGTTTCGGCATCTTTTATGACAAGTTCGTCAGGGGTTTTCTTGATCAGAAAGCCTGTATAAACGAGATCGTCTTTGGTTTCGACCGTGAATGTCGTGTATGCGGGTTCAATGGTCTTCGAAGGCGAAAGAATATTCTCGAGGATTTGAGAGCGATTGTACTTCAAACCAATTTTGCTGAGGTCGGGTCCAAATTCGCGCCCCTCGCCCTGCAGACGATGGCATCGAGAGCACTGGGTGCCGCCTTCGCGGAAAAAGATGTGTCTTCCGTTCGAGGCATCGCCTTTGAGTGCGAGGATTGCCTCCGGCTTGATAGTTTGGCCAAGTTTCTTTGAGCGCTTTTCGTCGGGCAAAAAACGCTCAAAGAGGTCGCGTACGGCAAAGGAGGGATGGCTCGCTGCTTTGTCGATCAGCGCCGGCCGTGCGTAGGATTGATCCCGTTGATTGATCGCGCTCAACAGTGCTAACGCGCCATTAGCCGAACCGAGCAAACGGTCCACAGCGGCGTCACCGTCACTGACAGCGCTCCAAACCAATTTGATCGACTCGGCATTTTCGGCGCGCAGCTTCTCAGCACCTTCAGGTTTGTTTTCCGAGAGTTCTTTCGGCAATTGATGAATCCAGTCGTGAATCAACTTCGTTCCCACGATATCGACAAATCTGGATCCGATATGAGGCATGCGGCCTTGGCCAGTGGTCGAAATGCGGTAATAAACCACGGAGCTATACGGATCGCCCGCTGCGATAACGCGCGCTCCAGCCAGCCCGAAGCCGCCTTGGGCTGCGGCCTGGCCGATCGCCTTCATGTCGGCCAGTTTCGTGTCGTAGTCAAAGTGGGACACCACGGCTCCCCCCGCGCCGTCGCGATGGCAATGAGCGCAATTGACGTGCAGCCAGGAACGGGCGCGTTCGTTCAGGCTGACGGGCTCATTCGAACCGGCATTGGCCTCGTGCGGATTCATCAACTTCGGCCGGGCTCGCTCATCAAGCGGTTGGTCAAAGAACCCGAGGTGGGAAAACGTCCCGAGCTGATTGGCGCTGACGACGCTCTCGTTTATCCATGGTGAGGGTCGGGCCTCGATGGGACGACTGCCGGAAACCGGATGGTGGGCTTGGTACTGAATGTCGCGATTTAGCTGAGGGGCCGTGAAAGCCAGGGCATAGTTTACCCACGGGTTGTGGCAGCGCAAACACTCCGTTCGGCTGTGGAATCTCCAGGTTTGCTGTCGGCGGCCACCTGGCGCGCTGGCGTCGATTTCAAAGACTTGTTCATCGCCAGCCGCATCCACCAGGGAGGCGTCAGTTTGCTCGCTGTTCCAGCGATAACTATAGGCGTGCCAGTCCAGCCCGTCGTAATGCAGCACCTGAGTCTCGACGCGGCGCAGGTTTAGTTGATTTCCACCACCGAGGTAAAGAAAGAGAGTTTTGGCGAGCACAGCATTCGTCGGATAGCGCCATTCGTTTTTGCTTTGGTACAGCCAGACGTTGGTCGCGCCGGTTTGAATCAACGAATTGCCGGGTAACGCGACGAATCGTTCGGCCAGAGCATGGTCAGCCCACATTTCGGAATTCACGAGAAACGGAATGACACCAGACGCCGGCAGGTGGTGTTTGGGCGAATCAAACAAACCGGTTTCGCTGAGCTTGCGCGGAAAACTCAGATGCGTTGGCGGCGCGGAATTAGGCTCAAGCTGATAAATACCGCCAGCGTAATCCACCACGTAAAGCTCGCCCGAGCTATCTTCACCAAAGCAGATGATTTGCAGCGGCGTATCCACCAATTCTTGGAGCGAGACGAGCTGGTTGCCTTGGCTGTGCAAGGCCCAGATTTTCCCGGTCACCCAATCACCATAGATGTAGGCGTCAGAGAGCTCCTTGAGATGCTGCCCATGATAGACGTAACCGCCGGTAATCGACGCAGCCTCTGAGTGCGGATGCGCCTTTACTGGCAGCAGTATCGGCGTGGGACCTCGCTTCCAATCTGGATGAATCGATTGGGGTCCTTCGACGACACTCCACCCGTAGTTCCCGCCACGCTCGACATGGTAAACCATTTCCCACAGTTCCCAACCCACGTCACCCGCCCACAACGCGCCCGTTTTTTTGTCGAAGCTCATCCTCCACGGATTTCGGAAGCCGTACGCCCATATTTCGGGGCGAATTCCCTTCATGTTCACGAAAGGATTATCCTGTGGAACGTGGTAAGGCTTTCCCTGCTCTGCGCGATCCACATCAATACGAAGAATTGACGAGAGCAGATCGCTGTTGTCTTGCCCAGTCTTGAGAGGATCGGGTGGGTTTGGGCCGGCCCCATCGCCAGTGGAGATATAAAGATAGCCATCGGGGCCGAATTTGAGGCAGCCGCCGTTGTGCCCCCCTGATACCCATGTAATCAGGATCGTTTCACTGCCAGGATCTATTTGCGGTGGATCCATCTCAGTGACTTTGAACCGCGAAACTCGTGTCCCCTCTGGAAGATCGGATTTTAAGACGTAACAGACATACACGAAGTGGTTCTTCTCGAAGTCAGGATGGAACGTTAATCCGTAAACCTGTTCCGCGCCCTTGATTTCCTTTTTAAAATCCAACACCACGTCGAGATTCGTGCTGTCAGCGTTCTTCTTGAATGACTGAATCTTCCCGCCCAGCTCGACGACAATGAAACGATCCATCCCTGGGAGCTGGCAAAGATCGACAGGGTCCTTGAATTTGAGTTTCGGATAAACCCGTTTCACCTGGTAAGGGGACGGGGCATCGGGAGAACCGGTGACGCGCGAAGTGACCCACGGAATCCGTTTGTCGATTCCAGAGGGGCGCGTCCTGAGGGAGTTCGGCGCATTCGTGGAAGCTTCGGTGGTTCTCTCCTGAGCGTTACTCCAGTCGCTTTGTTCCAAGATGAGAGTCACCGCAAACAGAGGACCGAGAACAAGAAGACGTTTCCAAGTTTTCATGGTCTGGCTAGCATTTCGGGGGTTGGTTGGTTAAACTTTTTCGTACCCTACCAAACAGCGTGCGCCATTGTTACCACAAAGAAAGATTGTGAAGGACCTCAGTTTTCCGGCTCATCTCCAGATGCAACGAGATAGCGAAAACCAGTGGCCGATTTGCGACGATGTTGTTAAATTGCGCCGTTGTTGCGAGACCGATCATGACGCGCCTTAAGAAACCGGCTCACGCTTCTTCCGGAGCGGTGGTCTTACTTTGCGTGCTCGCGCTCGTCTGGATAAGCTGCAAGCCGCCCCATCCACCAGAGTCAACGCGCATGGAAACCGCCAACAACACACCCGCCTCCGATGCCACCAGCCTGCCGCACATTGGCGGACCGGTTGGTTACGTCGGGTCAAAATCTTGCCGTGAATGTCACGAGGATCAATACGAAAGCTGGCACCGGAGTTATCATCGGACTATGACGCAGATTGCGGCTCCTGGTTCGGTTCAAGCCAACTTCCAAAATGTGACTTTGACGAATGACCAAAGCCGATTCGTATTAAGTCAAAAGAGCAACGAATTCTGGGTCCGCATGGAGAGGCTGCCAGCAGCAGTATCCGGAGAAGCTTCCGGAGCTTTTCTCGACGTCCCGATTGGCTTGGTGACCGGTTCACATCACATGCAAGTCTTTTGGGTCCCTGACGAAACCCACAATTGTCAGATCGGTTTTCCTTTCACGTGGTTAATTCCGGAAGGCCGCTGGGTGCCGCGGAATTCGACCTTTCTTCGCCCGCCCACATTGAAGCTTCAATCGGAGACGTGGAACTTTGTATGCGCCCGCTGCCATGCGACGGGGTCCGAGCCCAACCTCGACCGCTCCACGCGCACATGGCATACACAAGTGGGAGAATTAGGTATCTCTTGTGAGGCGTGCCATGGCCCAGGCCAGCGCCACGTCACTCAACAAACCGAGTTCCAAAGCTCGGCCAAAAAACCAGATTCGCAGAGTGCCAACCTGGCGATCGTCCATCCGAAAAAGATTCCCCCGGCACGGGCGTCGCAGATTTGCGGATCCTGTCATTCGATGAAATGGTGGGACCACAACGAAGGCTGGCCTGAGCGAGGGTTCAGTTATCGTCCCGGCGACGATCTGGAAGCGACCACGCCGGTGATGCGACCCAAGCAACTCGAAAAACAACCCTGGCTGGCGAAGGTTCTCGAAAACAACCCCAATATCTTCCACGATTTCTTCTGGTCCGACGGCATGATTCGGGTGAGCGGTCGCGAGTACAACGGGCTGATCGAGTCTCCGTGCTACTCCGGCGGGCAGTTCTCTTGCCTGTCGTGCCATTCTCTGCACAGCAGCGATCCAGACGATCAACTCGGGCGGGACCGCAAGGACAACCAGGCTTGCCTACAGTGTCACGTGCAGTTCCGTGGAGATCTGGCAGTAGCCGCGCATACACATCACTCGGCCAATTCCAGCGGGACCCTGTGTTACAACTGCCACATGCCTCACACGACCTATGGTGTGCTGAAGGCAATTCGCAGCCATCAGGTCAGCAAACCCGATGTGGCAACTCAACTCGCGACAGGACGACCGAATGCCTGCAATCTATGCCATCTGGATAAGCCGCTGGCATGGACGGCTGACCACCTGACGCGATGGTACGGTCATGCGAGGCCGCAACTTTCTGATGAGCAGACTCAAGTCGCGGATTCTGTTCGCTTGGCGTTGGCCGGAGACGCGGGCCAGCGAGCGCTAGTCGCGTGGCATCTTAGCTGGGAGCCAGCGGTCCAAGTGTCGGGGAAGGCCTGGATCCCACCCATCTTGGGTCGGCTTCTAGATGACTCCTACGCGGCGGTTCGCTGCGTCGCGGAGCGGTCCATCAGACAGGTGGGGCAGCTTCCACCGACTGCTTATGACTTCACCATTTCCCCCGAGTCGCGTGAACCTATGGAAGCTTTGGTTTTCGAGAAATGGAGCAATGAGATTTCCGCGGCACGAAATCCAAGTCTGCCTGAACCAACACTTGTTCGTCCCAATGATTTTCAAGCGATGCAAAATGGATTTCAAAAGTTAACTCGCCAACGGGATGAGTCCGCCGTTCGATTGAGGGAATGACAGCACGCTGGCAAGTTTAAAAAGAAAAACGCCCGCTGCTGAGCGGGCGTTTGTGTAGAAACGATTATATCTCCAAGGCTCAACGCCCGCCCGTAGCCATGGCGCGCAAAGTTGCCACGGCTTCGGCGGCTTTGGGATCTGTCGAAGCCGCTTCGTTGATCTTGTCTCGAGCCATCCGGGCTAGAACTTTAAATTGAACATCCTGCTCAGTCGTGGTGACGCCCATTTTAATCTTCATCAAGCCCGCCATCGCACCGTCATAGTCTTTCTTCTCGATCGATGCCATCACGTTGGTGGCTCCGGGCAAGTTCGAGGCACCTTCAATGACTTTGAGATCGACGCCGGATTTCTTACAACCGGCGCCGAAACCCATCGAGAACCCAATCAGAATTAAACCAACGTATTGGTTCAGCTTGTTCATGCACTTCACTTCGACTCCAATTATTTCCGATAACGAGGGCCGTTCAAAATGTCGTTCGGAGCTTTTACCCTTTGAGTCACTAAATCAGAAGCAACGTTCCATTTAATGAGGTGAGCACTGCCGCCGAACGCACCGACAACCGCTCCTCCAGGCAGATTCCTCGCGCTAGCGAACGGTAGATTAATATAATTCCCAGAACCCGAGTGACGCATCGAGAGGGTTTCGCCGATAGACTCAGGGTTATTTCCAGCGTCATTAAAGAAAAACGAATCCGCCTCGTTCTGTTCCCATAGCTGCCAGTCGCTCGGCAGGAAGTCCGT
>SIBE01000096.1 GCA_009695265.1 Pedosphaera sp. | reverse complement strand
GGCGATTCATTCAGATCCCCCTATGATTGAACATTATGAACAGAGTTGCGCCTCTTTTCTTCCGAAAACGCCAAGTTTGTTAGGTTCCTGGAGCGAATTACTCGCCGACAAACAGGTTCAACGTCGATCTCCAAATCCGCCCCGGCGCACCACGAGAACGAAACGTCCATGCCTCTTCAGATACTTATCCTGCGTCTCGCGCTCCCGATGGGCCGATGCAGCGGAGAAGTTGGTCAAATCAGGCCGCTTGTCTTTCCCATTGGTTGCAGTATCCTTCCGCACTGTGAAAAGAACGTGGAACATGGCGATGCCGATTGCGTTGATGATTGTGTTTGCCCTGACGCGCTGGCCTGGGCTGATGCCGCCGAACTTCAGCGCGGCTTACGCACTGGCTTTTTGCGCGGGGGTTTATTTCCCCCGTCGGTTAGCTTGGTGGCTTCCTCTAGCCACCTTGGCGGTGACAGACCTCATCATCAATTCTTACTATTACTTTGCCCAAGGCATCAATGCATTCCAGCTTTACCAACTGGTTAATTACGGCGTTTACGCCATTATTATTTGGCTCGGTCAACGGTTCAATGATCGATCGTCGTGGTTGAGCCTGTTGAGCGGAGGCCTTCTTGGAGCCGTTCTCTTTTACTTTATCACCAACACCACCGCCTGGCTTTTTAATCCGTTCAACAACCCTGAATACACCAAAGATTTCGCAGGCTGGCTCATTGCTTTGACGAAGGGGACCGCAGGATGGCCCCAGACCTGGGAGTTCTTCCGCAACACGCTCTTCAGTGGCGGTTTGTTCACCGGCCTGTTCGCTGGAGCGATGAAGCTGAGCGAGGCAGCCGAGCCTTGCGAAGACACGGAAGAAGAGGCTGAAACAGACGAAGCCTCACCCGAAGAATCCAAAGCCTGATTCTCTTTCCGGCCCATGGCGATTAAGGCATCACAGCGGATCGGCCTCACTTCAGCGGGCGATTCTGCTGTGGTTAAAATCGGAGTGCTTTCAGACACGCACGGTCATTTCGACCCCGCGATTCCATCCCTATTTGCAGGCGTCGATTATATTCTCCACGGAGGAGATATTGGGCTGCCGTGGCTCATTTTGGAGTTAGAAGCCATTGCTCCGGTCACCGCAGTCCTGGGGAATACCGATGACGGGCTGGAGTTCCGAGAAACAGAGATCGTTCAACTGAATCAAAGAAAATTCCTTCTGCACCACATCCTGCAAATGGATCGCCCAGCTGAGAAAATAAAGCGCCGCATCATCCACGAGAACCCAGACGTGGTCATCTTCGGGCACACGCACCGGCGCTATTGTGAGACTGTTGGGCAAACGCTCTACTTTAATCCCGGTTACGCTGGTAAACCAAGATTTCATCTGCCTCGAAGCGTTGCCATTTTAACGTGTGACGCCACCGGAATTACGGCGGACTTCTTGAGTCTTTAGGCATTGGATCTCCGGAGCGCTCCGCCAGAGGCTTTCGCCCAAGCAGACCAGGGATAACACGGACCTCAATGTTCCGAACGCGCGCTCGTTGCGAACCAACTGGATTTAGGACAGAAGGTCCGCTCGGAGAAATAGAGACGAACGATTTGCCGCTTCTCCCGGACTTGTGACTTGAACTAGGCAAGCAATCTGGTTATATGAATGAGCAATGGCGTTGCCCTTTCAAAGTTCTCAACCAAAAAAACGCTCTCAGATCGCAGCTATCGATATGGGGACGCGCACTACGAAAGCCGTCTATGTGCAACGCAAAGGCCAAGGCTTTGAGCTGCTTGATTACACGGTGCAACAGGCGCCTGGTTACGAGAAGAACTTCTCGACCGAATTATTTTCCGAGCACCTCAAAAGCGTCAGCCAAGCTCTAGGCCTGAAGACCAAACAGGTGGTGCTGATGCCTGGAGTCGCCGATTCACTCCTGCGTCACGCGGAAGTTCCTATGGTGCCGATCGCCGACATGCGGTTGATGCTGAAATACAACAGTAAGAATTATCTCCAACAAGACCTTCCTGATTACGTGTTTGATTGTTATGTCCTGCCACCGCGGCCTGGGTCGGCTTCAACGGAGCTAGTCAAAAATCAGAAATGCCGCGTCCTAGTCAGCGCCGCGAGAAAGCAGTTTCTGGACAATCTCCAGGAAGCCACCAAGAACGCGGGCCTCGTCACTGACCAGATCACCCCAAGCCTGATCGGGACGGCCAACGCTTTCGAGATGGCCCAGCCTGAGGCTTTCGCCAAGGAAGTTGTCGCTTTGGTGGATATCGGCTTTAAGAACTCTACCATCACAATTCTCCTCCATGGCGAGATGAGCCTGAGCCGCGTGGTCGGTCTGGGCGGCGACAAACTCACTAGCGGATTGGCCGAAGCCATGTCGATCAATTACGCGGAAGCCGAAATCGTAAAGGTCGGGATGGCGGAAGAGGCGCAATCGATGATGATGGGGCTCCTCATGCCTCTCGGACGAGAGCTGCGCGCTTCCATCGATTTCTTTGAGAAGCAGGAGGACAGGACCGTCAGCCAGGTTTTCATCTCGGGCGGCTCGGCTTGCTCGCAATTTATCATCGAGACTTTGCAGAGCGAGCTGATGGTTCCGTGCAAAAGTTGGAGCCCGCTGAGCTTTCTGGATCTTGCGTTACCTCCGCAGCAAATGGGGGCCGTTGAACAACTGGCTCCACAACTGGCCGCCGCCACGGGTGGCGCCATAGCCGCCCTCTAATCCGGCATGCCCATACGCCTTAATTTATTGGCCGAACAGCAGGCCGCCGAAGAAGCCCGTCGTCGTGATCCCGTCAAACGGGCTTTGTGGGGCGGAGGCTTCGCGGTGGCTCTGGTCCTGCTCTGGGGCGGATCCGTGCAGCTTAAGCTCAGTCGAGTCAAAGCTGAGCTGGTCGGCCACGAAGCCCACTGGAAAAAAGTTGAGCCGGCCTTTTTGCAGGTGTCGAATGATTTTCGTGAATCCGGATTGATCCGACGAAAATTGGATGCGCTGCAAAGGTACTCCACCAACCGCTTTTTTTGGGCGCACACCTTGAACGCTCTGCAACACGTCGGCGACGACAAGGTGCGCGTGGTCAACCTCACTGGGAATATCGGTTTCGCGGAGCACAAACAGGTCCTCGTCTCCACCAGCATGTTCATCAACTTGCCTCCGAAAAGCTGGTGGAAATGGAGTTCAGAGCCTCTCAAGACGAATGTCTTGGAAGCAGCTAGAGCCATGCTGGGTGCCATCACTAACCGTCCCGACATGGCGCGCTACCAGCCGGAATTGATCAGCACTCTCATTGTCACGACCAACCCGATTCAAATTGTTGCCAAGGTGGAAGTGGTGAAACCAGAAACGATCACTGAACGGGCCACTCTGACCATGCGGGCCAGAGATTACAGCACCCCTCCAGACAAGCGGATGGACGGATTTAATTCCGCCATCACCAACGCCTCTTATTTCAAGCAGTTCCTTGGCAAAACAAACAGCACCGTACAACCCGAGTTGCTCAAGTCCCGAGATGATGCCACGGATATGGTCAAGCCAGGCGACCTTTTTATCCCGTTCACAGTGGAATTCTTTTTTCCGGACAAGATTCGTTCCAATGATTAAGCTTTCCAAGGATAAGCAGAAGAAGATCATCCTGATCGCCGTCGGCGCATTGGCGCTCTGCGGCGCGCTTTGGTATTTCCTCGTCAGTTTGCCAACCGAAAGTTTCGTCAATTACGAGGAAAACATTCGTGACATCCAGGACAAGATCAACAAAGCGGAAATGCGGATCAAAAGGACCGCAATGCTTCAAGCAGAGTTGACTGAGCTGAGGCAACAAATCGCTGAAGCAGAAGGCAAGATGATCCCCATCGAGCAGTTGAACGGAAAGAAATGGTTGCTCGATAAACTAAACCAGTTCATTGGCACCCGTTATGATGTGACTCCAACGGACTTGAGCAACGAGCCGTTGATGGAGAAACTCCTGTTGCTGCCGAAATTTGCTTATTCGGGTGCGGCCTACAAATTAGAGGTACGTGCTCATTACCATGAATTCGGCAAGTTTCTGGCCGATTTCGAGAATAGCTTTCCTTACATCACCATCCACCAACTGAAAATCTGGCCCATCGCCACGCCCAGCGAGGCGGGCGGACAAGGTTCAGAAAAGCTCGAGGATTTGTCCGAGGTCGAGCGAGAGCAACTCAAAGCCTCCATGAAGGTCGTTTTATTATTTAAGCCGGCTGGGTCTCCCTAAGCATCGCTTCCATGAAGCCCCCACCCCGAGCCCATACTTCCACTCGCCTCCAGCGGGTGAGACTGGCGTGTCTTCTGCTCTTGGTCATGATCATCGCAGGATGTGGCAAACCCGCGGGTCCGCCACCCGGCGGTTCCAACTCGTCTGCAACAAACCGACCAGCAAACGTGACCGCAACGAACACTGCAACTCATTCTTCCGCCCACGAAGGGACGCTCCAAAAAGCAATCTTCGAAGACAACCCCAGCTTTGGGCGCGATCCGTTTTTCCCACTTTCTGGCCGCCGCAAACAACAGTCCGCGCGCGCTCAAGGCGAAGCTCCCAGACCAAGACTCCCACTGTCCAGCTATCTGAAGCTAACCGGTCTGGTGCTGAGCAAGGCCGGGCCTTCTGTCTGGATCAACGGTTCCATGTTCTCCTCGGGCGAACGTGGAATGGCCAAGGTCTCTTTTACCAACACACAGAACATGGTTGAGATTCAGGACATTCAGGTGCGTTGTCTGGAGATCCGTAAAAGCTCAGTCTTGATCAGCGTGGAAGGTGAGTTGGGAGTCAAGGAATTGCGCGTGCCTTAAGGCCGTCTCTTCCTCGACTAATGCCGCAGCGGGAGCAGGGCCGGAACAGCCTAGCTGGTGCGGCCTAAAAATGATGGCCAATTTGTATGAACAAGAAACTCGCCCTATTACTTGTCGTTGGGTTCAGCACCTTTGGCAGATGGTGTGCCGCCCAATCCGGCAATGCGGCTAAGGCACCCGACGCCCCTCCGGCGATCACCGCCCCGGCCAAGCCTGACGAGAACGCGAGCCAGCCAAAACCGGTGGCCGCTCCATCCGAACTGATCGAGAAGCCAAAGCCCGAAGCCCCCGCCGCCTCCGCAACTCCAGTTGACCTCGGTGCGAAGCCAGCCTCGACAAACTCGCCGGAGATTATCGAAGCACTCACCATCGACCACGATTTACTGGGAGCCATCCAGTCATTGGCGCAGCAAGCCAATATCAACATTCACATCGATCCCAGCATCACGTTCACAAATCTTCCGGACGGGCGGCCCTCGGTGCCGATGGTCTCGCTCCGATGGCGAAACATCACCGCCGAAGATGCGCTCGTGGAAGTCCTCGATATCCATGGCCTGGCGCTGGTGAGGAACTCGAAAACCCAGATCTTTCGAGTCACGAAAAAGTCGTCCGAGCCACCACGCTTCACCACTTTGATTCAACTGAAATACAGCAATCCAACCAACATCATGGAACTGCTGAAAACGACGTTCGGCGACCCACTCAAGAGCAAGGTGAATGCGGATTCGCGCACCAGCCAAATTCTCCTGTTCGCGACCGAAAAGGAAACGGAAGCCGCGACAAATCTCGTTGCTCAACTGGACACTCCCACCAAACAAGTCTTGATCGAGGCCCGTCTGTTGGAAACGTCGAAAAGTCCTCGCTCAGTCAAAGGCATTGATTGGTCCGGCACTTTGGAAGGACAAAACGTGACCATTGGCAATGGCCGCACTACAGGCACCACCACGACTCAAACACCGGGGGCATCCTCCACGACAACATTGCCCAGTGGTCGGACCGTAACCACGCCTTCGGGTTCTTCATCGAAAACCGATCTCCTGACTCAACTCGGAGTGGGTGGCATCAGCGCCGACAGCGCCCGAGGGCTTTATCCCAGCACCGCCTTCTTGAATGCCGATGGCGTGCGCGCGGTCCTTTCCTTTCTGAACACCGACGCCGATACGGAAGTTGTCGCGACTCCACGCCAAGTCACGGCCGACAACGTCACCGCAACCCTCGCAGTCACACGCGCTTTCCCAATCTTTGAGACGACACCCGGATCAGCGCAAACCCCGGCATCCGCCAAGATTACTTACACCAACCTGGGAACGATTTTGAAAGTGACTCCGCGAATTGCCGCCGGTAGCAACATCGTTCTTAAAGTGATTCCTGAAGTTTCCAACATCGATTCCAAAGACCGCCAAATCATCAATGGCGACATCAATGAAGCGAACGTCTATGCTATCCGCAGAATGGAAACCGAAGTGATGATCCCGAGCGGCAACACGTTGGTGATGGGCGGCCTCATTAGCGATACCTCGACCAAGAGCTACTCGAAGGTTCCAATTCTAGGAGATTTGCCGGGACTGGGGCTTGCCTTTCGGCGTGACACCAAATCCCGAATTAAATCGAATCTGATCATATTCGTCACGCCCACGATTGTCCGCGACTTCGATTTTCAGCCAACCGGGACTGATTTCTTGAAGAAGAAATCGTCCGACAAAGCCGACACCGAAGAATCGGCTTGGAACAGTGGGAAGCCACACGATTGGAAAAAGCCTGTTAAATGACGAGAAGACTTAGCTGACAAGCTGCTCTCACCTAATGCAAGCGATTTTGAAACCTGAAATGCGGAACCGCACTGCGAGGATGATCGCCCACCCGGGCAGTCTATCGCAGTCCTTTCGGCGGTTCTTGGTTATCGGCTTGGCGCTCCTCGCGTGCGCCGCCAATGCTTTCGCGCAAATCACGGTCCGAACCTTGGGCGGTGGGCGCACATCGCCGACAGGATCGGATGCTGGATTTGTGGACGGCAACACCCTCCAGACATCCCAATTCAATGCACCTTTCGGTGCCGCTGTGGATGCCGCGGGAAACATCTATATTGCCGACCGCAAAAACGGTTCCATCCGCAAGCTTGATGTCGCCGGAAATCGCGCGAGCACCCTCATAGCCGGCCTAGATCAACCCGTGGCCCTTGCTTTCGCAGAAAACAACGATCTGTATGTGCTGACTCAAGGCGATGGCTTGATCAGGAAGCTCGATCGGTTCGGCAACGTCTCTTTTATTAGAGCCCGTTTGTTTTCTCCGACAGCGCTGGCTGTGGCCGGGAACAATGTTCTGTTTGTCACAGAATCCAGCGACGTGGTCCGGATTGATCCGACGACTGACACACAAGTCACGATTAAGAACGGACTCGGCCAGGCGAGCGGAATTGCCGTTTTGGACAGCGGCTTGATAGCGGTGAGCGATGCCGGCAATCATCGCATTCTCTTTCTCAACCCCGATAACGGCAGCACAGTCTCGCAAGTTGGGGTGGGAACCGCGGGTTTCCGAAACGGCTCGATCGCAAATGCTCTCTTTAACCAACCACACCAGTTGGCCAAAGCGCCAAACGGAAGTCTCTTGGTGGCGGACCGGGGCAACCATCGTGTCCGCTCGATTGGGACCGACGGCTCGGTCACTACGCTTTACGGAATCGATCCGAGCTTGTGGGAAGGTCCTCAGTGTTTGACCTGTAATCCGATCATCCTGCCGGGCTGGTTCGATGGCTCCGCTGAGTTTGCAGAGGCGCGCGAGCCTGTGGGCATTGCCGTCAGCAAGGATGGAAAGCTCTATGTGACCGAACTGTTCTATCATCTCGTTCGCGAAATCACTGTCCCAGGATTGACAGCCGGCAGCGGAGGCGGCTCCGGCGCCAACAATGTTGTTCTGCCACCCATAATTTCACCCGACAGCGGCTATTTCCCGTCGGGGCAACAGATCAGCGTTCGCAATCCAAACACCAACGCTTTCTTCAGCAATGCCATCTACTACACAACAGATGGCTCTGATCCGAACACCAACAGCGCGCGTCTCCAATTGGCCGACAACCTCGGCGTCATCTCGTGGCGCGAAGCGGCCCGCGATTTGACATCCCTCCGCATCAAGGCGTTTGTCGGTGCCAATGTCAGCGGAATAGTCAGTGGCAGGCCGGCGGCGCTAAATGAAATCGGAGTGACGCGTCCCATCTCCGGCGGCCCTGGATCTACCGTTGTCGTTCCGCTCGTTGTCAATTTGCGGCCGGGCGACCAATTGAAATCGCTGCAATTCCGCGTCGAAGCGAAACCAGAATTGTATTCCACGCCGATAGTCCCCGAGTTGTTCCGGCCCCTTTCTATCTCATCGAACGATTTTATCCGCGTCGTCACTTCGTCGGAATCCAGCGGATCCAGCGCATTCAACGCGGCGGCTTACACGGCTGGCTCGACGCGAGGTTTAGCCCTTACATTCATCGGAACAAACGCCAATTTCGTAGTGAAGAACTTTGCCGTGGTCGCGATGCTGGCAGTGCCGATTCCTCCGACCGCTCCCCTGGGCAGCCGTTACACAATCCAGGTTCTCAATCCATCTGGAACGTCAGACGGAGCTGAAGCAGCGGTTGCTCTGAGCCCGATGGCTCCACGAGCCATCACTGTCGCAGAAGTGAGCTATCTGGCCGGGGATTCCTCTCCGGCGACGTGGTATAATGCTGACCAACAGGGCCTTGGTTTTGGTGAAGGCGGCCTGAACAACAACGACGTGAACAACGCGTTCGCTGCTTCGCTCGGTGCTCGCGTCCCCTACCCGTTCAGTGATCTCTTTAACTCCATGGATGTCTTCCCGCCTGACAGTTCCGCCGGCGCTGGCGGCGATGGTTTGATTCGATTTCTCGATTGGCAAATCACTTTGGAACGGTCGCTAGGCTTGGATTCCGCCCGGTGGGTTCGAACCTGGACCACCAACGGTGTTCGCGTCGCGAGGAACGCTCTAGCCGCAGGGTCCCCGAATCTCAGGGCCGAAACGCTCAACGCAAAGGCGAGGAACGGAACTTGGCGTCGGCAGGCTCTCGTGACAGCCATTCCTCAGGAGAACGTCCAACCCGGCACCACCGTTAATATGCCCATCTATGCTTCGGTCGCCACGGGATACCGTTTGGCTGGCCTCGCTTTCCGCGCTACGATTTCTCCAGAGCCTAGCGCCCCTGCGGTGCAACGGCCCGTCCGATTTGTCGGAGCTTCGGGCCTCCCCGACCCCATTCAAAACGCGGGGTCGTCGCCCAATGTGTTGCTGTGCGGCTGGCCGTTGGTTCCTACGCCGTCGTTTAACCCGGCTTTGCAAAGCACCAGGTTCCTCGGCTACATCCAATTTGCGGTTCCTGCCACGGCTCAAGCCGGACAGTGTTACACCCTTCGCTTCGCCAATGCCGACGGTTCGCCTGATCTCCACACGCAGTATGGGCTAGAAACGCGACCCGCTTCCGCCTGGGTCAAATCGCTCGCCAAGCACCCGCCCGAAACAATTTCTGATGAATGGAAAGCATACTTTTTTGGCAGTTTGGACGCGGAGGCAGCCGCAGCCAACGCTGATCCCGATCACGATGGGATGACAAACCTGGATGAGTACCTGGCTGGCACAAACCCGAATGATGCTCAATCGCGGCTTGGTTTCGAGACGGCAACTTACAATCAAGCCAAGCGAGCTCTGGTGCTCCGCTGGCTCACCGCGCCTGGAAAAACCTATCGGGTTGAAGCCAGCCCCGATATTCAAACTTCTAACTGGTCGGTTATTGCGGCCGGTATCCAGGGCGATGGCGAGTTCCAGGAATGGACCCACGAGAATTCAACTTCGAATGCTCGATTCTATCGTCTTCGTTTGGACCAGGAATTAATAGTCGATCCAAACGCTATTGTTCCGGCGACATCACCTGCAAGCATCGGGCAAAACCTTGACTTTCAACCCTAAATCAGCTACTAACTAACTCACCGCTAACCCAGTCACCCTATGAAAAGAGCCCCTTGGTTCATCGCGTTCGCCTCTGGCATGTTTGCCCTGGCTGCCTCTGCGCAACCCGCTTTGCAAACACTCATCACTAACGGCCTCGCGGAGCCCTATGGCGTAGCTGTGGATGTGGACAACAGCTACTACATCACCGACAGTGCCAACCACCGGGTGGCCAAGTACAGTCCAAACTCGGGCGCGTTGACGAATTTGGCAGGAGTCTTTGGCGAAAGCGGTGCCGATGACGGACCCGGTGTTTTCGCGCGTTTCTTCAATCCGCAAGGCATCGTCGCTGCCAGAGGCGGGATGGTCGTGGCCGATTCGGGGAACAATCTGATTAGGCGAATCGCTTTCGATGGCTCCGTGACCACTTTGGCGGGAAGCACCACGCCAGGCTTCACCGATGCGGCTGGCACCTCGGCTCGATTCAACTTCCCGACAGGGCTTGCCGTGGACGCGGCGGGGGATATTTACGTGGCTGACTTGCTCAACAATCGAATCCGGAAGATCGACGCCAACAATGCTGTCACAACCGTCGCATCCGGCCTCTCGCGGCCTGCCGCCGTCGCGGTCGATAAAAACTCCGGCTTGGTGTATGTGGCAGATACAGGAACCCATTCCATCCGTCTCATCCAGGCCAACGGAACTGTCAGTTTGTTCGCCGGAAGCGGATCGGCCTTTGTCAGCGGCAGCCGCGACTCGTTAGTTGCCACCAATGCGCTCCTCAACGGACCTCGCGCACTGCTTTGGATTGGCGGCAATACCGGCTTGCTTGTCAGTGACACGGGCAATCACATGTTGCGTCGAATTTACTTCAATGCCTCCTTAAACACCTACTCAGTTGAGCGGTATGTGACTTCCACCACGATCGTGCTCGACGCTCCGCTCGGCCTGGCGATGGATAATAATGGCAACGTTCCGTTGGTCGATCTGGGAAGCGATCGTTTATATTCGATCCAGGTGACCGCTCCTCAAGCGCCAGTTGCAGATCCAACGATCGGCATTGTCATCCTGACCACGAACAACTTTGGACAGCTTCGTACCAGCTTAATCCCCGTCGTCAACTCGACCTTCAACAACGACGTGAACGTAGCCATTCTCGCTGAACGCGGCACGGACACGTTTTTTACACCCGATCCCAATGCTAACTTCCCTCAAGATCCAGCAAGCCGGAACACTCCCGCGCCATACGAAAACGGACTCTTGGATTGGTCGCGTACGCTGGTCACCCCGACCGTCGATGGCTCCAACATCACTCTCCGCGCCATTAGCACTCAGGATGGTCGGCGTCCCAGCAGCGTTGTGACCGCCCGCTTCCAATTCAAGGTCGCCGGTTCCGTGATCAACGGGAAGAACCCGAGCGGTTTCTCCATGGACAACGCAACCGACGACGCCGCGATGTGGTACACCGCTGACGGATCCACTCCCACCAACAGCTCGCCTTCGCTATTGTATGTGCGCGGCGCACGGCTCAACATCGTGGACGGCACCAACAACGTTGTCTTTAAAGTGCGTGCGTTCAAAACGGGTTATGCGCCGAGCGCCGTGACTGAGAAGGTTTTCCTCTTTTCTGATCTTCAAACCAGCTCGATTGGCGTCACGCGCGATTTCGTGGCTGGAATTGGCTCCACCATTGTCGTCCCTGTCGAAGTGAAGCTCGCTCCGGGCGATGTCCTGAGATCGCTCCAGTTCCGGATCGAGCTGACGCCCAATGGCGGCGCACCTTCCATTTCCACACAGTTCCGCAGCCTGTCCATCACCACGAATGATTTCATTCGCATCGCTCTACCCAGCACCAATCCGCCAATCGCCACTAGCTACACGAGCGCAGGAAAGACCGGCTTGGCGATTTCCTTTGTCGGTGCCAGCACGGGAATGAACGTGAACGATTCGGCCGCGGTCGCCATGCTCGCCGTTCCTATCCCCACGAGCGCATCGGTCGGCCAAACTTATAAAATCTCCGTCGTGCAACCCTCGGGTACGGCCGACGGGTTGCAGACACCCATTCCGCTCACCACCTTCAAGGACCGCACCATCACGGTGACCAATGTCACTTATGTCGTCGGCGATTCCGCAGTGGCCAATTGGTACAACGCCGGAGACTTCGGCAATGGCAATCTCAACAATAATGACATTAACAACGTCTTCCACGCTTCTCTCGGACTTTTAACTCCCTATTCGTTCACCGATGTCTTCGATGCGATGGACACATTCCCTGAAGACTCCGCGAGTTCGGTGGGAGGTGACGGACAAGTCCGCTTCCTCGATTGGCAAATCACCCTTCAACGCTCGCTTCGGTTGACACCGACCAATTGGAAGCGTTCCTGGTCAGCTGGCGGTGTTCGGACCGGCTCGAGCGCGACCCTCAACAACGCCGCCAACTCGCCCGCTGCGGTATTAACTTCGGCAAAGATCGGCCGGCTCTGGCTCCGCCAAGCTTTGGTTCAGGTTCTGCCGGTCGAGAACGCCGCCCCAGGCAGCCAGATCAGCGCCTCTGTTTATCTTAAGGTCGCCAAAGGCTACAAAGTCGCTGGACTGCAACTCAGGGCCGCCGTAGTTCCTGAAGGTAATGCGCCTTTGCTCAATCAGCCCGTTTCCTTTAACGCGAACCTTCGTCTTACCCGCCCCATCACTCTGCAAGGGGCGCAAGATGGATTACCTTTGAACCAGGCAGTCAGCGCTTGGTCGCTCGTTCAAAACCCCTTCTCGAGTCCTTTGGAAGGAGACACCTTTCTGGGTGAGATTCAGTTTGCCGTGCCAGCAACCGCCAGATCAGGCCAGGCTTATACGGTGCGGATCATCAATGCCGATGGAGCGCCAGATCTCCAGACTCAGTATGACTTCGAGAGCGTCCACGGCTCCATTTGGGTGGGCACTCCAGCGCAAACGCCTGCCGAAACCATCTCCGACGAATGGAGAGCGCATTTCTTTGGTAATTGGGATCACATCTTGTCGCAGGCGGAAGCCGATCCGGACGGCGATGGACTGACAAACCTGGAAGAATTTTTGGCCGGAACCAATCCCATCGACCTGCGATTCCATGGCTTCTCTTCCAATTGGCGGAGCGAGCTAAATTCAACCGGCGTCAAACTCCGTTGGTTCGGAGAAGCAGGCAAACAATATCGCGCCGAACGAAGCAGCGATTTCAAAAACTGGACACCTGTCGGCGTGGATTTGACCGGGAAAGGTGACGTGCTGGAAATAACCGCTCCGAAAGCCGCCAGCGCTCAGTTTTATCGCTTGAACGTGCAAGGATCAGGCACCGGCCAATAACACGGATGCCTCCGAAACCTTCGGTTTCAGAGTCGCATGAAAATGACAACGCTTCGCAAGGCGCTAGGGCTGAACGCAATCGCCCCGGCGGAGGTCGCGTCCAATCGATCCTGGCTGGAACTCAGATACACCCGAGGATGGGCGGGCTCCCAATGCCGAATGGGTTGTTCTAACGATGGACCGTTGGTATCAAAAATCGAACATCGAACTATGCAGGAGAGGCAGCCGGTTCGCCATTCGGAGCAATTCTCATTTTGGTACGCATGTAGTCCCTCCTTCAGGCGGTATCGCGTGGGAGAATCCAACGCTCGCGGACTTGCCGACGCCCCTCCGGCTGAAGCCGGGACGACGTACCGCAACACTGGGAGTTCCGACTTCAGATGGTGGGAAGCCAAAATGAGAATTGCTGTGCCACTCGGCCATGTTCCTCACATTTATCGCAACCTGCGGACTGATCGTGCGATCCATCGATGAAAACTAAATTTCTCCCTTTCATTCTTGCATCCGTGGCTTTTGCTTCGGCTGTTTCCGCGCAGCCAACCGTTGACTTCGTCCTGACGAATAGGCTGGTTGAACCACACAGTGTGGCGGTTGATGAAAACAATAGGTTTTACATTACTGACAGCGCCGATCACCGAGTCTTCAAGTACGATCGGGACAATGGCAACCTGACCAGCTTGGCTGGCGTTAGCGGTCAATTTGGCGCGACCAACGGGCCGGGCTTTGTCGCGCGCTTTTTCTCGCCCAAAGGTGCCGTTACGGCACGGGGTGGATTGATCGTTGCCGATTCAGGGAACCACATGCTCCGCTTCCTCAGCCTGACTGGCAGCGTGTCGGTCGTGACGAACTTTGCCGGAGCGGCGGGCGTCGGCGGATTCATCGATGGACCGGTGGCAACGGCTCGCTTTAACAGCCCGATCGGATTAGCGACCGACGCTGCCGGAAATATTTACGTGGCTGATTCCAAGAATAACGCCATCCGGAAAATCGACATCAATAATATCGTCACCACATTGGCCACTAATTTTTCCGAGCCGTCCGCCGTGGTGGCTGGAAGCAACGGAGAACTTTACGTTGCCGACACCCGCAATCACTCGATCAAGATCATCAAGCCCGACCGCACAGTCAGTCTGCTCGCCGGGAAAGGCTCCACTAGCAGCGGGACGAACGACTCTTTCTTCGCGGAGGAAGCGCTGTTCAGCTCACCGGGCGGCTTAGTTTGGCTCGGCGGCTCGGCGGGGCTATTAGTCAGCGACACAGGCAATCACACTCTGCGTCGGATTTTTAATGATCCAATCATTTCATTCTTTTTCCCCGAGCGTAACGGCTATTCCGTGGAAACGTATGCGGGCATTCCCCGACAACCTGGTTTTCAAGATGGGGTGTTAACCAGCGCTAAATTCAATTCTCCTGCCGGCTTGGCCCGTGATTTTGACAACGGGCTGCTGGTCGCGGACCTTGGAAACGCCGCTCTCCGGCGGATTCAAACCACTCCCCGCTTGCCCAAGGTTGACAACCCGAAAATTGGTTTCGTCACCTTCGTCATCGATGAAAAAACCGGCGCGCGCGTCTCTCAGTTGTCTCCCTTTACGGAAGCCGTCTTCAATAACGATATTATCATCGCCATCCTCGCCGAGAGCCGGACCGAGACTTTTTACACCAGTGGTCCGACGCCTGGCTTGTTCGAGTCAGACACAATCCCTCTGCCGAATACCATTAACAGCCAACCCGCGCCGCCCTACGCCAACGGGTTGCCTCCCAGCCAAGTGAGGCCATCAATCCTGGATCCGCGTCCTGACGTGACGGTGAAAGCGATCAGCAGCGCGGAGGGACGTCGGCCGAGCGACCCAGTGCCAGCCCGTGTTCAATTCAAAGTGGCCACGCCAACTATTTTAGGCGACAACCCAGCTTCATTTGCCCTGACCAACGAAACCGTCAGTGCAGATATGTGGTACACCCTGGACGGCTCCGCTCCCACAAACCAACCGCCAAGCCAACAGGCACTCGGCGATACCATTAGCCTCCGCATCACCAACGCCGTCACCTTTCGAGCCCGCGCCTTCAGACGAAATTATAGGCCGAGCGAGATTTCCACGAAGACGTTCTTTCCCACAGATTTCCAAGCCAACCGGATCAGCTTCGGTTTCGAGCGCGCCGAGGCATCGAGCCAATTCCTCGGTTCGGCCGGTCAAACTTTTATCGCGCCGGTGACTCTCTCGCTGCTGCCGAACCAGAAGATTTATTCCCTACAATTCAACTTGACCGTCACCAACGCAAACAATTCAGCCAGCGTTGCCCCAGGGGCATTTAGCTTTCAATCGATGCTCCTGGAACCGCTGTCCGACGGCATTAACTACCGCAAAATCGATCCGAAAATGTTGGAGCGCTATATCTTTCAGTTGATCACAAATAT
>SIBE01000095.1 GCA_009695265.1 Pedosphaera sp. | reverse complement strand
GTCCCTGAATGATGGAATCGCTCTGCATCCGCCCTCCAGATACACCCGAAAAGGCGGTGAGTCCGGAAGAAAAGAAGAAAATCTTCGGGCCATCCCACCTCACTTCCTCCTCCTCTCTCCCTCTCAAATCTCAAAATGAGAACTGCTGCGCGTGAGTTCGTGCTGGTGGACGAATTCAGCAAATCCTCCCAGATTGACGGATTGTTCCCCGATCTCGGGTTGATGAACATCGAACTCGCCTTTAGCCAGGGCGTGGTTTGCCAACAGCAAGCTATGGATGAGGCTGGACTTGCCGGAGCTATTCGCGCCGAAGATCAAGGTCAGAGGCTTGATGGGCAGATGTTGAGTGTCTGCAAAAGCTTTGAAGTTGCCGAGGTCCAGTGCGGTGAGTCGGCAATCATGCGACGGCCCCGTATTTGATTTGTTGTCTTCGTTCTTCATGGCCTCAAAGGCTGCGATCTGGAGCGGACTATTGCATCACTCTCCGAAAGGTTCTAGGTTAAAAACCGCATGGGCCGTGACTGAGTAGTCATGTACCTGAGTTCACTGTGTTCGAAAACCTATTTTCCAAAGCCGGATTGTCGCTGGAGCGGCTGAGAACCTTTGCTGAGATCGTCGAAGCGCAAGGCTTCACCGCCGCAGCCAGAGGCGACCCGACGCGACAGAGCCAAATCAGCCGCCAGTTGAGGGAACTGGAGGAATATTTTGGAGTCGAACTGGTGAGTCGCGGCAGAGGGAGGTTCGCGTTGACGCCGGCGGGAAAGGCACTACATGAACTGGTGCGCTCTCAGTTCAACGCGTTGGAGGATCTGCGCAAGACTTGTGACGACCAGCCGGTCGAGATCAGCTTGGGTGCGGGCGAAAGCCTTCTGCAATGGCTCGTGTTGCCGCGTCTGGCTCGAGTGCGCGAGAAGCTGCCCAAGGTCGTCTGGACGCTTCAGAATCTCCAAACTGAGGAAATCGTTGCACGGCTCGCAGATGGCCGCACGGACCTCGGTATCCTCAGAAGCGAGGCGGTTCCGAAATCGCTGCGGAGCGTGCCGTTGGGAAAGCTTGAGTTCGCGCTCTTCGTTCCGAAAGGATTGCTGGATGAGTCCTCACCTTCAGACATCGGCAAGCTGCTAGGCCAGCTCCCGCTTGCTGTATTGGAGGGCCACAGTCAGCTTAATGAAGTTCTCCAAGACTCGGCACGGAAAACCGGCGTGGGGTTGAATGTTCAGTTGTGTTGCAGCTCGCTTACCCAGGTGGCTGAAGCCGTCCAAAAGCTTGGCTTCGCCGCGCTACTTCCCACGTTGGCCAAACAGGCGCTGGCCCCGGCAGAAGTGGAAACACGGGCGTTCTCACCGCCGAAGGAAAAGAATCGACTCCTGGTGCTCGGGTGGAATCCGCGTCATGCTGCCATTCGCCCGATGCTGCAGCTAGCGACGAAGGAGTTGGCATCGCTTCTGAAATTGAGTTGAACGTTTCACACCTCGGAATGACGAAAACGAAATGGCCATTTGTCCAGTGGGTCAATGGATTCTGGATTCTCGTGTCGCTGAAACAAGTGCTTTATTTCGAAACAGGTCCAGCAAATCAGCCTCATTTTTCAGACCTTAGCGCTCGTTTTCCCGGGCCTTTTCTGTCCGTAAGAGGTCTCATTCTCCTTGAGAACCCACATCTCTAATCTCTCTTCGACAATCTCAGTTTCTCGGCGCGAGAGAATCAACGGCTCGTGAAGGGTCAGTCAAGCGTATCGACAAGTTTTGGAGATTCGGGAGAAGAGACTTGAGCGTAGCCCGCAAGCTGAGAATCGAATCCGAAGCGGGCATTTATCACCTGATGAATTGCGGGTTTGGGAGACGGCTCGCCATGCTCATTTCCGCTTCGTTCACCGGGCAAGAATGTAAAGCTCCCTTTGCGCTCGCGCGCTGGCCAGTTATTTGGCGAAGAGAGCATCCAGCGGCAGCGCGAAGTCCGGCAAGACGGCGCTGGCGAGCGTTCCACCCGGGCCGTGGACGGCGTGTTCCGTGAATTGGCCATCCGCAGGCTGCCGGTAAACTTCAATTGTCTTCTCCGGGCCGAGGACGAGCCAGCATTCTTTCACGTGGGCGGTGGCGTAGGCACGCAGCTTTGAGCGGTCGTAATCACGACTGGTCAGGCAGACTTCGATGACGAGTTCGTCGGTGTGCGGGTGGTCGCGCCAAAAATCTTCCTCGTCTCCGCGAATCACCGCAAGGTCCGGCTCGGACTCGGAGTCTTCGCAGGTGATTGCCTGCTCGGTGTCAACGAAACAACCGGGCGGAAGGGCTTGCTTGAGCAAACGAGACAGCCGCCGGACCAACGCACTGTGGAGAGGTGATTTGGACATTTTCGTATAGACAAACCCGTAGAGGAGTTCGGTGTTTTCGGGAATCAGGCCTGCCTCACCCAGCGCGCGATACGCGGCCACGGACAGCGGCCAGAGTGGCGCGCCACGCAAGGGGATTGGCGGAGTCTCAACCGCATTCTTCATGGGAAAACTTTAGTCCAGCGAGCGGTGTCCGCAAGGGGGAAATGTCTCCGTTCTCATTTCCGTCTCGTTTCAGTTCTTCGTGGAGCGTTCATTCACTCGAAGCTGAAATCACGGCTGGCGAATTTGTGATTGCCGGATCTTTCGTAGCTGGCGCAATGGATGAAGTTCCCATCTATCCCCGGACCGACGCATCATGGAGAGAACTCCTCGGACTTCGCGCTCTGAACCCACCCCTACCCCTCCCAGGAGGGGAACGGACAGAGCACCCCTCCCTGGGGAAGGGTAGGGGTGGGTCGGTTCATGGGCAGGTCCTGAAACATAACGGCGGCATGTCTTAATCGATGCCGGTTCTCATTCGTCCAAACCGTCCGTAACGGAGTGCCAGCACAGGAAGAATGAGCAAATTTAATAGAGTAGAAGTTATCAGACCTCCCAAGATGACGATCGCCATCGGTCCTTCGATCTCGCGGCCAGCTTCACCAGTGCCGATTGCCAGCGGCAGAAGGCCCAGCGCGGTCACCAGTGCGGTCATTAAGATCGGGACAAGCCGTTCGGAGGCTCCGCGAAGGGCGGTCTCCAATCCCCACGTTGCGCCCTCCTCTCGGACGAGATGTTCGAAGTGCGAGATCATCATGATGGAATTGCGTGCCGTAATGCCGAAAAGCGTCACAAATCCTACCAGCGAACCAATCGTCAACCCGCCGCTGTGGGAATCGCCAAAATGGCTGGTCAGGAAAACGGCCGTTACTCCGCCGACCAGCGCGAACGGCACGTTGGCGAGGATCAACAGCAGGTTGCTCCAGTTGCCGGTGACAATAACTAACAGCAGCAGAATCCCTATCGCCGCAATGGCGGAGTTCATCAACAGTTGTCGTTGCGCTTTGACGGTTGCCTCAGCGGTCCCACTAAAAACGGCAGAGACGCCCTTGGGAAAACTGATCTTCGCGGCGATTTGCTTTTTGGCGTCAGCAACTAGCGACGTCACATCGCGGCCCTCAGGTCGGCAGGTCACCACTTGGCGGCGGCTTGCGCCGTCATGCATGATCGAATCCCGGCCGGTGGCTAAGAAGATGGCGGCAAGCTCCCTGAGCGGCATGCTCAAGCCGTCCGCGTTTCGTAACATGAGTGAGCCAATTCCTTCCGGGTCTTGCCGGCTCCTCTCGTCCAAAATCACCGCGACATCCGACACCCGGTTAGCCTGGTGGACTTGTGCGACCACGGCGCCTTGATACGCTGTTCGAATCGCTTCCAGCACTTCGACTGAACGATAGCCGAATTGTGTGAGGCGATCGGGGCGCAGCCGCACGGTCATCCGAGGCCCTCCGGGGGGCGACTTCACTTTCACATCTTTCGCACCTGGAACGTCTCGCAGCGCTCGTGCGATCTCCTTCGCTTTGTCATCGATGATATCGAGGTCGGCGCCGTAAACATTGATCACTACGGGAGATGTTTCGCCGGTGATGGTTTCGCTAATCCGATCTCCCAGAAAGGTCAGCACCTCGCCCTGGATTCCTGGAAATCCCTCGAGCATCTCGCCGATTTCCTTCATCAGACTTTCTTGCTCTTCGCCGGGAATCCCTTCTTTCAACTCGACATGAAACTCAGAGCGATGCGATCCCCAGGTGTCCTCGCCCTGCTCTGCCCGCCCCACCTGCTGCTCCACGGTGGCGACATGTTTGTTGCCCATTAGTTCTTTGGAAATCTCGCGACCAATCCGCAGCATCTCGGCCAGCGAAGTGCCCGGTATCGTTTGAACTTGAAGAACCAAATGTCCTTCGCGAAACATAGGGAGAAATTCACTGCCAAAATGCGGCAGCTTCAACAGCGCCGCGACGCAGACAACGACCACCCCCAACAGAATAGCTCGAGGCCAGCGTGCGAAAAAGCCGAGCGTCTTTCCATAGACTGATTTCAATCCCCTTTGCAACCATGACTCGGACGAGCTCCGGACTCCCTTGGCAAAAAATAAGAGGGCCAGCGCCGGGGTGACCGTCAGGGCGACCGCCAGTGAGGCCATGATCGCGAGAATGTAACTCAAGGCCAGCGGAGCGAAGAAACTTCCTTGAAGGCCGGTCAAGGTCAACACCGGCAGGAAAACAAGCGCCACGATGAACGTGGCATAGACGACGGCGGTCCGAACTTCCAAGGAAGCATCTAGCACCACGCGGAAGGCTGGGCGGGGTTGCGGCAATGTTTGGTTCTCGCGCAAGCGACGGAAGATATTCTCGACATCGATGATGGCATCGTCCACCACCTCGCCGATGGCGATGGCGAGACCGCCGAGCGTCATTGTGTTCAGCGTCACTCCGAACTTATCGAGCAAGATGATGGCGGTAAGAAGCGAAAGCGGAATGGCCGTAAGAGAAATAAAAGCAGTCCGGAAATGACCAAGGAAGAGAAAGAGAACAATGGCGACCAAGATGCCGCCGAGGTAGAGGGAATGTGTGATATTCTTAAGGGACGCTTCGATGAATGTCGCGGGTCGATGCATGCGCGGATAAAGCTTCACCTCTTCTTGTTCGAACATCGGCTTCATTTCATCCAAGGCGGCTTCCACCGCCAACGTCACTTCCATTGTGTTCGCTCCGTACTGACTCGACATTGCGAGGAGGACGCCGGGTTGGCCTTGAATGAGTGCGTCGCCAAACTTCGGTTCGGCGCCTTCCTGAACTTGCGCCAAATCCTTGAGCCGGACGCTGCGTCCTTGACGATGGGACACCACCACTTCACTGAGCACCTCCGGCGTGAGGGCCTGTCCCTCGGTTTGAATGATGATCCGTTGGTTCGCATTCTCCACAAAGCCGGCTCCCATCACTCCAGTCGAGACACGCGCCGCGGCCAGCACATCTGAAATCGAAAGTCCAAAAGCCATCAGCCTGTCGGAATGCACCTGAATCTGAAGCTGCCGTACCTCGCCGCCAAAAACGATGCAACGTGCCACCCCTGGAACCGAGAGCAACCTTGGCTTTACCGTCCAATCGGCAAATGTGCGCAATTCCATGGGTGAAAGTTTTTCAGAGACAAGGCCAATCTTCAGCAAATCCATCGTGCTCGAAGTGAGTGGTGTCAACATCGGTGTCTTAACCCCTGCCGGGAGTTGACCCGCGGTCTCGCTCAGCTTTTCGGCCAACATCTGGCGTGCGAGAAAGATATCCGTTCCTTCCTTGAAAACTGCCGTGATGACCGACAGGCCTGGAATCGATTCCGAACGGAGCGATTCCATGTTGCCTAGCCCGTTAATCGCGTTTTCAATTGGGCGAGTGACGAGCGCTTCAACCTGCTCGGGTGACAGACCCGGGGCTTCGGCCTGCACCACAACTTGCGGAGGCACGAAGTTTGGAAAGACGTCGAGCTTTGCATTGGCTGCCACGTAAATTCCGTAGCCGGTGAGCACGCACGCGAGCGCGACGACGACGCCACGAAACTGGAGTGAAAAGTGGACGATGCGGTTGATCATGAACTTGGCTCAGTCAGCTTTGATCGAACTTTTCAACTCTTCCGAAAGAAGGATTTGCGCGCCGGTTACAACGATGTAGTCATTCGTCGTCACGCCTTTGGTGACGAGCCAGCCTGTTCCGGTGGGATGATCAAGGGCGACCTCTATTCTGGTGAAAGCCTCGCTTCCACTATCAAGAACGTAAACCCAGCCTGCGCCTTCCGTCCGGACAATCGCCTCGCGGGGAATGATTGCTCCCGTCAACGATTCTCCGGGTAGATTGAGATAGCCGGTCACTGCTTCGCCAGAGAGCAGTCGCAACTCGTTTGGCGTGACAATGAAAATATAGCCTTGCCCGAGTGTTTGAGGATCCACGTGAGATGCTGCATCGAGAAACTTGGCTTCGGAGGTATCACCGGAGAGGGTGGAAATGCGCGCCCCGTGGGGCAGCGACTTCAGCGTCTCGCCGGCGGGTAAATCGATGCGCACGAGGACGGCATCCTGAGAGGTCAGTGATCTAATGAAGGCAGGCAGGTCGTTGCGGTCCGCTATGCCTTTGCCCCAGGACAACACCAAACGATCCTGAGCGGATTGGACGGACAGATGATCGCGAAGGGCGGTGGCTTCCGCAGTCTGCAAAGCGCGCTCCGACGCGTTACCCTGGCCTGCCAATGTTGTCAGACGGGCCAGTTCGTTACTCGAAGCGGCATAGGCGGCGCGGGCCGCGGCCGATTCCGTGACCAGCGCAGCCAACGAAGTCGGATCAAGCACTCGTCCGTAACCCTTGACCTCGGGACTCAATTGCGCAGCCGCGGGCTTTGCCACCAGCAACCCGATGTTCCCCTGAGTCTCATCATCCATCTTGATGACGACACGTCCTTTCTCATCGTGTTTCACTCGCGACTCCTCTGCCACAGGCTTTTCGTCGACCGGTTTGGTATCGCCGCCACGACGGCTTTTCATCCAATACACGCTCCCGCCGATCACAGATCCAATCAGAACAAGGACAAGAATTGCTCGTTTCACGGTTTGTTTTCCTTCAGTGCCTTCGGATGTTGCGGCTCCTCAATCGGTGGCGATAGCGTCGAGCCAAAGGGCCGTTGTACCGCATCTTCAAGCGCGCCAAAGGACTGCTGCGCCTTGGCGCGCCCATTCAGTTGCAGCAATTGAATGCCGATCAGTTCGATTTTTGAATTCAGCAAATGGAGTTGTTCCGCAGCGCCAGCCTTCCATTGGGCTTCCACCGCTTCGCTCAGCTTTTTTTGAGACGCAAACAGGGATTCGAGTGTGGATAAATTTTCCTGCGAGATACCGAATATCGCCATGGCGCGATCAATCTCGATAATGACTTTGGCTTGTAGCGCGTTGAAGCGCGCCGCAGCCTCGGCACGGCGTGCCTCTGCTTGAGCGATGGGGCCTTGGTTTTGGTTGAACAGTGGCAGCTCGGCCGTCAGCGACATCGAGAACTTATGATCTCCCTGATCGTATTGATAGCCGGGGCCGAGATGAATATCAGGATACTGTTTGGCAATCTCCAGTTGTAGAGCGGATTGGCTGGCTGCGTATTCAGCCAGCCCAGCCAGAATGTCAGCGCGAGTTTCCAAGGCTTGTCTTCGAACTTCCGATGATATCAGAGCGGAAACTGTCGGCGGAGGCTCTGCGAGGTCATAAGTCAACTCGACGCCGTCAAGAGCTTGTGCGGAAACGCCAATCGCCTCCGCGACACGGACTCGAGCCTCCGTGCTTTGCTGCTGGGCATCGGTCAGGTCGAGCCGGATCTTGTCCAAAGCGATTCGCACCAGCGTCAATTCGGAACTCGATACCGCACCCGCTCTCAACTGTTGGTCGAGAGATTGGACGATTCTCTCCTGGATCGATTGTTCGTTTTGGAGCAGCATCTCCCGAAGCCGCGCGGCGGTGAAGTCAATCAGGCTCGATCGGAGTCGGCTTCGCACCTGCCATGCGGCAGCGGCAATATTAAAGCGAGCGGATTCGGAGAGCTGCCGGGCCTGTGTCATCCGAAAGCCTCGTTTGCCACCGGTTTCAATGGGAAGGTCGAACGTCACCGTGGGAAACCATGGAGTCAATCCTCCGGCCGCGCTGATGCTATAACCTGGCACAACGCTGAGATTTGGATTAGGTCGCGCGGCAGCAGTTTTATCGCCGCTCACAGCGACCTGCCATTGAGCTCGGGCCACATCGAGGCTCGAGTGATAATAGAGCGCGGCGAGATGAAGTCTTTCAAAGTCCCAGGATTTTGGCGGCCAAACATCGAACTGGCGGTGCAGATTCTTTTCCAGAAACTCTTTGAAGCTTGGATTGTCGAGTCTGCGGGCTTCGAGGCTAGCGGCCGTCTCTGATGGCAGAATGGACCTTGGTTGGTAGCGCGCGCAACCCGTAAGCAGAACAACCGTTATGATAGTCCACGCTTTATTCAAAGCATCTTTCGATAATTCAAAGGTCACCCGACATTCGTGACGCACCAGTTTGCTCTTATGTGGGCTCTCGCGACAAGAGCGTTCAAGCGGTGACGCGCCCTTTGTTTGAATCAGCCCGGACGTTGCCCCATTACCACATGTCCCGCCAGACCAGAAATGGGCCGAGTTTCTCTTACAGCAGTTTGAGAATTTGAGACAATGGAATGTCAGGAAAAATTATTTCCCGAAGACGAGGACCTTGCAGCTTTCTCCAGATCCCGCGGCTAGATAAATGTTATGAGTCTTCGAGTCGAGCGCGATAGTTCTAGCGCCACGCTGGGTTTTAAGCGTTTGCACGACTGTGAGCTTTTCTGGCGAATCTTCGTGAGCAATGGTAACTGTGCCTTCGCCATTGGAGCTGAAAGCAAGCTGAGTGCCTGGATCGAATACATTGCCATCTACTCCGTCGCCGATCGGAACCGTCGCCACCACCTTGCCGGTGGTGCTATCGATCATCTCCATTGTGAAAAACATCCACTGCGAAGCTCTCCGCCTGGAGCGCCCTGCGAATGAACGACGCGGTTTTCTTTTCGTCTTCTACAACCAACACGCGCATAGCAGGGATCAAGTCAGAAGGCTGATTCTACTGCTGCGCCAGCCGAAGCCACATGTTTACGAGGTCTTTGTAAGCTTCCTGGAACGCCGCAAAGTTGACGTCGTCCATGGCGTTTCCCGCGAATTCTTCAATAAGCTCGATACGGTTCTCAATGAGCGGCATGTCATCCATCGTGGGGTTTTTGGGGTCTGGGAAACCGTCCTCGTTCAAATCTTCGATCAGGTCCTTCCGTGTATTCGCGGAAAGGCTTCGGTCGTTGATCGCCCAGAGCCAAACCTGGTCCGCGTCGGCATCAAGGCCAACGAGACTCAAGGCTATGCGTCCAATCTGTTGCTTGACGGCCGGGTCGCTGAAGTGCGCGTTCTGATCGGGTTGAGCCAAGGCCTTGGGCGCTTTTGACGTTCCAACATCAGCCTGATCTTGGCGTTTTACGAGATCCGTCCTTTGCATGCTGCTGGAGGAAGTAGCGGTCGGTTCAGGATTAAGGCGCTCCTCACCCACCGGGTCCACGATGGACGTCGCAACAGGACGAACTGGATTGTTAGCTCTCTCTGCATCACCTCTGCGCTCGGACCTCACGGCGTGCGGGGAGGGTTGATGAACGGGTTGGCGCCAAACCGACACCATGCTGGCCGAAGCCCATCCGATCACAACAATTAACCCAACAGTGAGGATAATTTTAGCCTTCATAGATTTCTCCGAAGCTTCGGTTCACGGGGCTGACTTCTGGGTTTGGTGCGATTTCAGGAGCAGTTCGCCTTCTTCCGGCACTTCCTTCACCACCCCCACGCCGGGTGCCTAAACATTTATGTTCGGCGGTGCCATCCGAACCACGCCCACTGCCACGGACCATGTATGAATCGCCCTCACTTAACAAACGCCGAGTCGCATATCAGAAGCGCCGTGCGGTCGAAGCGGTTCGGCGCAACTGCCGAGTCAATAGGGGTTACTTCTTTTCATCCTTGTCGTCATCGTCATCTTTGCCAGCCTTTGCCTTCTTCTCCTTTTTCTCTTTGACCTCTTTCTTGGACTTCTTGACCTCTTTGTCGCCGTCATCTTCTTTTTCGGACTTCTTTATCTCCTTTTTGCTTTTCGCGTTTTTTGCTTCCGCTGTCGCTTCCTTCTCCTCGTCGGCAGCCGTCTCGATATCCACGGAGATTACTTTGCCAGTTTTGGCGTCCACGTGAGCCTCGATGATGTCTTTGGTGCCGGGCGTTGCGATGTCGAATGTCCAAACCAGCTTCCCGTTCTCCTCCTCTAATTCCGCCGATTTGATTTTGCCCTGGTGCCAAATCTTGTGGATGGTTTTTTCGGCTTGGGCTCTGGTGATTTTCGCCTTGCCCTCGAGGCTTTCGTTCTCTTTGGCCAGGGTGGAAGTGTTGAGTCCGATTGATAGTAGTGCGATCAGGGCGATTGAACGACTGAGTGTATTGAGTCTCATAGTTATTGTTTTTGGTGTTGTTCGCCGGAAATACTTCCAGCGGCTTGATGAGTTAATCAACGGATTGTGAACGGGACATGAATGTTCAATGACAATATTGTCATAACTGGAGGTGAAATCCAGATTTCTCTTCGGCACGCAAGTCCCGCGTTGCTTCCCTGTTGGCTCGCGGATAGCCTTCCGCCATGCCCAATGCGTCTTTGAAGGTATTGACGGTTGTGGGAAGTCTGAACAAGAATTCGGTTACTCGCACCGTCATGAATCACGTCGCATCGCAGTTGACAGCGCAAGGCTGCGATGTCGATGTGCTCGATTTTGCTCACGAGCCTCTGTCTTTGTTTAACCCCGATTCTGCCCATCAAGGGGCTGGTTACTCGTCACTGAAGGAGAGAGTGGATCGGGCCGACGTCTATCTGCTGGGAACGCCGGATTATCACGGGAGCGTAAGCAGCGTGTTAAAGAACTTTCTCGACCATTTCTGGCATGAATTTGCCGGCAAATTGTTCGCGACCATTGTGGCGTCCCACGAAAAAGGGCTGACCGTCACCGATCAACTCCGAACCGTCGCGCGGCAATGTTACGCTTGGTCGATCCCCTATGGTGTTTCATTTGTGGATCGCGACGATGTCCGCGAGGGAGACGTGGTCAGCGACGCCTTGAAGCGGCGATTGGAGATGCTGGTCAGAGATGTTCGTGTTTATGGCGACTTGCTTGCGCGCCAACGGCGGGTGGACCTTGCTGGAACAGATGTTGGTTTTTTAGCTCGGTTGAGGAAGTGATACGTGAAGAGTGCGCGTACCGCCTGGATGACATTCGCGCAGATGTAACCGACGGAACCCTTTCATCGATTAACTTTTTCAGGCTTCACTCTTCACACGCCGCGTCGCCGGGCTTTGCTGCTGGATCCGTCATAAGGTTGACGGGACCGCCTCCGGGCCTTAGGTTTTTAATATGATAGATCTGACTGAGATCCAGCCTCGTGGCATAGATCGCTTCGAAACACGGCCACAATTGCCCCCGGCCAAGCTTGATGCGCTCTCCCGGGATATCCTGGCGCTTAAGAAAGAGTTGAATGCGGTGATCCTGGCGCACAATTATCAGGTTGCCGAGATTCAGGATGTAGCTGACTTCGTCGGGGATTCGCTCGGTCTTTCTCAACAAGCGGCCAAAACCAGCGCAGACGTGATCGTCTTCTGCGGGGTTCATTTCATGGCGGAAACAGCGAAGATTTTGAACCCGAACAAGGTGGTGATTTTGCCGGACAAAGATGCGGGCTGCTCTTTGGAGGAGAGTTGCCCAGCCGAAAGACTGAAAGCCTTTCAGGCAACGAATCTGAATTTTTACACGATTGCCTATATTAATTGCAGCGCTGAAGTGAAGGCTCTCAGCGATGTGATTTGCACCAGTGGCAACGCCGTCAAGATCGTCAAGGCCGCGCCCCAAGATCGCGATCTATTATTTGTTCCGGACGAGAACCTCGGCGCATGGGTGATGGAACAAACCGGACGTCCAATGACTCTCTGGCGGGGCAACTGTTACGTGCATGTCGAGTGGACGCATTCGAGTATCATGCGCATCCGAAATGAATTTCCGGGCGCTCCTCTCGTGGCCCATCCTGAGTGCACCAAGGCGGTGCGCATGTTAGCGGACGAAGTATGTTCCACGGAGAAAATGGTCAGCTATTGCCAGCGGAGTTCTGCCAAAGCCATCATCATTGCCACTGAAGCCGGAATGTTGCATCGACTGCAAAAGGAATGTCCGGGCAAACAATTCATTCCCGCACCCACCGACAACTGCCGCTGCAACGAGTGCCGGTTCATGAAGATGAACACGCTCGAAAAACTTTACGATTGCATGGTCAATCTTGCTCCTCGCATCGAACTGAGCAAGGAAGTCATTCAGCGGGGGCGCTTGCCGATCGAGCGGATGTTGGAAATCTCGGCCATGCCTGGTTAGTTCTTTTGCGGAATCATACAGCGAGCTGCAGAGGGTTGCCGAGCGATCTAAATCGTGTTTCCTTGAGTGATCGCTCGGATAACCCCTTGAATTTTCCAGGCTGACTTCTCTCGTTTCAGCAGATATCGGTAGCCAGTCGGCTCGCTTGATTCTCCGTCGATTCTTACATTCGCCACAGCCTCGTCGCCGTTGTCCAGAATGATTCCGAACACGGCCGTCTTGGAATGAGCAATCGAGGGGTATTGACTTGTCACCATCAATTCGAAAGCCTCCAGACGAAATCTAGCTTTGATGCCTGAGGTGGCGTGCGAATAGGCTTTCGTGAAGTCCTTTTCGCGGAACGCAGCGAGCTGCGATTCGATCACGGTGATCAACTCGGCGCGGACAGGATCTTGGCTGGGGTGAAGAGGTGGCGAGCTTCGCTTGTCGGCTTGAGATGCGCCTTCGGCCTCAATCTCATTAACCGAAGCGGTGTCGAAGGATCGATCCCAAGCCCAGAACGATCCGGCCAAGCCGAGGAGTAAGGACACGAACAGCCATAGCGATGTGTGCTTTTTCACAGTTTCAGTCGCCGCCTGGTGAAAACGATGTCCGCAGATATGATCGACTCATCCAAAAAGTTTCCGCGGATCATCAGCACAAGAAACTTGCCTGCCGTTTTCCAAGACATTTTCCAATCTTCCTTTCGTCCAGTTTAGTAGCCGGTAAAGTGTCGCAAACTGAAACCCTGGAGCCGCTTCACCTTGCCCGCCCACCAGTTCGCTGCCACGACGCACATTATCCTGCATCCAGGCAGGCAGAAATAGATGGAAAGGATTTCGTTGCACCTCGCCGACATGGAACGAAGTGCCGGCGACCATATCGGCCACATCACTTGCGCTGGATTCAACCATCAGGTTGGGGCTCGACATTTGGCCCCAAAACTCCGTCTCGACCAGGAAACAGCGGAAATCATTGCCCAAAGTTTGGAGAGCATCCATCACTAGAAAATGTGTTCCTATGTGCGTGCTGTTCCAGTCCTGTTCATGCGGAAAGAATATGACGTGCGGCTGATACTGAACCAAAATCGAAGAGATGATCTGAACTGAGTCGGACCAGAACCGAGGGTCGTGCTGGCGCGTCTTGAAGCTGACTTTCTCCAAGCCCTCGGGCCGGGTTTGAACGAGGTCGTATCCCATATACGCACAGGCATTTTGCAATTCTTGAAAGCGTGCGGATTGGCGGTCTTTGCGACTCCCTTGAGTTACGGCCACGTTGATGACTCGCATCCCCGCTTCTCTCAATAACCGCAACGGGAGCCCTGCGATAATGCATTCATCGTCCGGGTGGGGGGAAAAAATCAGGATTCTTGCGGCGTCGCTGGCGAGCGGTGTCCGAGCCGTGGGAGCGAAGCCGCCCAATGGTGACAATTTACCTTCTTTCAGCAACCGGGCGTATTCGGAAACGAAGTGGGGGTACGGGTTCATGAATGATTTGGTTTGTTTTCAAGTGACGGCAGACTGGCTGCGGCAATTGCCTGGCCGTGCCGCTTGTCCTTCTCATCCGGAATGTGGAAAACAATTCGTTGGAATAACTCAGAAAACTCCACTTCCAACACTTCTTTTGCTCCCGCCAGTATCACATCACCTCCTGGACCGGAGGTCACCCGACCGAGAATTAGCACGTGGTTGAACTCGTAAAAATCGGTGTAATGCGCGATGGCATAGCCGAGATAAGTTCCAATCGTTCGATAGATGTTTTCAGCCCGCTCATCTCCGGCCAGCATCAGGCTTTGCACGTGTTTGAGCTTTTCGGGAAGAGGAAGATCCGCGTCGGCTTCGATCCCGGCGGGCACCAGCAAACGTCCCACGCATTGCTGCGAGAAATACTGAACTCCGCAGCCAGAATCGCCGGACCATTCATCCACCGGCGCCTTCGGATTGCAATCTATCGGGGCGAAAGCCAACTCGTTGAGCCAAGTGGTGATGTTACCTTCCGGATTGACGTAGCCGCCCGCCATGCTGGTGCCGAGGGCAACGCCGAGGACTCCATTGGTTCCGATCGACATGGACCCAGCCAACGCCGTGACTTCACCGTCGTTCGCGATCTCCAATGGAATGTTTCCCCACGCCTTTTTCATTTCGAGGAATAAACCCTTTACTCGGCTATTGAATAGTTCGAGTGGAACACCACGAAAGAGCGAAGCGACCTTTACTTGGTTGTTCACGATAACTCCCGCTGAGCTGCCGCCAATCGCATCCACACGGGGCAAGTGCAGGGCGGCCAGTTTCAAAGAACCCATGATCTGATCGAAGTGCCACTGGGGATCCGATTGCGGAACGGGATTCCAAACGGCTTCCTCGCTGAAGACGCACCTGCCATCGATCACGGCGGCTACCTTGCGGTCGCTGCCGCCTAAATCAAACCCGATCCGGCAGCCATCCAGGTGCCGCCCCAGAGGCGCGGTATTGGATTGGGCCGGAGGGATTTTATCGGTCATGATGATCTCGAACTTCCGTTCGTAAATGCGGTCGCCCATGATGTTCGCGTCGAACTTGCCGGTGAGCGTTTCTCTATAGTGCTTTTGCAACTGCTCGCCGAGTTCCTTCGGGCCGGAGAAATAAACTCGGTGGCCGCCGCGGGACCAGAGTAGAAATTTCACCAAGCGCTCTAGGTGAAAGAAGTTCGCCTTCGCCTCGGGATGGTTCGCTGGGAGCAATTCCGTGGAATGATGAAAGTTTGAGCCATCGGCTTGTTCGAGAGACAATTGGGCTTTGACAGGATTCGTGGTAGCTCTGGCCGCTTCGATGAGCGCGCGATTCGCCAGAACGGCCGGGCGAAAATTCCGATCGAGAATCGGAACCACTCGCGGCGGGCAGGATAAGAGGCCGTTGTTTGTCATAGAATTCGAGAGATCAACACCGAAAACCCCATCTTGGACTCCAGGAATCGACCGCGAAATAGGGGCCGGCTGCTATTGGCTGGAGTGATTCTGTTCTCCACATTATCAATTCAACAACGTGTCGGATCCGAGCTGGAATCTCTTGGCAATGGGTGAAAGAGCCACTTTCCGCATCCTGCCTGGTTACCGGAGTAAATTCGTTTCGCATGTTCGAACATTGTCTTCCGCAATCTGACTTGTACAAACTCTGCCGCTCTTCCTCAAGCTCCTTGCGGACCTCGAATACAATTTCCGCGATGGCCAACATCATTGCAACAGGAGATGGATTACGTCAGGGGTCGGTCCTTGTCTGATAATTTCGTTGCTGGACGGACGGATTTGCGTAGT
>SIBE01000094.1 GCA_009695265.1 Pedosphaera sp. | reverse complement strand
GGGCTCGCTCGTGAGCGATCAAGGAACTGCCCACGATCATCGCGGCCACTTCCTGAGCGGCCGTTTCGGGAGTCTGACTGCGGAGCAGATCATTGATCCCCAAGTGCCATTTCAATTCGCGAAAATAGAGTTCCTGCTCCCACCGGGCGGCATACAAGCAGACCAATTCATGGGCCGAGGCTTCCGCGCAACTCAGATTGGTCCACAACCGCACGCGCACGGGCCGATGGCCTCGGCGCTGGATCGTGGCATAAATCTCGCGCACCTCCAGGAGGCCGGCCACGCGGTGGTAATTGGCCGGGTCCAGCGCTTTGATCTGGACCCGCTGGCTGCCGTCTTTGAACCCCTTGAGTCGGCGCACCACTTTGAGACTTTCCTTCACCCGCACTAGAAAACGCCCGTCCCGTTGCTTGAGCCTGTCCATTGCGGCCAGCAGAAAAGCCCCGCAGCCATAAAGCCGGTCGGCCAGCAACAGACATTGGTGGGGCAGTTGATCCAGTAATCCGAGCGCCAACTTCCACTCCGATTGTCCCGACGTGCCGATCAAGGCGGCCAGGGGATTGTGCATCATCAACTCCACCAGGACCGCGCACTGCTGTTTGGCAAAGGCGGCTCGCCCCTTTTGATTGCCTGCCTTTTTACACTGCTTTTTGACCGACTCGGTGTTGGCCAAGCTGAAGGTGACGCCGTCGATCGCCGCCAAGCGCCATCGGCCAAAGAAGGCTTGAGGACCGGCCTGGGCAATGGGGACAAGCACTCGCCTCAACAACTGGGCAAAAACCTCGAAGGGCAAGGCTTGTCGGCGTTCGCTGAGCGTACTTTCAGCCATCTGGATTCCCAGCAAACAGAACAGATGTTCAGCCAAACTCCCCGTCCAACTGACGGTGTAATGGAAGACCAACGCGGCCAGTAACTGGCCGCGCTCCAACACATGAGTGGGTCTGCCCGCCCCATGCTTGCGCTGGTTCAGTCCATTGAGTTGATCCCAACCGATCCGTTCGAGCAAGAGGCTCAGGAACCCACCGGAGTCTTGAGCCGCTGGGCCGCGTGGCACCGAAGCGCTCGCGCCACGTTTGGGATTGCGCGTCGGCTTGGCAAGATGTTTAAGCGGTGATTTGGGAGAGAATTTTAGACGCTGTTTTCTTGAATGCTTTTGCATTCATAGCTATCTAAACACATTCGTAAAAAGTACAAGTACCAAATGTAAAGATACTTACATGAATCTAGTCTCGCCAAAGAGGCCTGCCGAATAATTACCGAATGGCATTAGGCTGAAGCCGGTTTTCACGTGGCGGCCGGCTGAAGCCGGGACTACATACTTGTCAAAATGAGAACTGCCGGATCGAAACGAAGACTGATTGACTGGATGGTTTTGCACGTTATCCTGCCGATCTGAATTTGGGTATGACCGTAGTTGCCGAGCGTGGGTAGATGCTTTTATTCCGGCTTGAAACTGTTGAGTTCATGACGCTTTTTCAAAATCCACCGACCGCCGGTCAAGCAACCAACCATAAGCACTAACCGCCGCGAACATGCCTGCCAAACCCACTGAACTCACCGCCGCCCAACTACGCTCGCGTGCGGAAGCGAACTTGCCGCCAGAAAGTCTGGAGACGCTGTCGCCTGAAGCCGTTCAGAAGATGTCGCACGAGCTGCGCGTCCACCAGATCGAATTGGAAATGCAAAACGAGGAGCTGCGCCGCGCGCAGTCGGAGCTGGAGGCTTCACGGGCGCGCTATGTTGACCTCTACGACTTCGCGCCCGTGGGCTACCTCACCGTCAGCGAAACGGGGGATGATCTTGGAAGCCAACCGCACCTTTGCTACCCTGGTGGGTGTGGCCCGAGATGCGCTGATCACGCAGCCGTTCTCCCCCTTCGTCTTCAAGGAAGATCAGGACAAATTCTACCTGCTGTTCAAACAGGCGCTGGCGACCCCGGGAGCAAGCGCGGGACTGGCACCCGAACCCGCGTGGTGCGACCTGAGGTTGGTGAAGAACTCCATTATTTCTTTCTGCGTGGAGATGGTTGCCATCGCCGTGCCGGAGGCGGGCACCGCATCGAGCGTTCGCATCGTGCTGCGCGACGTGACAGATCGCAAGCGGCTGAGTGAGGTGTTGCAAGCGAGCGAGGAATTCCGTTCCCTGGCTGAGGCTATGCCACAGATCGTCTGGGCGACTCGGCCGGATGGTTGGAATATTTATTTCAATCACCAATGGGTGGATTACACCGGTCTGACTATGGAGGAAAGCCACGGCCATGGCTGGAACGTGCCTTTCCACCCTGACGACAAGGAGCGCGCGTGGATCTCATGGCAACGTGCGACGCAATACAGAGAGACATACGAGCTTGAATGCCGTCTGCGGCGCGCTGATGGTGCATACCGCTGGTTTTTGATCCGAGGCGTGCCGCTGCTTAATGAGAGCGGGGTGGTTTTTAAATGGCTCGGCACCTGCACTGATATCGAAGAGATCAAGCGAGATGGGGAGCACCGCCAAAAGCTGGAGGGCCAATTGCGTCAGGCTCAGAAGATGGAGGCGGTGGGGTGTCTCGCGAGCGGCATCGCGCATCACTACAACAATATCATGCAGTCCATCCTCATCTGCAGCGAGATGCTCGTGAATAGCCTTCCCAAGGATGACAAACCGCATGAACTCGCCAACGAAATCATGAAGGGCAGCAAACGAGCTGGAGAGCTGACACACAAGCTTCTTCGCTTTGTTCGCGAAGAAATGGTTGTGCCTGCGGTGCTCGATGTTAATGAGACAGTCAGCGGAATGCTGGACATGTTGGGACGCTTGATCCGAGAGGATGTCCACCTGAACTGGCGGCCGGGACAGAAGATTCGGATGCTGAAAATGGATCCTGGACAAGTCGAGCAAATCCTCACCAACCTGGTCCTCAACGCCCGCGACGCCATCCACGGGATCGACGTGATCGGCAAAATCACAATCGAAACCGCAAACGCGGATTTCGACACCGACTTCTGCGCGGATCATCCCAGCTTTATACCCGGACGATACGTGATGCTCGCGGTCAGCGACAATGGTTGTGGAATGGACAGGGCAACGCTGGAGCGCGTGTTCGAGCCGTTCTTTACGACGAAGGGACTTGCAAATGCCAGTGGGTTGGGGCTGTCGATCGTCTATGGAATGGTGAAGCAGAACAACGGTTTCATCGATGCGGTCAGCGAGCCCAACCGGTTCACGACGTTTAAAATCTATCTGCCCGTCCATGCGACCGAAACGACGGCAGAGATCGAACCGCCGTTCTTGTCGAGCCCGCCGAAAGCGATGGAAACCGTTTTGATGGTCGATGATCACCAGGCGATTCTGACAGTTGCCAAGATGCTACTCGGAGGTCTCGGCTACAAAGTGCTGACGGCGAACACACCGCAGCAAGCGATCCTTCTGGCTGAGGAAAGCTTGGACGTGATCCACATCCTGGTCACGGACGTCATCATGCCCGAAATGAATGGACGCGAGCTTCACGAACGCCTCAAAGGATCGCGTCCGGAATTAAAATGTATATACATGTCAGGCCATTCGGCGGGCATCATTGCTCGTGAGAGAGTTCTGGATGGTGGCGCTCATTTCATCGCGAAGCCGTTCACTGGAGGAGAGCTTGCGGCAAAGCTGCGCGAGGCGCTTTCTTGAGCATAATGGGTTAGGTTTGATAGCGTCATGTTCAGAAGGATTCGAGCTGTTGGATGGAGGTTTGAGAATAGGTCAATCGTCCCTTCGGAACTTGGGGTATCTGCGACGCGATCCCACCTTTGAAAGGGTGGGCTATTTTCAACTCTCCCATCCGGGAGATGGCAATGCGGTTCTCGCTCGCGCCCAGCGGAAGCGGGCAGAGGAGTGAGGGAGATTCTGTCCGCGCCTGTCGGAAATCCGGCGCTTGAGCCGGGATTTCTACGGTCCTCCAATCCGTGTCTCTTCTTCGGTGCCTAAACAATAGCGGCACAGTCTTCGCCAATAAACGGTTAGCGAGCTTTCTTGGGTTCCGTAGCCTGACTTCATCAACATGAATGCCGATCCTAAGAAAGCGCAGACACTAATCAGTTTGAGTGTTGTATTTCTCGGCCTGGTCGCGGCGTTTCTTCTCGATTTATGGGGACGGCCGGAGCCTCTGGTCATTTTGCCGCTGGTGGACGTGACGATAACGAATACAGCGACAGTCCGGATGTCGGCGGCCGAGCTTGTTCGCACTGGCGGCGACACGTCTGGCCTCAGTTGCTACACCTGCCACGAGAAGGGTAAACCTGTGGAAGTCCACTTTGACACGAACAACGTCATCGTCTTGCCTCAGGAGCATAACGATCTGGTGATTCAGCACGGGCGGAACAACCGCAACAATCATTGTTTCAATTGTCATGAGGCTGAGGCGCTGGACATGGTCAAGACGCGGGACGGACAGAGATTCAAATTGACGGAGAGCACGATGCTCTGCGGCAGTTGCCACGGCCCCACTTATCGGGATTGGGAGACAGGTGTTCACGGGCGAACCAGCGGTCATTGGAATCGGGACCTCGGCGCCATAACGCGCCAGGATTGCACTTCCTGCCACGATCCTCATGCACCTGCTTTTCCATCGATCAAGCCTGGCCCAGGGCCTCAGCCGCTTCATCCGCGAGCCTCTGCAACGAAAGGACCCCACTAATATGCACGGAGACAACTGTCAGTGTAGCGGACCGAAATGCAATTCGAGCGGCGAGAACTCGGGACAAATGGATCGTCGCAGCTTTCTCCGGAAATCTGGTCTGATGGCCACCGGCATCGCGGCCATCGCGGCCAGCCTGGCTCCGCTGCGTGAACTGACGGATATGACTTCAGTCGAGGAATTTTTGCAGAAGCATTATCAAGAACTGACTCCAGAGCAAATGAACAAGGCCCTCGACCGGATCACGCGCGAGGTCGAGCGGCAATACTCGATCCGACCCCACGTGCGGGATCTGAAGCCGATGGACGGAGTGGAGTTTGTTTATGCGTTGAACCTGACGCGATGCATCGGTTGCCGCAAGTGCGTTCATGCCTGCGTGGCGGAGAACAACCAATCTCGCAGCCCGGAGATCCAATATATCCGAGTGTTGAAAATGCCCAACGGCACGTTCGACATGGAAAAGGGCGATCACAACTACGCGCCGGAATCAGTTCCCGAAAAGGGTTTCTTTTACATGCCTGTGCAATGCCACCAGTGCCACAACCCGCCTTGCGTGAAGGTCTGTCCGGTCAACGCGACCTGGCAGGAAAAGGATGGCATCACGGTCATTGACTACGATTGGTGCATCGGGTGCCGCCATTGCGAGGCGGCTTGTCCTTACTGGGCGCGCCGATTCAATTTTACCAAACCGTCAATTCCCAAGGACCAGATCAATCCGGACATGGCGTATCTCGGCAATCGACCTCGCCATCAAGGTGTGATGGAGAAGTGCCATTTCTGCATCCAGCGAACTCGCGCTGGAAGGTACCCGGCCTGCCTGGAGGTCTGCCCGACTGGAGCGCGCAAGTTCGGGAATATCTTAGATCCGAATAGCGAGGTCTCTTACATTCTGAAAAACAAACGCGTGTTCGTCTTGAAGGAGGATGTGGGGACGCTGCCGAGGTTCTTTTACTACTTTGATGTATGAAGCTCATTAGGGACTATTCGGTTTTCCTTTATCGGAGCGGCTGCCTGGCCTTCCGTGGAGATTGGCGATATTACCTCTGGATGGGATTTCTGAGCGTCCTTTGTCTGGTGGGCTTGAATGCATACGCCAAGCAGATCGTGCATGGGTTGATCGTCACCGGAATGAGCGACCAAGTCTCGTGGGGAGTCTATATCGCGAACTTCACGTTTCTCGTCGGAGTCGCCGCCGCGGCTGTGATGTTGGTGATCCCCGTTTACATTTACAAAAATGAGGAGCTGCACGACTTGGTGATCTTCGGGGAATTACTGGCGGTGGCCGCGATCCTGATGTGTCTGGCTTTTGTTACCGTCGATCTGGGGCGGCCGGACCGGTTCTGGCATTTGATTCCTGGGATCGGCAAATTCAACTTTCCTGGGTCGATGCTGAGCTGGGACGTGATTGTTCTAAACGGCTACTTGCTGCTCAACGTCCATATTTGCGGCTATCTGCTGTTCTGTCGGTATCGGAACACGAAGCCCGCCCTGTGGTTTTATATTCCCTTCGTGTTCATCGGCATTTTCTGGGCTATCTCGATTCACACAGTCACCGCGTTTCTTTACGTGGGATTGGGCGGTCGGCCATTTTGGAACTCCGCGATCGTGGGTCCGCGATTCATCGCATCGGCTTTCACAGCGGGCCTCGCGTTGATCATTCTGGCTTTGCAGATCATTCGCCGAGTCACTCATTACCGGATCGCGGACAAGGCTCTCCTCACGTTGCGCGGCATTGTGCAGATTGCGATGATCATTAATGTCTTCCTTCTGTTCAACGAAGTCTTCAAAGAATTCTACACGGGGAATCTGCACGTCGCCTCGGCCAATTACCTCTATTTCGGACTGCATGGACATCACGCGTTGGTTCCGTGGATTTGGACATCCATTGGCTTCAATTTGACGGCTGCCGTTTTGCTTGTGCTGCCAGCGAGCAAGAGCCTGAGGTGGCTCGACCTGGCGTGCGTGCTGGCGATCGTCGGTATCTGGATTGAAAAGGGGATGGGCCTTGTGATCCCTGGTTTCGTGCCGACGCCGTTGGGAGAGATCGTGGAGTATTCGCCCAGCCTCAACGAGACTTTGATTTGCCTCGGTATTTGGGCTTTCGGGTTCCTTTGCTACACGATTTTCCTTCGCATGTCCGTTCCGATATTGCAAGGAACGCTCTCGCAAGCGGGTGAAAATGCGCCTGAGCCAAAAGAGAGCTCGAACACCCTGACACAACCCGTTTCCTGATGCCGATTGACTAAGAATCTCATGTCTCAACAACTTACCATTCAAGATGCCGCCAGATCGCTAAACGATCACGTCGCGGCAAAAGGCGCTGAGATTTATCTGAAGTACGGTCCACAAATTGGCTGGAACAAACTCGTGGAAATCTTGGCGGATCGCACATTCGTCCGATACCCATGCGAGATAGTCTTTGATGCAGGCGTCTTACAAGACGGAGAATTTGCTCATCCGATGCTTAATGGAGAGCGGCCCGAGGAGGGATTTAGAATTTACGTCCACCCATTTTTTGCGACTCAACTTCAACGCGTTCCTCTTTTGGTGCTGTACCAACTCGCGCTCGTGAACTATGGCGACTTCGCTTCACCGGACGACGCCGAGACATTTGGCGCTGCTGCGCTAGGTCTATCCAAAGACGACTATTATCAAGCTGTCTGCGCCATGGCCGACGAGCTTGGGGATCAACAATTCAGCCAAAAAGTTCCGTGATTGCCCGGGGGGGATCTCCGGCGAGGGCTGAGTTTGGTTCGACCCGAGTACGTGACCGGCCCTTGACGAATCGTTGTTCTGCCGGGTTCTTCCTCGGCGGATTATTTTTTCTTCGGCTTGCCGAAAGCCCACAAATGATTCGCCGTTCGATAATACAGGGTATCATCGACAATCGCGGGTGTGGCGACACAGCGTTCGCCCAGCGTGGTCCGCGCAATGACGGAAGCTTTTTCTCCGGCGTTGAAGACCGTGACTCTGCCACTCACCGAGACCATGAAAATCTTCCCATCCGCGGCGACGGGCGATGAATAATAACTTGAGGTGTCCCCGATACGCTCCTGTTCATAATGCGGCTTGCCAGTTTTAGCGTCGAAGCACGACACCATCCCGCCATCTTTCACCAGATAGACCAAACCTCTGTAGAATAAGGGCGAAGGGACGTATGGCAGGCCGCGGGTCTGTTTCCACGCCACGTTGGAGTGCGTGATATCACCCTTGCCTGGGCGCACCGCCATCAACGCGTTCTCGCCCTGGCTGAATAGCTTCATGCGCGATTCCCACTCTTGCTGAGTGAGTTTTCCGTCGCCATTCAGGTCGCAAAAACTGAAGAGCGAAGCCACGAAAGGCTAGCCTGTGAGTTCATCCTTCTGGAGCCCCCCATCTTTGTTGTTGTCCAGTTTCTCGAGGAGATCTCCGAACTGGGGCAGAACGACTTCCTTGGGACCTGGCGACCATCCCGCGAAAAGCAACATGCCCTCTCCAATCACAGGCGTCGTGCAAGCGGCGCTTGGCAATCCGCCCGCCTGCCACGTCTCGACTCCCGTTCTCAAGTGGTATGCTTTCAGCCGTTGCGCGCCCGCCACGACCACTTCCGCATCTCCATCGTGCTCCCAGACAATCGGCGTCGAATAACTGGAAAAAAATTCCGGCCGTTCTTGGCGCCAGACTATCTTCCCGGTTTTGGCGTTCACGGCAACGATGTGCGAACCCGAAACCATGTCGCGATTAAGGACCACGATCCCGCTGTTCACAATCGGCGATGTGCCTGTTCCGAAATCACCGACGTGCTGGGCGGTCGGCATGGACAATTGCCAGAGTTGCTTCCCGTCCATATCGAAGGCGACGAGACCGCAAGAACCGAAATATGTATAGACGCGCTCCCCGTCTGTCGCCGGAGTGGATGCGGCCGGGCTGCCTTCCGCCGGGTGAAACGACTCGATTGTTTTCGTGGGGGATACTTTCTTCCAGAGCAGCTTCCCATCGCGGCGATCCAGGCAGAGAGTCTCAAGCTTCCCGTCCTCGAAAGCCGTCAAGAATATCCTATCACCCCAAATGCACGGCGACGACGCGCCCGGTGGAATTGCAGTCCGAAAAACCTCATTCGTTCCCGGCCCGAATTCGGCTGGAGGTTTTTCGTGCTCGCCAATCCCAGACGCGTTCAAGCCTCGAAATTGAGGCCACGCATTCTCGCCAAAAACTTTTCCGGTTAAGAGAGTGATTGCAAGAGCGAGCCAAACTCGGGCGATGGCAGGAGTAAACCTGGAGCGTAAGCGTCCTGAATTTTGGAAGCTCAGAAAGTTCAAGGATACGCCATGAAAAAGCGGGTCAAGTCTCATAATGAGCTCGGAGACTGGAGAGCCAAGACCGCACTTGCAAGCCTGCTCTAGACCGAAAGCGGAAAGATCTTGGAACTTCCGGAGATTAGAGCTGTCCAAGTTAGGGAACGCGTGATGATGATGACGTGGCGTGACGGTGGCAATCGGCGGCACGTACTCTGCTTGAAAAGGCAGGCAACCACAGTTTAATATAGCTAGGCATTTTGAAAGCACTCTTTTTGAGCTTGTTCGGTCTGAATCGCTGGAATGGTCAACGCTCTGTTTTTTCCGATGATCAGCCCGTGGCGCAAACGCGTTTCGCTCTATTTTTTTGGTCAGCGTTTGACAAGAGGTTTTTCACCGATAGTATTCGGCAGATTTCCATGTGTTTATCCCGGAGACGGAAAGGCAGATTGTGGCCGCGAAAGACGATTATTTAGTTGATACGCTGATTGAGATGGGGTTGGTGACCAACGAACAGTTGGATTCCATCCGTTCGGAAGCTGATTCGACGGGCGAGGGAGTCATTGACACCTTAGTCGCCAAGAAGGTCGTTCGCGCTGCCGACGTCGCCCAAGCGAGAGCCACCCAAGCCGGCGCTGAATTTGTTAATCTAAGCGACATGCGTCTCACGGACGACGTGATCAAGGCTGTTCCAAGGCATATTGCCAAGAGGTTCAACGTCGTTCCTGTCTTCAAAGACGTCAACGGAATCAAGATCGCCGTAACTGATCCGACCGACCTGGACACGTTAGACGGGCTACAGCACGCTTTAAATACGCATATCGACGTGCTGGTGGCGACTCAGGATGACATAGAAGGCGCACTGGCACGTTATTACGGTGCCAAGGATGATTCGGTCGGGAAGATGATTCAAGACATCACTGAGGGAGAGGTCGAGATCGGTCAGTTTGGTGTTGCAGGGGGAGAAGAGGATGGAACTGTGGTCGAGGCGGACGCGCCAATCATCAAGCTGGTGAACACGCTGATCGTGGAAGCCTTTAAAATGCGCGCTTCGGACATCCACCTGGAACCAATGTCCAAGGTTTTCCGTGTCCGATATCGAATTGACGGCGTCTTGCATGAGATGAAGGGGCCGCCCAAACGCCTGCAAGCCTCCATTATCAGCCGGTTGAAAATTCAGTCGAACATGTCGATCGCTGAGAAACGGATTCCGCAGGACGGACGTATCCAAGCTTCTGTCGGGGGGAAAACCATTGACCTGCGTGTTTCGTGTCTTCCGACGAATCACGGCGAGAGCATCGTGATGCGTATCTTGGACAAGGAAGGGCTTAGGCTGGGATTGCCTGAGTTAGGCTTCTTTACCGATGACCAGCAGACCTTCGAGCGGTTGATCGGATTACCCGATGGAATTCTTCTGGTCACGGGGCCGACTGGTTCAGGCAAAACCACCACGCTCTATTCCTGTCTAAACTTCATCAACCGTCCGGATCGCAAGATTATTACGGTGGAAGATCCAGTGGAGTATCAACTGGGTGGAATCAACCAGGTGCAGGTGAGTGAAATTATTGGCTTTACGTTTGCGGCAGCGTTGCGGGCGATGCTCCGCCAATCACCGAACGTGATCATGCTGGGTGAGATTCGGGATTTGGAAACGGCGACGATTGCGATCAATGCATCGCTGACGGGGCATCTAGTGTTTTCGACTTTGCATACCAATGACGCGCCTAGTGCTGTGACGCGTCTGATCGATATCGGCGTTAAGCCATTTCTCGTTGCCTCCTCGACCCGGGCTTTGATGGCCCAGCGTTTGGTGCGTAAAGTTTGCCGTCGTTGCGCGGAGCCGTATCTTCCTACTGACGTGGAACTGCGTGCTCTGAGTATTGATCCAAACAGCATGGGCGATGCGAAATTCAAGCGAGGCAAAGGATGCACCGAGTGCTCGAAGACTGGACATCGCGGGCGTTTCGGGATTTTTGAGGTTTTCGTCATCGACGATGAAGCGCGCAAGTTAATTTACGATAAAGTCGCGTCTTCTGTGTTGCGGATTCGCGCTCGCGAGATGGGGATGCGCACGCTGCGCGAAGATGGTGCCCGGAAAGTGCTCGCCGGCCTCACGACGCCAGAAGAAGTCATCCGAGCCACAGTGGGCGACGTGGAATAGCGCATCATGAATCAACCCAAAGTGAGGTGCTGTGAACATTCATCAACGACGTATTTGAACGTGTTAAATCGCTAATCCGTATCCATCTCACCTATGTCCTATTCGATGTCTGATTTGTTGCAGTTGGTAGTGTCTGAAGGATCTTCTGACTTGCATATACGCGTTGGTGCTCCGCCGGTGATTCGGCTCCACGGCGTGCTCCATCGGGTCGAAGGTCCGTCGTTGCGCCCGGAGGACACCGAGGAGTTGATGCGGAGCATTACTTCGGAGGAACACATTCAGCAGGTGCGTGAGCGCGGAGGCGCCGATTTCGGTTTTGCTTTCGGCGAGCTGGCTCGCTTTCGTGTCAGCGTCTTCAAGGAAAAAGGAAACTTCGGACAGGTCTTGCGGCAGATTCCGAGCAAAATGCTGACAATGGAGCAGATTGGACTGCCGCCTTCTGTTCGAGAAATGCTCTATAAGCCTCGCGGACTGGTCCTCGTGACAGGGCCGACGGGTTCGGGCAAGACGACGACATTGGCGTCGATGATTAACATTATCAATGAAGAGCGGGATGATGCTCACATTATTACTGTTGAAGATCCGATTGAATATTATCACAAGCATAAGAAGGCGCTGGTAACGCAGCGAGAGGTGAACGTGGACGTGCCCAATTTCGCGGAAGCATTGCGTCGCGCGTTGCGTCAAGATCCGGATGTGATGCTGGTCGGAGAATTACGCGATTTGGAGACGATGGAAGCAGCGATCACGGCGGCCGAAACAGGTCACTTGGTGTTCGGGACATTGCACACCACCGGCGCGGCCAAAACGATCGACCGTATCACGAACGCTTTTCCCAAAGAGCAACAGGAGATGATCCGGATTCAGCTCTCGACCGTCTTGCAGGCAGTCATTTCGCAGTTGCTCCTCCCACGGTGCGATAAGCCGGGTCGGGTGGCTATCTTCGAGATCATGGTGAATACCCCTTCAATCGCGGCTTTGATTCGCGACAACAAAACGTTCCGTATCAATTCCGATATTCAGACAGGGGCCAAGTATGGAATGGTCACGTTAGACAGTTTTCTTATAGACAAGTATCTACAAGGAATGATCTCCCAGGAAGAAGTGATCACCAAAGCTCAGGATTCGACGACTATCCAGGTGAAATTGCAGGAAATTGAAGCGAGCCGAGCTGCGGCTGCTGCGGTGCGTTGATTTTATGTCCGAAATTACATCTAATCCGTTACTGGCACTCGTCAAAGAGCGTGGGTTGATCGACGATCTCCAGTTGGAGGAAGTTACTCAAGAGCAAACCCGAAGCGGGAAACCGATGAGCCAGATCTTAAAAGATTTCGGCTTGGTCGATACCTCGACGCAACTTCAACTTATTTCCGAACATCTCGGGACTGAGGTAATCGAAATACGAGAAGGGGACATAACTCCGGAAATCTTGGAAGCAGTTCCTGCCGCGACCGCGAGGATGTACCAATGCCTGCCCGTCGCCGTTTATGGGAGCTCTATTCAGGTCGCATTTTTGGATCCTCTCAATCCTCAAATGATTGACGATTTGGGGTTCACTTTGGGCAAGGAAATCCAAGTGGTGGTAGCCGACCCGGCCCAAGTGGAGAAAGCGATTAACAAGTTCTATCCCGAAGACAGCGGAAGTGTCAGCGAGATCCTCAAACAGCTCGGCGCAGACTTCGATAACGGGAAGGAAGTTGCGGAGGTCATCACGACCAGCGCCACCACGTATGACGTTACTGATCTGACGGATCAAGCAAACGCAACTCCGATCATTAAGTTTGTCAACTTGGTGCTTTTCCAGGCTATTCAAGACCGGGCGAGCGACATTCATTTCGAGCCTTTCGAGGATGAGTTCAAGATCCGCTACCGCGTTGACGGTGCTCTGTATGAAATGTCTCCGCCACCCAAGCATTTGGCTTTGCCGGTGACCTCGCGCCTCAAAGTCATGGCGAACCTAAACATCTCGGAACGCCGGCTGCCCCAGGACGGACGTATCACGATTAATCTGGGAGGGCGGCAGGTGGACTTGCGTGTTTCGACATTGCCCACGCAATTCGGAGAATCCGTTGTGCTGCGCGTGTTGGATCGGTCTGCGTTGAAGCTGGAGTTGGAATCTCTGGGATTTCCAAAGTTAATCTTCGACTACGTATCCGAAGCCATCCAGCAGCCCAATGGGATTTTTGTGGTTACTGGGCCGACGGGTTGCGGCAAGACCACGACGCTTTATTCAGCCTTGAGGCGGATCAACACGATGGATTCGAAGCTTCTCACGGCCGAGGACCCGGTGGAATTCGACATCGAAGGCATCATGCAGGTGGCCGTTAACGAGGCTGTCGGGATGACATTTGGCAAAGCTTTGCGATCTTTTCTGCGGCAAGACCCTGATGTGATCATGCTCGGAGAAATGCGAGATTTAGAGACCTCGCAGGTTGCGATTCAAGCGTCTCTAACGGGCCATTTGGTGTTAAGCACCCTGCACACCAATGATGCGCCTGGCGCGGTGACTCGTTTGGTCGATATGGGGGTGGAACCATTTTTGATTTCCTCGACGTTAATGGCTGTTTTGGCGCAACGACTCGTCCGCACCGTTTGCAAAAAGTGCCGAACGCCATTTGAGCCGACCGAGAACCAGTTGTCACTTCTGAACCTCTCGCCCCACGATGTCGGGGACAAGGTGTTCTACTATGGGCGTGGTTGCTCGAATTGTAACGATACGGGTTACCGAGGCCGCAAAGGAATCTTTGAGCTGCTCGTCGTACACGAGGCGATTCGTAAGCTCATCAACGACAGGGCACCGACCGTGGTGATTCGCCAGAAAGCTGTTGAGCTCGGGATGGTAACTCTGCGCGAAGATGGTCTGCGTGGTATTTTTGACGGTGAAACAACAATCGAAGAGATTTTGAAATACACCTAAACGCCTAAAGAAAAAGGTCTCATATGCCGAAATTCAATTATGTTGCCATGGATTCCCGTGGTAAGGAAACCAAGGGCACATTGGAGGTAGCGAACCAAAATGAGGCGATCGGTCGGCTCAAGGAAATGGGATATTTCCCGACCAAAGTAGTCGAAGCGGACAAAGTTAAAGCCAAGCCCGGCACCAAGGCCAAGGCTCCGGAAAAAGGCGGCAAGAAAAAAGGCGGGATTAGCATCAACATTAGGATTCCTGGTTTGGGCGGCAAGGTGAAGCCCAAGGTGCTAACCACTTTCACCCGTCAGCTAGCCACGTTGGTGGACGCCGGACTGCCCTTGCTGCGAGGTCTCAGAGTATTGGAGAAGCAGGAAAAAAACCCTGTTTTGCGCAAGATCATTAACGACATTGCAATTTCCATTGAGGGCGGCAGCACGTTTTCTGAAGGCTTGGCGCAGCATCCAAAAGTATTTAACAGGCTCTTTGTCAACATGGTTAAGGCGGGTGAACTGGGCGGTGTTTTGGAAGTTGTCTTGAATCGACTTTCTGAATTCATGGAAAAAGCCCAGAAGATCAAAGGAAAGGTCGTGGCGGCCATGTTTTATCCGTCCGCGGTTATGTTTGTTGCTGGCGGAATTTTGATCCTCTTAATGGTGGTGGTCGTTCCCAAGTTCAAAGCGATCTTTGCTGATATGTTGGGCGGAGCAGCAATGCCTGCTTTCACAACTTTTGTGTTGGCCGTCAGCGAGCTGATCGCTTCACACTTTCTCGTCACCTTTGGCTGCGTCGTTGTAGTTTTCATTATTTTCAAATTGCTGATCCGAACAAAACTCGGTCGGCGATTATTTGATAAACTCAAACTGAACTTCCCTCTCCTCGGTCCCGTTATCAGCAAGGTGGCGATTTCCAGATTTACCCGGACATTAGGCACTTTGGTCAGCAGCGGTGTCCCGATTCTTCAAGCGTTGACCATTGTCAAGGAAACCTCTGGGAACGTGGTTATCGGAACTGCCGTGGCTGCCGTCCACGAGAGCGTCAAGGAAGGCGAAACAATCACCGCTCCGCTCGAAGCGTCGAATGTCTTTCCTCCGATGGTTATCAGCATGGTCGATGTCGGGGAACAAACCGGCGCTCTGCCGGAAATGTTGATGAAGATTGCCGATAACTACGATGATGAAGTGGATAACGCTGTATCTGCCATGACTTCGCTGCTGGAGCCCATCATGATCGTCTTCTTAGCCGTGGTCGTAGGAAGTATCGTGATTGCATTGTTCCTCCCCTTGATCACCTTGATCGATCAACTCGGCTCAGAAGGTGGCGGTGGCGGTGGCAAAGGTGGCGACGATTAGTCGGTGATCCGCAGGAGTCGAATGGCCACCGATGACATATTGGTGGCCATTGTTTTTACGAAATTCGAAGGAAAAAATTTGACAGCTCATGCCCTACGTTGTAAATACATTGTAATCACATTGAATGTGCGTTTGATTTACATTAACTCAGACAATGGAGTTTGATTGGAACAACGCGCCTGTCGAGTGGGATAGTTCTTTGACGCCGCGGGATGTGGAAGAGTCTTTTGAAGATCCTTTTGCAGTGCGATTGCTGCCTGACTCGGCTCGGTTTACGGTGCAGGCTCGGTTCTTTAACCTTGGCAAGACAG
>SIBE01000093.1 GCA_009695265.1 Pedosphaera sp. | reverse complement strand
GACTTAAGAATTGGTCCAAAAGCAGGGGATCGTTGGGTAGAGAAACGGAGCTGGTTCGAAGGGGATTTTCCATCGCGCAGTGTAGAGAAAAGTGTCGAAGAAGTAACGACAATAATCAGGAAAAATGATCTCGGCGACACGGTCAGTGACACCTCAGGAATCGACCGGCAAGAGGTTGCTTTTGCGAGGCTGCCCCCCCTTTTTTCCTTTCCGGCCACAAAAACGCCACCAGCAGGCTTGTGGAGCACGGGTGAGGCCTTCCTGTGGAATTGAAACCGCCGAAACATTTCAAAAAAAACTCCACCGTGCTGATGTCAGCAACTTCGGTTGACCTCCTTTCCAAAAAGAAGAATCGATTCAAGCCGTCCTGCGTTCCAGCGGGAGCTTGCCCGCGCCATCTGAGACTGAATCACGCAAGTAAGGGGCGGACACCGTTGGCGCGAGTGGCTGCGGCCGATTGGGCGTGGTCATGTATTTTTACGGACGTTGATCTCGACGGTTACGATGACCTCCTCATTTCCGCCGGGCATTTTCACGACGTTCAGGACTTGGACACAGGCCAGCAAATCCAGGCGCGACAACATTCCTGGCAAGGCTTTAAAGATGAAGCGTCGCGCCAGAAAGCATTCACGCAGGAACTCATGGAGCACTACCGGCTTTATCCGCCTCTTAACATGCCCGTGGTGGCCTTTCGCAATTCGGGACAATGGACATTCGGAGAGATGACAGACGAATGGGGCTTAGGCCAACTCGGCGTCCATCACGGGATGGCCCTGGGCGATTTTGACTTGGACGGAGACCTCGACCTGGTCGTGAACAACCTCAATGGTCTCGCTGGACTCTATCGCAACGACTCGGTCGGAGGGCGAGTGACGGTTCGGTTAAAAGGTCAACAGCCGAACACTGAAGGCGTTGGCGCCAAGATTACCCTGCTCAACGGCGCTGTTCCGAAGCAAACTTTCGAAATCATTGCGGGCGGGCGTTACTTGTCCGGGTCCGAACCGCTCGCTGTCTTCGCCACTGGATCGAGCAAATCTGCCATGACGATCGAAGTCCATTGGCGCAGCGGCAAAAGAAGTGTCATTAGCGGGATCCAACCCAACCGCGCATACGAAATTGATGAAGCTGGGTCTGCGCAAGTCCCGGATCAATACTCCAAAACTGAGGGCGCTAAGACTCCCGAAAACCGTGCGAGTTCAAACAGCTTATCATCACAAATCACGAATCACGGGTTACCCACTTCGACTACTTCACGCCTCCCTCAATCCTCAACCCTTAATTCTCAACCTTTCTTCAATGACATCAGCGAATCAATTTCCCACTCTCATCACGAAACCGATTTCAACGATTTCGAGCGTCAGCCGTTACTTCTCTTTAAACTCAGCCAACCGGGACCTGGCATCGCCTGGTTCGACATGGACGGCGATGGTCACGACGACTTGATTATAGGATGTGGAAGCGGTGGCACTTTGGCTATCTTCCGATCCGACGGCCGAGGCGGCTTCTCGCGAATCAGTTCGAGCCAATCATCGGTGCCTGCGAGCGACATGTCTGGCCTCGTCGGTTGGATCGATGGGGCCGGAGTTCGAACTCTGCTCGCCGGGGTCACGGGATATGAGGCACCAGCCAAACACGCCGCGACGCAGTCCCGCGTCGAAGGACCGCGTGTTGTGATCGGCGACCCTATCGCTCTCGAAATGTCGAGCGGCGGTGCCTTGGCGTTGGGCGACATAAACGGTGACGGACAACTGGCATTGTTCATTGCGGGAAGTGTCGCTCCAGGCCGGTATCCCGTGGGTGCGCCCTCTAGAATTTATAGACAGATCGGCCGGCAGTGGCAACTCGATCCGCGGAACAACGTGCTGTTCGACAATCTTGGAATCGTCAACGGCGCGGTTTGGAGCGACCTGACAGGTGATGGCCTCCCTGAGTTGATTTTGGCATGCGAGTGGGGGCCCATCCGGGTTTTCCGAAATCGTGGTGGATTGCTGTTTGATGCCACTAACGAATTGGGTCTCGGCAACTATAAAGGCTGGTGGAAAGGAGTCACAACCGGTGATCTCGATGGTGACGGCAAGCTCGACATCATTGCCTCGAATTGGGGTCTCAACAGCCCTTATCAAGCGAGCACCGCGCGGCCGCTGACGTTCATGTATGGCCAGTTATCCCAGCCAGGCGTCACGGACATTGTCGAAACAGAATACGATCCAATCCAGGGCGCGATGACGCCCAGGCGAGGCTTTCCGGCTCTGGCGGCGTCGATGCAGTTTTTGATGGAACGGTTCCCAAATCACAAGGCGTACAGCGAATCGACGCTCAACGATGTTCTCGGAGAAAGAATAGTTTTGGCGAGACGCACCGAGGCCACAACGCTCGCCTCGTGCGCCTTCCTGAATCGGGGTGGTCGATTTGAAACCATCCCACTGCCGTTCGAAGCCCAACTTGCCCCCGCCTTCAGCGTGAATGTCGCAGACTTCGATGGCGACGGGAGTGAAGATGTTTTCCTTAGCCAGAACTTCTTTCCCATGCAACCTGAAGTGCCGCGCCTGGACGCGGGTCGTGGATTCTGGTTGCGTGGAGACGGGACCGGACGACTCACGCCCGTGCCGGGTTCGCAATCGGGTATTCGGATCTATGGCGAACAACGTGGGGCCGCGCTCTGTGATTTCAACGAAGACGGCCGAGTGGATTTAGCCGTGAGCCAAACCGGAGCGGCAACCAAGTTATACCAAAACGTCGCGGCGTCTCCTGGCTTGCGAGTTAAGTTGAAAGGGCCACCGGGCAATCCGAGTGGAGTTGGGGCCGTGATTCGAATGCAATTCAAGGAACGTCAAGGTCCTGCCCGTGAGATTCATGCCGGCTCCGGCTATTGGTCACAGGATAGTTTCACTCAAGTGATGGCAACCCCAACCAAGCCCGACGCCATTTGGATTCGATGGCCGGGTGGCCGGATCACTGTCACGCCCGTCCCGAAAGAAACCAAGGAGGTGACCGTGGATTCGGAAGGGATGTTGGTTACCTACGCCGGGAGCAAAATCAGCAAATGAACACTCCCCGCCCCGATGGGAAGGCGCGGAGAAAGCAGCGTTCAAGGCGAGGCTGAAATCTCCCAAGATTCGCGCAACGATTCCGGAGTGACGCCGCGCGCCCGCAGATGCCGAAGACTCAGAGCGTCGTGACGCTTGGCGAGGCGGAGCCCGGATTCATCGGTGATTAACGGGCAATGGTAGAAGGTCGGCGGTTGCCAGCCCAGAGCACGATAGAGAAGGATCTGCCGGGCGGTGGATTTGAGCAAATCAGCCCCGCGCACCACTTCGGTTATTTGCATCGCGGCATCGTCCACGACCACGGCGAGTTGGTAAGCGGGAATTTCGTCGTGCCTCCAAACCACGAAATCGCCGAAGTCGCTTCCCGCCACATATTGTTGCGGTCCGTCGTGGCCATCAGTGAACGAGATGATCGCGCCGTCGGGGACGCGGAAGCGCCAGTTAGCCGGTACGTGATCCATGATGGCCGATGCGCGAGGGGAAGCTGTTGCATGTCTTTCATGATCGGTTGACCACGGATTGCTGCCAACTTTTTTTGGTCGGCATGTGCCAGGATAAACGGGTTCGTCCTCGCCTTGGTGCGGCGCTCGGAGGGCACGCTGGACATCTCGGCGAGAACATGTGCATGGGTAAACGAAGCCTTCCTGAAACAGCCTCTCAAGAGCACCCCGGTAAAGTGGGTGGCGTTCGCTCTGGATGTACGGAGTGAAGGGGCCACCACAGTCCGGCCCTTCCAGCCATTGAAAGCCAAACCATCGCAAGTCCTCTATCATCGCCGTGACGAACTCCGGTCTGCAGCGGGCGGGGTCGAGATCTTCGTTGCGGAGCACGAGTGATCCACCTGCCGATCGAGCGCGCTGTTGAGCGATCCAGAACGTCCGCGCATGGCCGAGGTGAAGATAGCCGGTGGGTGATGGCGCGAGGCGGCCCCGATATTGCAAATGTTGCGTCTCAGGCTTCAAATTTCAGGGTTCGGGTTAATTAGCATTCCTCTCGCCTTAAATCTGCAATCAACCATCTGGAATCGTCCATGCGATGTTCAGAATGGCTCGTTGGGGTGCGCTGCAAGCCACTCGGTCAAGCCCGGTAATGGAAAGCTTAGCAGTTGTTGAATCTTGCCGCAGCTGAGCGAGCTATCGCGCGGCCGTGGCGGTCCTTGGTAATCTTTCACTGAACTCGCTTCCAACCTCGGATGAAGCTCAGGCCATCGGGCGGCAACCAATTCGCCGATCTGACAGCGTGAGAGCCGTTCACTGCCCGCCAAGTGGTAGAGACCAGGACGATTTTTCTCGACCAGCTCCCAGACCGAGCGACCCGTGACCACCGCCGGAACAGGACACCGAAATTCGTCCATGAACAACCGGGTCGATCGACCACCCCGCCAAGCTTGCCGCAGTTCTTCATTGAATGCGCGATCGCCGGCGGGCGAAGTCCCGCCATTGAGAGAGGTTCGGATGACGGTATGCAATGGATTCGGAAGGATGACTTGCTCAGCGGCAACTTTCGTTTCCGCGTAAACATTCAACGGGTTAACGGAGTCGGCCTCCTTGTAGTTTCCTTGCCGGCCATCGAACACCAAATCGGATGAAAAAAAGATCAAGGGAATGTCGGACGCCATCTCAGCCAAACGCTTCGTGACTTCCACATTCAACTGGTAAGCCAGACCCGGATTCGCTTGGCAAGCGGGACTTCGACTGAGTCCTGCACAGTGAATGATCAACTGCGGGCGTTGTTGATGAAAAGCCGAACGGACTGCTTCGAAATCGGTCAGATCCAATTGAGAACGAGTCAGTCCAATCACTCGCCAGCCGCTCGCGTACATCGGCGCGGTTTGGGCCAGATAATTACCAATCAGTCCACCCGCCCCAGTAACCCAAGCCGTCGGCTTTGTTTCGAGGTCCACGGTTTTCAAAGGGTCAAAGCTGGATGTCAAGGGTTGGACATGGCGGTCGGCGTCGCCGGTGAGCAACTCTGCGAGTCAGATCGCGCTGAAGAGGTCCGCTTCTTAATCGATCAAGCGTTTCGTCAGATCGCCGTAGGCATCAATACGCCGATCTCGAAAAAAGGGCCAGTGCGTTCGAGTCGTGTCCACCTTGGCCAAATCCACTTCGACGATGAGGGTCTCCTCCTGATCAACACTCGCCTTCGCCAAGATTCTACCGGAGGTTCCGCTGACAAAGCTTTGCCCCCAAAACTCGATGCCGTCGCCACCTACGGGTGCCTCGATCCCGATGCGATTAACCGCCGCGACGTAACAGCCATTCGCGATAGCGTGGCTGCGCTGGACCGTTTCCCAGGCGCTGTGTTGATCGGCCCCATGCTCCGCCTTTTCGCTCGGATGCCAACCGATCGCTGTGGGATAGAACAAGATTTGTGCTCCTTGCAACGCAGTCAACCGGGCACCTTCCGGATACCATTGATCCCAGCAGATCAGAGTGCCGATTTTGGCATATCGAGTTTGCCAGGCCCGAAATCCAAGGTCGCCCGGAGTAAAGTAAAACTTCTCGTAGAAGAGCGGATCATCAGGAATGTGCATCTTGCGATAGATGCCAAGGAGCGAGCCGTCGGCGTCGATGATCGCCGCCGTATTGTGATAAATGCCTGGAGCGCGCTTTTCGAAAAGCGAGGCGATGATGACAACCTCGTGTTTCTTGGCGACCTTTTGAAACGCGTCCGAGCTCGGGCCAGGGATCGATTCAGCGAGTTTGAAATTTCCGTGGTCCTCGCTTTGGCAAAAATATTGAGACCGAAAAAGCTCCTGCGTGCAGATGATCTGAGCCCCTTGTTTCGCGGCTTTCTCAGTCAGGTGCAAGGTGCGGTTAAGATTTTTCGCCGGATCGGGTGAGCAAGCCGTTTGGATCAGGCCGAGCGTCACCGTGGAAGAGGTTAGCAGGCGTTTCATAGAGCTGGAGCTTTCATGGAGTTACCAACTCCGCTACCCACCGGCAAGATGAGGGCCTTCGATTGATCAAGGGACTTGACAGGCCCCTGTCTGAACAACTCGCGAATAAATTTTCCGAGTGTTTCATTGGTCGGTCCATAACCATGATGATAAATGTAATGTTCCAAATCGAAGAGAAACTCATCCGCGGTGGCATAGCGGCTGTCAAGGTCTCTGGCCAAAGCACGCCGCAAGATACCATCGAGCCGTTGATCAATCCGTTTGTCGGCTTGAGTGAAATCCGGGATCGGCATCGTCAGAATCCGTTTTCGTGATTCCGCGGGTGAGGCGCCTTTAAAAATGTTGCAACCAAGCAACAGGTGAGCCAGGACAATTCCCGCCGAAAAGAGATCGGATCTCTGATCGGTGATTTGAAAGTCGGACTGTTCCGGACTCATGTAATCGGGCTTTCCAGCGACGACTTCGCCTTCGTTGTCCTGCAAGAAGCCACGCGCCTTGGCGATGCCAAAGTCAGTCAATTTCACGTCTCCCTCGAATGCGATCATGATATTCTTCGGACTGACATCACGATGCACGATGCCGAGCGTCCGGCCGTCGGGATCGGTCTTGGCGTGAGCATAAGCAAGCCCGCGAGCGACCCGACTCGTGATAAACACCGCGAGCTCGACTGGCAGCGTGTGGCGTTTCAACTCGAGCTGGTCGGAAAACTGTTCGAGGTTGACACCGCGAATCAACTCCATCGCGATGAAGAAAACTCCGCGCGTTTCACCGAGATGATACGTTTGAACAATGTTTGTATGGATCAGGTCCGCCACCAATTTGGCTTCTCCAATGAAATTCTCGATGAACATCCGCTGATCGGCAAAGCTCTGGCGGATGACTTTTATGGCGATACGTTTGACGAAATCCCGAGTGCCATGCTGCTCGGCCTCATAGACCACCCCCATGCCGCCTTCGAAGATTTTGCGGACGATTTCGTAGCGAAATTCGTGCTGAATGGTGAAAAGATTGGGCATCAAGGCATGTTCATTAAATCGAATCTCAAGTCAAGTACCGGCTGTTCCCCGGCAGCAATTCTGATGTTAACCCCGGAGCGCGGCCAAGATCGCCGAGCATCTCGGACGACGCCATCGCACGTAGCGTTTCGAAAAAGTCGAACTGCTGGTTTATCCACTGTTCCGCCGACGTTGAATCACTCGCGAAAACGGTAAGTTTCCTTTGAAATCCGCTGATTTTCTCCTTGCGTGGTGAATGTGAATCGCTTTAATTCGCTCAAGTCGCACAAGACTTCACCGAACCTAACTTAAAAAACTTATGGCAAAGCCACTGACAAAATCCCAAATCGCAGCCTCTATCTCTGAAAAAACCGGCCTCTCTAAAAAGGCCGCCGCTGAAGCTCTCGATTACATCGCCGAGCTAGCTTACAAGAACGCCAAGAACAGTTTCACCTTGCCTGGTCTCGGCAAGCTCGTGTTGGTAAATCGTAAAGCACGCGTTGGACGCAATCCCGCCACCGGACAGCCCATCAACATCCCAGCCAAGAAGGTCGTCAAGTTTCGCGTCGCGAAAGCCGCGAAGGACGCCATTCTCGGCGTGAAACCCGCCGTGAAGACCGGCAAGAAGTAACCATTTTATTTCAATTTTCCAGAAAGGCACCCTGACAACAGGGTGCCTTTTTTGTTGTGAACGCCCATTCCGACAAGGTCCCAAGCTTCCAGACAACCGATCCAAGCTGCGGACATCCCGATCTCTTCGGATCGAAACTGAACCAACTCCCGGGTCCACTGCCGTCGAGTTAAGCTCCGACTTCAGAGGGCCGTTTTCATTCTCTTCATTCTCACCCTCCCACAGCGGTGTATCTACGGATGCCACGGCTCCAAACAGCCCGCGCCAGAAGATAAAGGATGACAACCCAGGACGCCTGAATGATCAGACCGTGCCAGAGAGCCGGCCCCGTGATCCGCCCGAGGTAAATGCTGACAGGAAAGAACAGTTGATAGGGAAAGGGCGTGAAATTGAGAATCTCCGTCAGCGCCGGAGGCAAAATATCCAAAGGAAACAAATGTCCGCCAGCGATGTACTCGAAGGCGAACAGAATGAAGATGAACGTGGAAACCTCCAGTACCCAGAACGCCAGCAAAGCCATGGTGAACGACATGAAGAATTGCAGCAACGCCGTCAGGACGATCGAAAGCGCAAGCCAACCCCAAGTCGCCGCGTGTGAGGGCAAGACGAAAAAGTGCCGTTGATAGAAACTGAAGAGCACCACAGGCGTCAGGGCCACGAGGGTGTAAATGATTCGTCCCGCCGAAAAAAGCGAGAGCCTGTACAACAAATAATCAATCGGTTTTAAAAGGAATTGGTTGATGTTACCGTCTTTGATGTCAGCCGCGATTTGCCAGTCATCCTCGGTGACGGCCGTCAGCATGTCCACGAAGGTCACGATCAGATAGTAGGAAGTCATGCTGGCCAGCGTGTATCCGGCCACTTGCTCATCGGCACCCTTCTCCGCGTAGATCGCTCTCCAGAGGTAAATGGTTGCCATCAGTGGGATGAGGCCGAATACGCTTCGAAAAAGAAAATTAACCCGGTAAACCAGGACGTTCTGCAAACCGATGTTGATGACATGCCAATATTTTTTCATGCGCCCGCAGTCTCGATCCTGATGCGGATCGTAAGCCTATTCGCAACTGCCGGGAAACAGAATCGGTACATCCGAGAGAATTGGGATGAAGATCAGGGTCAAGAGAAGAGCTGGATCGCATCGTTTGCCATTCTCTAGCTTGCTCCAGATGGCGATAACCCTTAGAAGAACCCGGTGAACAAAAAACTAGCTGTGCCCAATGAGTCAACAATGTCAAAAGGTCTGCGCCGTTATCTTTACTTTTCGGCTAGTATCACGGGCGCCGCGATCATGATTATCGAAATCCTGGGTGCCAAGATGCTGGCACCGTTCGTTGGCACTTCGCATTTCGTCTGGACCGCTCAAATCGCGGTTACTTTGGTCGCTCTCGCCACGGGCTATTATGTCGGAGGCCGGTGGGTGGACGGTTCTCGAGGCCATCGCCTTCCGGCATTGGGCCGACTCTATGCCTGTATTCTACTGGCTGCAATTTACCTGACATTGACCATCGTGGTGGTCGAGCCAGTGGCTTACTGGTGCCTGCAATTCCAACTGGCGATGGGGTCGCTCCTTGCCTCCAGCTTTCTTTTTTTTGTGCCGTTAGCATTGCTGGCAATGACTGGTCCGTTTCTGGTTCGCGTGTTGACCACCTCGCTCGAAACTGTCGGCGGGAATATCGGGCGGCTCACCGCGATCAGCACCCTGGGCAGCGTTGTGGGAACCGTGCTGATTGGTTATGTGTTGATTCCATTCCTTCCCAATTCGATGACCATGTATTTGACTGCAGGCTCCTTGATGGCTCTGGTTGCAGGATATTTTTTAGTATGGGCCAGGAGCCCGTCCACCCAGGTCGGCGTGGCGATGGGAATCGCTCTGGGCCTGTTGCTCGGATACGGAGGAACCACCAAGGAAAACCGTCCGCGTTTCACAACGGTGGACGAGCTGTATCGGACCAATTCCAACTTCGGCATTCTCCAAGTAGTGCAAAACAAACGAGGAGATAAGCGCTTTTATCTCAATGATTACCTGGTTCAGAACACCTATGACCCGATCCAAAGAAAGAGCATGGCCATCTTTACCTACCTGTTGCACGGGCTGGCACACGCTTATACGCCACGGCTTCAAGATGTGCTTTGTATCGGCCTCGGCGTCGGAATCGTGCCCTCGCAATTCGCTCGTGAAGGAATCAAAGTGGACGTGGTGGAAATCAATCCGGCCGTCGTGGAAGTTGCCGAGAAGTTTTTCGACTGTGAGATTGGCAAGCTCAATTTGACGATCGGCGACGGCCGTTACGCCATTCGACACTCCGAGAAACAGTATGACGCGATCGTCTTGGACGCCTTCTTGGGAGATGCATCACCCTCGCACCTGATGAGCAAAGAGGCCTTCCAGGGAATGCAACGGATTCTCCGAACGAACGGAACGTTAGTCATTAATAGCTTTGGAGATTTCACGCAAGGTCGAGACTTTTTCACGGCTTCTCTGGATCAAACACTCAGGAGCGTCTTTCGGAGCGTCCGAATTCACGCAGCCGGAAACGGCAATGTCTTCTTCGTGGCATCAGACCAGCGCGATCTCCAGATCATTGCCCCGCCAGACTTCCAAGAAGTGCATTCATCCTGCCGCCAGTCAGCCCAAGACGCCTTGGCTGGTCTTCCCCAGACGAATCCTAAACACGGTGTGGTGATCTCTGATAACTATAATCCCGTCGAGTTCTATGACGCTCCAAACCGTGAGGAACACCGGCGAAGCTTGGCCCGCTACATCAGGTCCCTATAGTCAGGTCCTGAGTTTGGACATCTTGGCAACCTCCTTCTCCGGGAGGGACGGCTGAATTCCCCCCCCCGCTGTCCTGCTCCAGCAGTTCCACGCTTGAAACGATGGGCTATTCTCGAATCTCCCATCCGGGAAACGGCAGTCAGAAGCCTCCTCGGTCGCGGCGGCACAGGGCTAGACAATATCCAACCTCGAAGGGCAAACAGGCGACCACGGCTCCTGACCCTGTGGCGGAGAATTCCAACTCGCAGGATCCCTTGGAAATCTCCGCGCGAGGCGATATAGTATGGGTGAACCCATGAAGTTTGCATCGCGACAGGACGCAGGAAGGCAATTGGGCATTCGACTCGACGCTCAAAACACTCGGGCCGATCTCGTCGTCGGATTGCCGCGTGGCGGCGTGATCGTCGCCGATGAAGTCGCGAGGGCGCTCAACTGCCGGTTGGACATCTTGGTGGTTCGGAAGATCGGCCATCCCCAATTTAGAGAATTCGCGGTCGGCGCTCTCGCTGAAGGAGGGGTGATCGTGTTGGACGAGGACGCATTGAGGAAGGCTTACGTTAGGCAAGGGGCCTTGGAGGAAGTCATCGCTGAAGAAACCGTGCGATTGAATGACTACTCGGAAAAATTTGGCTCAAACAAACGGACACCGCTCGCAGGCCAACGGGTGATCCTCGTTGACGATGGCTTGGCCACCGGAGCAACCGCGGAAGCCGCCGTCCGATCAGCCCAACGCCAAGGTGCCAGCGCGATCGTTGTTGCTATCCCTATCGCTTCCGAAAATGGCTATCTACGTCTGGCCAACATCAGCAATCAAGTCATCGCGTTGAGCGTCGATCCCGCGTTTGAAGCGGTGGGACAATACTATCAGAGTTTTCCCCAAGCCACCGATGAAGAAGTCCTGGCGGTTTTGTCTTCGCGTGCCCGCGACTTGCGGACCAGAGAGCCGATCCTAAGTTTGGGCAAGTGATGAAACGTTGGTCAATTGGCTCGATCATCGCCAACCCCAGGATCATGCATCCTGACCTTTACCGGGAGGAAGGATGGGATGTGAAGATTCACGGTCCCCTGCCCCACGCGGACTAACTACCACTCGCCGTCAGCGAACATCTTCACTTCGGCTGCCAGCCAAGTCTTGCCAAGCAGTGAGTTGCGCTTCATGTTGGCTGGGATGCGAATTCAGTGGCGGCGTTGGCCTCTCGCCGTTTTGACGGCGCGCCGGATGACTCCCCGATTGGCCGCGTTCGGCCAGCACTGCTTGCGGCTCCTTTTTGTTTTTGGAGCGCGGCTGCTGTGATCGCTCCTGTTGGGGCCAAAGTTCGCTGGGGCGGCGGATTTCGCCGCTCGCTCGTACCAAGTCAAGCACTGGACCACCGACAACGGCTTGCCGCAAAGCACCATCACCTGCCTGCGCCAGACACGGGATGGATATCTCTGGATTGGAACCCGTCGCGCTTTGGCGCGCTTCGATGGTCACACATTCAAGGTGTTTACCGACGAGCTCACTTTCAGCACGCCCGGTGACATGGATTGCCGTGAGCTTGCGGAAGACTCGGAAGTCCGGCTCTGGGTGCGGTCCGGTGATGGGATCATCGCCTTCGAACACGGGAGGTTTCAACGTTACTCGACCCACATGGGACCGCTCCAGGGACTGATCCACGAAATGCGCGGGAGCACCCGCGGAGGACTCTGGCTTTCTCGAGTTGGGCGTATTTGGTTCTCGGTGCCGGGCGGGCTTCTTTGTTGGGTGAGCGGAACATGGTCAAGCTATCCAACACGGCCGGACTGGAACGAAGGGAGCATCGCCCAACTTGCGCAAGAAGACGTTGCTGGAGGTCTTTGGTTTATACCCTATGGGGGACCTGTGATACGGTTCCATCAGGGAGAATTTACCACTTTCGGCGAGACCGAGGAAGTGTCCGACCGTGACATTCGCTGCGCCTGGGCGGATCGGGAAGGTAATGTCTGGATCGGAACCGGCGGTGGAGGGTTGGACACATTCGAACCCGCTTCTTCCGTTCCCTTCTCACCACCAACGCCACGGGCGACAAGAACGAAGTCTATTCCGTGGCCACGGGCGCTGATGGCAGGATGTGGTTCGGGATGGATTCCGGCCTCATGCTCGAACAGTTCGAGCAATTCACCACCTACAGCAATGCCCGGTCGGGTTTCGGCGGCCGCCTCCACCAGAACGTCGCTCCCGTGCTGAAGGACTCCTCCGGAATTCCCTGGTTCGGGGTGCGCCCAGATGGGCTAGAATCGCTACAGGGAGGCAGGTTCGTTTCGGAACTCACGGCATCGGATCTGGGGCAGAGTGACTGGAACGTCACGGCGCTCTTGGAGGACCGGAAGCAACGCCTCTGGATCGGTTCCAAACTTCCAATGAACTTCCCTGCGGACGCTTTTGCCGCAACGGGTTGTAAACATCGCCTCTTTGCGTGCGACCTCAGGTACGACAACGCAGTTCATCGGCCCTGCCACGCGCGCTTCGTGCTTGGTTTGCTCATTTGGGCTCCCGACCCTCTGGAATCGGAACTTCCACTGTTGCGGTATGTAGTCCCGGCTTCAGCCGGAGGGGCGTCGGCACGTCCACAGGCGTTGGATTCGCCCATGCCATGCCGCCTGAGGGCGGAACTACATGCGTGCCAAAATGAGGATTACTCCCCACCCGTTTTGGTGTAGGCAAGGATCGCAAAATGATTCAGGCTTGGATCCGGCTCTGTCCGCGAAAGCGTTGACGTCCCCTCCGGACCTCCAGTTTTTTAGGATGAATCGGGTTACGACCTGTCCGAATGTCGGTTCGAAAATTATGAAGACAAGAATATCTTTTCGATGGTTCGCCTTCGCAGCGCTGGGCGTCTGCCTCCTAACTCCAGTCAGCTTTGCGCAGGTCCTGCAGAACGGCGTCTGGGCCAATGCGAATGCGAGTGCCCCTCAAATCCCGACCTTCCAGGTGCCCGCGGGCCAGGCGTCACTCCGATTTGAAGTCCAAAGCGTCCGGGCGTACGACCTCGTCAACAACCTCCCCGCCATTTCATCCCTCATTCTGGCCGCTGCCATCAATTCCAATCCCAGTCGCGACTCGGCCCCCTATCGAGCCAGTTTTGGAGCCGGTTCCTCCGGCACTCTCAACATCGCCAATCCTCCCCCAGGCCTCTATTGGTTTCGACTCTTTCCCACGGAGTTCAGCATTCGTTACCTGGGTGATTACCAGGTTCGCGCCACCTACTTCCCTCCCCCTCCCACCATCACCTCCCAACCCCAAGCCCAGACGGTCAAAGCCGGCGCGAGCGCCAGCTTCAGCGTCGCCGCCACCAGTTCGGCCACTCTGACTTATCAATGGCAGAAGAACGGCGCGAACATCGGCGGAGCCACCGGATCGACCTACACGATCAGCAATGCGCAACCCACCGATGAAGCCAATTTCGCCTGCGTGGTCAGCAACAGCGGCGGCCCCGTCACCAGCAGCGCCGCCAAGCTCACCGTCCTCGTGCCGCCCACGATCACGAGCCAGCCCAAGAGTGTCGCCGTCATGCCCGGAAACAACGCTACCTTCGAGGTCGCGGCCACGGGAACCGCGCCGTTGACCTATGCCTGGATGAAGAATGGATCGCCCGTGAGTGGCGCGACAGCCAATACGTTCACGATCAGCAACGTGACCTTCTCGGATGCCGCCAGCTACACCGTGGAAGTCCGCAACAGCGCCGGCTCCGTCACCAGCGCGGCCGCCTTGCTGACGATCGGCCCGTCCATCACTGTGCAACCCCAGAGCGTGACCGTGTCCGCCGGCGGCAGCGCCACCTTTGGCGTGACGGCCACCGGTTCGGCTCCACTCAGCTATCAGTGGTACCGGAATAGCTCGGCCCTGGGCGGCCAAGTCAATACAACCTTCAGTTTGTCCAACGTTCAAAGCGCCGACACCGGCAGCATTTATGTGAAGGTGAGCAATGCTGCGGGCAGCGTGCAGAGCAGCACCGTCAGCCTCACCGTGATTTCAACGCCGCCCCCACCGCCGCCCGACGCCAAGCCCACAATCACGGCTCAACCCCAAAGCCTGACGGCGACGGAGGGAGGCACGGCGACTCTGACTGTGGTCGCAACGGGCACCGCGCCGTTCATCTACCAATGGTACTTCACTCCCTCCGCAGGCGTCGGAGTTCAGAGCCTTGGCGCCACCGGAGCCAAGGCGGTCGCCGGCGGCACGAGCGCGACGCTCCAGCTCTCGCCCGTGACGGCAGCGCAAGCGGGAGATTACTACGCCGTGGTCTCCAACGGTGTGGGCAGCGCGACCAGCACGATAGCCCGGTTGACGGCGGACCCGAAGCCGCAGGTTGTCACTCAACCGCAAAGCCGCGAAGTGCCGCCCGGCACGAACGTAACCTTCACCGTGGCGGCGATCGGCCGCGCGCCTCTGAGCTACCAATGGTATCGGGACGATCAACTCATTCCGGGAGCAACCCAAAGCAGCATGACCTTGAACAATGTGGTCGAGGCCGACTCCGGCAAGTCCATTGCCGTCCTCGTATCCAATGCCTCGGGCAGTGTTCGCACCCAGTTCGCTCTGCTGACGGTGTCTGCGGCGTTCGCGGATGTTGGGACGCTGCTGTGGTCCTCGGACACTCCGTCGCTTGCTGCTCCAGCGTTTAGACCCGATGGAAGTCTCTACCTAAGCACTACGACGAATCAACTCTTTGCCGTGAGCCCGACAGGCCAGATTCTGTGGTCGGTCCCTAACGCCGGATGGCTTGGCCCCATAGGCCGGGACGGAAGGATTTATACAGTGAACAACATCGAAACGAACGAATTGCGTTCAGGCATTTTCAATAACGCTGTCATCAAAAGTGTTTGGACGGAAATCAACGCATTCCAAAATACCGGCCGGCTTTCCAGGGCACTCACGAATGCGGTGCTTTTCAGCGTAAGCGGCCTCGCGATGAGGAGCGACGGACAACTCGTGAGCAGTTCAATCAGCGTGCCATCAAGCAGTGGTAACTCGATAATTTTTACATTACGATCCCCTAACCTGCTCAACGGTGACGAAGGCCCTACCTCGGGGCGCTGGTCCGATTTTTACAACTACGCCTGCTCCGTAATGATTGGTGAGGACAATTCGCTCTATGCGCAAGGGGGCTCGACCCTGCATGCTCGAAATCCAGATGGCTCGATGTATTGGGATTAAATGCTTCCCCATTTGACTAAGGTTTAGTGAGCCTGCGTAGGGTTAATGGCGGTTTCGAAGTCAGGATTTCAAGGAGGCTCCTGAATCCAGACATCGGATAGGCCCTACGGTTGAATCGAAAAACAAATTCGTTCAGGTAGGACTGAA
>SIBE01000092.1 GCA_009695265.1 Pedosphaera sp. | reverse complement strand
CCTTGTATTCGGGCTGGCGCAGTTCTGGCTGCGTCTGCGTCGATTCGTCGTTTTTCTCAAATTGAGTCTTGCCTCCTTGCCGCGTACGCTATCCCCTTAAGTTCGGTTGCGTGTTGATTCGTAATGCTGATATGAAATGGATTGCTTCAGGATGCCTTTTCTCGTTCGCGGGGATTTGGATTACTTTTAGTTGCTCCTTGTGCGCGGCTGAGTCCCGGACGCCAGGCGAGGCTCAATTCCTTTCCAACTCTCGCCAGTTGACCTACGAAGGTAAGCGGAGTGGCGAAGGTTACTTTTCTTCTGATGGAAAGACGCTGGTTTTCCAGAGCGAGCGTGAACTGGGCAATCCTTTCTACCAAATTTTTCTGCTGGACCTGGAGTCGGGCGATAGTCATCGGGTTTCTCCTGGCATAGGCAAAACCACTTGCGCTTTTTTCCGGCCGGGGACGGATGAAGTTCTATTCGCCTCGACCCATCGCGATTCGGAAGCGAAGGCCAAGCAGAAGTCGGAACTTGAATTTCGAGCCTCTGGCCAGCAACGCCGCTATTCGTGGGATTACGACGAGCAGATGGATATTTTTTCGGCACGGCGTGATGGAACTCAAGTCCGGCAATTGACCGAGGCTTTGGGCTACGATGCGGAAGCCTCCTATTCTCCTGACGGCCGGAAAATTGTCTTCACCTCGATCCGCAACGCCTATCCCGCGGACAAACTCTCCTCACAGGATCGCGAGAGACTCGCCGCCGACCCGTCCTATTTCGCCGAGATCTATATTATGGACGCTGACGGGGCGGACCAGAAGCGGCTTACCTTTACGCCGGGATACGATGGTGGACCGTTTTTTTCGCCCGATGGCCAGCGAATTATCTGGCGTCGCTTCGATGAGAAGGGAGCCATTGCCGATGTTTATACCATGAAGCTGGATGGCTCGGATGTGCAGCGCATGACTGACTTCGACTGCATGTCGTGGGCGCCTTACTTCCACCCCTCGGGCGACTACGTGATTTTCACATCCAATAAACTGGGTTTCTCCAACTTTGAACTTTTCGTGGTTGATGCCCGCGGTGAGCGTGAACCGGTTCGTGTGACTTTCACGGATGGGTTCGATGGTTTGCCGGTTTTTTCGCCGGATGGCAAACGGCTTTGCTGGACCTCGAATCGGACTGCCGATGGAAAGTCTCAGCTCTTCCTGGCTGCGTGGGATCACGATCAGGCGCGGGCCGCGATCCAGGCCTCTCCAATGCGAAGGGCGGGTGCGCCATCTGCGACCAAAGCGCGCGGGCTTTCGTCCGACATCGCGGCTGACGACCTTCGCAGCCATGTGCGACTCTTGGCATCCGATGCCCTTGAAGGAAGGCTGACTGGAACCAAGGGCAGTCAGCAGGCCGCTGAGTATATCGCGGATCAACTGAAGCTGGCCGGATTGAAACCGATGGGCGACAAGGCAGGGTTTTTCCAGGAGTTTGAATTCAGCGCCGGTGTGAACCTAGTTACCAATAAGAACCTTTTGGCACTTCAAGACAGCCGTCCATCCGACGCGAGCGTGGTATGGCAAGTCGAAAAGGACTTTCGCCCGCTCTCTTTTACGGTGAACGGCGAGGCAGAAGGCGAAGTGGTCTTTGCGGGATACGGGTTGTCGGTCCCTGGGAAAACAGGTGAGGGCTACGATTCCTACGCGGGGCTCGATGTCACCAATAAGATTGTGTTGATTTTGCGTTATGTGCCGGAAGCGGTCGAGCCAAAGCGGCGGCAGGAGCTTAACCGCTATGCGGGCCTTCGATACAAGGCGATGATTGCGCGGACGCGCGGGGCAAGAGCGATTCTAGTTGTCTCTGGCCCCAATTCGCCCAACCCGGGAAGCTTGGCAGCGCTTTCATTCGACACCAGCTTGGCTGGCTCTGGGATTGTGGCGGCCTCCGTCACCACGAGCGTCGCCGAAGCGATCCTCGCAGGCTCAGGTAAGAATCTAAAAACCCTTCAGAGCGCGCTGGACAAAGAAGATCCTCACGCTGAGCAAGGTTTTCTCGTTTCGAACCTAAAATTAAAAATCGCGACCGGCTTGGAACGTATCAAGAATATTGATCGCAATGTGGTCGCCTTTCTTCCGCCCGGACAGGAGGCGACGAAGACAGACTATGTGCTGTTGGGGGCGCACTATGACCATCTGGGCCGCGGCGAGATGAACACTTTCGCCCGCAAGGAGGAAGAAGGGCAAATTCACAATGGCGCAGACGACAATGCCTCTGGGGTATCCGCTCTTCTGGAATTGGCGTCAGCGCTGGCAGAGGAGCGCAAGCAACATCCCCAGGCCTTCCACCGCGGCTTGGTGTTCGCGTTTTGGTCGGGCGAAGAATTAGGTTTGATCGGCTCATCCCATTTTGCCGAGCATCCGGCTGTGCCGCTTTCCGACGTGATCGCTTATTTGAACTTCGACATGGTGGGCAGGCTCAGAGAAAACAAGCTGAACATGCAGGGCGTTGGTTCCTCTTCGACGTGGCGGCGTTTGCTCGAAAAGCGAAATGTGGCTTCAGGGTTTGATTTGGTTGTGCAGGAGGATCCTTACTTGCCGACTGATGTCACTGCATTATATCCGAAAGGAGTGCCTGTTCTGAATTTTTTCACTGGCAGTCATGAAGATTATCACCGTCCGACGGACGATACCGACACCTTGAATTATGAAGGGCTGGAGCGGATCTCCAAATTTGCTCGCGGCATTGTTTTGGATTTGTTGAACGGGCTTGACCGTCCCGATTATGTCAAAGTTGAGCGGAACGACCAAGCGGGCGGAAGGGAAAATCTCCGGGCATATCTCGGGACGATTCCCGATTACGCGACTGAAGTTGCCGGGGTCAAACTCTCAGGCGTTCGCGGAGGCAGTCCGGCTGACAAGGCTGGTTTGAAAAGTGGAGATGTGATTGTTGAGTTCGCGGGGCAGAAGATTGCGAATATTTACGATTACACCTATGCGTTGGACTCCGTTAAGATCGGCCAAGCTGTTGAAATGGTAGTGTTGCGCGAAGGGAAGCGCGTACCTCTCAAGGCGATTCCGGAAGCCCGGAAGTAGCTGTCAAGATCGCTGAGGATTCGTCTGATGAATGTCGGGATCGCTCTGAGTTCCGCGCCGGTGCTGGATGAAACGAAGATCAACTTCCTGTGGTTGATCGCTTGTGAATTTCATCTTCGAAATCTGAAATTCAAGCGCTCGCCGGAAGATTATTCTTGCTCTTTTTTCAATAACGCTCTTGTTTCTTGGGGCATCCAATCTATAAAACAATGTGCAACTGCCTATGAATTACGCCAAAATCAGTGTGAAACTGCTGCTCCTCGCCTTGTTGGGTTCGTTCACCGCGCTCGCCCAGGAACCATCGACCAATGCTCCGATATTCAAAGACAAGAATCTAGAGGCTGCGGTACGTAAATTTGTGCTCGATAAGCGAGACAATGACAAACCTCTTACTGAAGCGGACATCGCGAATCTTTCCACAATCCAAGCCAACGGAAGAGGCATCACCGACTTATCCGGCTTGGAAAAATGTCAAAGCTTGGCCTCGCTCGATCTGGCCGATAACAACGTCGCGGATCTGAAGCCGCTCAAAACTCTCACAAAGCTCCAGTATCTGAACCTGGCAAATAATCAGGTTCGCGATATCAAGCCCCTCGGGGACGTCAAAGCGCTGCAATACATTGAACTTTCGCATAACCGGGTGAAAGATCTTCGCCCTTTAACCGGGTTGACCAATCTGGCGTCGCTCTATCTGTTCCACAATCGGGTCACCGAGATTTCTCCGTTGCTCAACCTCAGAAAACTCTCGTCGCTTTATCTCGATAACAATCGGATCAAGGACATCGATGGGATTAATGGCTTGAAGGGCTTGTCCACGCTTTCCTTGAATAATAATGTAATTTCCGACGTTGCCCCGCTGGCTGGCTTGACTGGGCTTTACTATCTCTTTCTGGAAAACAACGACATTCGCGACTTTAGTCCTTTAGTGAGCATGGCCAAGAAGGACCATGACGGTGAAAAACGCTTCGCGCCATTCCTGAAACTTTACGTCAATGGAAACCCGCTGCCGCCCGCTACCAAGCAAAAACAGTTGGCCAACTTGCAGGAGTTTGGGGTTAAGGTGTTTTAGCGCGGAGTTGGTGCCCCGCGCGTTAAGGAATCTCGTAGCTCCATGGTAACTCACGCTTAACGCTCAAGGCCGGGCGTTACGTCCGCCCCGCAAGAAACCTAAAACTCGTCGGTGGCTTTGGTCAACAATAGACCAGGACTATCGGGTTGAGCGGCGTCATATTATTGATGTTCAAAATCTTGTTCAGCCATGCTGCGGTCAATTCTTTGTCTTTGGCTATGACGAGGACTCCGCTCGCGTTCAAAATGTCTCGGGCGATCATCATTCCGGGTTGCAATTCGATCATCAGAATCTCTCGCTCGCCTCGCGGCAGCTCGGTCAGAGGCACGGCTTTAGCGACTACTTCCACGGCTCTTGGGTCGAACACCTTGTCGGCTAGCGATTGAGCCTCGCCCAGCGCTTGCGCGGGTCCCTGGTGCTTGCTGCAAACATACGTCGCGACAGATAGCAACCGGGAAAGCCACGGGATCGTTTCCCCTTTCAGCCGGTCAGGGTAGCCGGTTCCATCCCAGCTCTCGTGATGCGCTCGGATGACTTCTAACGCATCCTTGAAGTCGGGATAATTGGCGAGCATTTCCTGCGACTCGGCAGGATGCTTCTTGATCGTGGCTAGCTCCTCTTCCGTGCATTTCTCGGGGGACCGGAGCCATCTCCGGACAATCCCGCGATCGACCGCGACCAGCGAAATGTCGGCCAGGCCCGCGGCCCACATCAAGCTTTGTGTTTCCATGGTGGGAAGCCCCAGAACTTCTCCCACCTTTTCGCACAAAGCCATCGCCCGAATCGCTGTGTTTCCTAAATTAGGGTTAAACGTCCCCAACATCTTAATAAAGATATCGACTGGTGAATTGCTATGCGCCGCGGCCTCATCCCCTACAGCAACGTCAGCGCTCGCGTCGGCTGAAGGTTCTTGTTCGGCCTGCTCAGTCGAACTGCCTTCCAAACTGACACCGGACAAACGGCAGGCCACGGAGTTGCGAAGCACGATCAAAAGCTCCTCGCGCAGCCAAGGCTTGGTGATAAAGCGGTCGATCAAGTTGGAGTTGATGCTCTCGAAAAGCTCCTTCAATGTGAGAGTGCTTGTCAGCAGCAAGCGCGTCACAGTCGGGTAATCCTTGCTGACCTTAGAAAGAAGATCCAATCCGCTCATCCCGGCCATCTCATGGTCCGCGATAATGATTGTGAAGCTCCCGCTCGCGAGCGCCTCCAAGGCCTTCGCTCCGCTGCTTACTGTTGTTAGTTGAAAGCCTTCGGGTTCGAGTTGCTGCTTGAGGACAGACAGCACCACCTCTTCATCATCAACAATAAGGATTCTCGCCAGGCTCGGATCGATCGCTTTGCTAGACATAAATAAATTCAATTTTCGTGGGGAGGAGACTTTCGTGAAGGGATAGGAAAGTCAAGTAAGGCTCTGACCATTCCAGCAATTCTGATTTTGGCCTGTCTGGAGTTCCGGCTTCAGCCGTACGACATCGACTCGACTAGGATATAGGAACTAATGCGAGCTCAGGCAGAATGCTTGTTCTCGCGGACTGGGGAGGGGCCGAGCGCTTCTCTCTGAAAAAGAGCCTACTTCGTCCGGGCCATCGCTGGCTTGGTTTTATCGAGAGATTCCAGCAAGCGGTCCACGACACTCTCGACAGTGACGCCCTCGGCCTCGGCCCGGTAGTTGATCAAAATGCGGTGGCGCAGCGCGGAATGCGCCAGAGCTTGAACATCTTCCAAGGTTGCATGAGTTCGATTGTGGAGCAGGCAGCGCGCTTTAGCGCCGAGCACAAGATATTGGCCAGCGCGCAAACCGGCACCCCAACTGACCCACTCGTTGATGAAATCAGGGGTTCCTTTTTGATGTGGCCGCGAAGCCGCCGCCAAACGGACAGCGTAACGAACCACTTCTTCCGCGATGGGAACTTTACGCACGACCTCATGAAACCTCAGCACATCCTGATCGCTGAAAAAGGGGATAATCGGCTCGGGTCGGCGCGCTGTCGTTTGCGTGACCACGGCGACCTCGTCGTCTTCAGGCAAGTAGTCAATAACGACATTGAACATGAATCGATCTAACTGAGCTTCGGGCAGTGGATAGGTGCCTTCCATCTCGATCGGATTCTGCGTTGCCAGAACAAAGAAAGGCTCAGGCAAGGCGTGGCGGACGCCGGATGCCGTGACCTGGTGCTCCTGCATGGCCTCGAGCATGGCAGCTTGGGTCTTCGGCGGCGTGCGATTGATTTCGTCAGCCAGAATCATGTTCGCAAAGATCGGACCTCTGACGAAAACCATCTTTCGGCCTTCCCCAGTCTCTTCGAGAATTTCCGTTCCGGTGATGTCGGCTGGCATGAGATCGGGGGTGAATTGAATACGCTGAAACTTGAGATGAAAGATCTGGGCGATCGACTTGATCAAAAGTGTTTTCGCGAGGCCTGGCGCTCCGGTGATGAGGCAGTGTCCTCCCGCGAAGAGCGCGATCAAGAGTTCTTCGATCACGCCCTTTTGCCCAACGATCACCTTGGAGAGCTCAGCGTTGATTTTGATGCGTCCAGCCAGGAGATATTCTACTGTTTGCTTTTGGGTTTCGTATGAGTCACTGACATTGTCCACGTTCATTCCTTTTCGTTTATCAGGTCAACAAGGCGGCTTCAATGCGTCATTGCATAAAAGACAATATTAATGCCCATCGGGTAGGCCATCTTCTCGCCAAATTCGCGGAAATACCATTCATCCTCGCCCTCGCGCTCCCAGCCATCGCCGAGATCGGTGTTGTGACAGATGATCGCCATCATCCGGCCTTTGTCGTCGAAGAGAGATTTGTAATGGACCTCTGCGGCATCCTCCCGCTCATAACTCACGTATGGGGTGCCTCGGTAACTTATCGCATGACGAATGCTGGCCATCTGTGGCTTTGCCTTCAGGTCAAAGACACAATGGAAGATAGGATGGCTGATCGGTAATTCCGTCGGCTCGCGCTCGGGGAAAACGCGTTTGATCTCGTTGTAGAAGTTTTCCCATTCACGTTCCCCCCAGAAATCATCGACCATTAGAAATCCGCCATTCAAGAGATAGCGCCGGAGGCACGCCACTTCCTCGTCCGTCAACTGCATGCTCCCCGGTTCGATGATGTAGATGAACGGATAGTCGAATAGTTCTTTGTCCGTCAGCTCGAGGATTTTACCTTCCGGATCCACTTTCAAGGAGGTCACCTGCTGAAGCCGGAACGAAAAATTCAGATCACTGTCAGGATAATCAGTTCGCCACCCGCCGCCCCATCTCCCGTAACCGCCCCCCGATGGATATCTGACACGGACAAAGGTAAAAACATCTTTGCGAAACTCGGGGTCCACCTGCCACTCAGGAACGTTGGAGCGATCTGGGATTGGCCGCCGCCCGCGGCCGGAGCGCTGCGCATTCACAAGAATTGCGCCGAGGCACAACAAAATGATCAGACCGAGAGCTTGGACAGCTTTTCTCATGGTTGCGCTGCCTCTTTGGATGGGCGGAGATTATCCGGCGACCTTGGCGCTTCAGACCCGGGCTTTTCCACGATGTTCAATAGCAACTGATGCGCCTCGCGAAATCTAGGCGCTTCTTCCAACGCCTGCAATGCGTGACGTTTAGCAGCGGCATCACCAGCTTGATGGAGCAACTTGGCAAGACGGAAATGCACGTCCGCCACATCAGCGGGATCGAGTTTCAGCAGCGTCCGGTAAGCTTGAATGGCTTCCCGCGGATTGCCCAATTCTTCGTGAGCGCGACCCAGATAGCGGTAAGGTTGCGGGACCAGTGGATTGACCGAAAGATAACGCTCGCCATTGACTGCAACCTTGTTCCATTCGCCCTTGGCGCTTGCCATCTCCATCAACCTTAGAAAAGCATCCGTGGCATCGGCATCGAGCAGGGCGAACTTTTCCAACGCCGCGCGCTCGAGCTCGGTCTCACTGAGGCTGCGGTGCGCGGCCGCGATCAATGCGTAGCCGCTGTCAGCGCCGGTGCTATCAGGGTAATGATCGAGTATCGTTTGAAGTGGTTCTTTGGCTTCCTGCCACTTTCTTTCGTCAAGCAGCTTCTTGGCGCGCTCGATCAAAACCCAGTAATTCGTCGGATTTTGACTCGTCGGATTTAGTTCCGGTTGAATTGCCGCGAGCCGCGGACGTAGTTCGGTCTTCTGTTCTTTCCAATCCAAGCCTTGTCCCAACTGTTCGGCTCGCTCACGGATGAAGGTGGTAAATTCTTTCTCCAGTTTTTCGAGCGGTTCAGTATGAGTTTCAATGGCGTTGTTAATCGCTTTGCCTTCGCCGAGGTCGTGCAGGATACGCTTGATCGAATCCAACCCAAATCGCTGGATCAGAAACTCGACGACCATCGAGGATTCATAATATGCAAATTGCAAATGGAGACCCGTTTTTGGGGTTAGGAAAGCCCCGCTCAACTCTCCAATCGGCGTGAGTTCTCCCTTCAAGATCATTTGCCGGTAGCGCGGGGTCATGTTCTCGCCCCAGACGGGCTTGGCCTGCCGCTCTTCGTAAACCGAGATGCCTTCGCTCAACCAGCGGGGCATTTTGTTTTTCGTGAGTCCAAGGGTGACGACATGACAATATTCATGCCACAGCACCGCTTCCCAGCTCGATGGATTTGCGGCGCGGGATGCTGGGCTGTTGGCGGTGATCACGCAACCAAAGCAGACGCCCAGATAACCCGCGCCTCCAGGCATACCGAAGGTCCGGACGGCAAAATCTTTCTGTTCTGGGAAGATCTCGACGGTAGTTCGTTTCTCCGGTTCGAAGCCGTATTTGCGGCACAAGACATCCTTGGCGCGTTGCAACAGAGCCATTGCTCTGTCGCCATAGACCGCCACTTCGTGCGGGTGCATCCTCACCCTAAAATCCTGATTGGATAGCATCTGGAAGCGGGAGAGGCTCTCGCCGAGTGTGACGAGGTTGTAAGCCGCCACATCGTAACCGTCCTTTTTGTGAACTTCCTCGGCGAGCTTCCAGCCCTCATCGTCCTCGCCCAATCGAAGGAGGTCTTGGGCCAGTTGGATCTTTGAGGGTAAATAATCCTGATCCCATTTCACCGCCTGCCGTTGATGAGAGGAGCCTTCGGTAAATCTATATTTTTGAGAAAGCTTCTGGCCAATCAGGAACTCAACGCGCGGATTCGTCTTCCAGAATTGGAGAGCCGAGGCTCGAGCGGTTTTTTCCTGTTTCGCATCGCTATTGAGATGGGCCAAAACTGCACGATAAGCCCAGGCTTCGGGGTGAGATGGGTTGACGGCGAGCGCTTGATCCAAGCTTTTGCCGGCCCTTTGATATTCCTCGGCATCGATCATGTGATCGGCCATCAGCAGCATACTCGCAACATGCTTGCTGTTCTGCTCCAGGGCCGCTTGCAGGTACTCGACCATCTTTGGGCGATCGCTCGATCCGTAAGCTTTCGCCAAGCCGTAAAGCATTTCCGGATCTTTCGGGAAACGCTTAATGGCGTCTTGAAAGGTTTGTGCCGCCAGGGCGTCGTCGTTCTTGTTCAACGCAAGCTCGCCAATCGCCAAGTAAACGTCGCGGAAAGTTGGCTCTGACTTTTTAATCGGGTTAAAGAAATTCTCGAGGACCAGCCGCGGATCGGCACCCAACAAGAGCGCTGCGTTACCCAGAGCGACCAGGCTGGCTGAGTTGCGGTAGGCCCCCGACCGCGAGCCCAGTTGATTGATTTCTTCGAGGAGCGATTTCGCCTGCTCGGTCTGGCCGTTTTGGAGGAACACCTCGTGAGCCAGCACTCGCACTGGCAGGCTCCCCGAATGGCGACTCACTGCGTTTGAAACGACGGTCAGAGCTTCTCCATAGTGCCCGACCATTAACAGCGATTTGGTCAGCAAGATCGACCAGTCTTCGCTGACGTAGCGGTCCTTCATGGTCTCGTTGGACAACCGAATGCAATCCGCGTACTGACCGCTTAGATAAAGTTTTTGACACTCTTGCAGCTCAGCGCCGAATGCGGCCATGGAACTAGCGACAAGGCAGAAAATGCAGCAGAGCAGGGGAGCGAACGCCCGGTTCCGACTGCGGTAGATGCTTCGCGATTCCTGTGGGTGGACAGTTCTCAAGCAGAAAAGCATGAGCACATCTAGCCTAACTCTCTAGCCGACGCAACCATTGACTCAAGGAAGGTCGCGGATTTGTTGAAAACTTTAACCTGGAGAGTCCAAACGTTTTCGGAGGTAAGGATACCGCGCTGCGGCGTCACCGTGCCTCGGGTTGCTAAGGAGGCGGTAACAAATTAAGGTAGCAACCTGACTGGTTCTTTTGGCGGTTGGCGGCGTTGCTCGCTCGTTGCAGATCGCAGATATGCTCCTCGCTCGCGCCTTGCCAGCCACCAAAATCCCTGCGTCATCTCGCCACCTTAATTTATTACCGTCTCCTAACGGCTTGAGCACCGTCTGATTTGGTTGGCATTCGCTTTCGTGGCGTTCTGGCGGATTGGACGGTGCTTTTGATTTGGCCGTTTGCGCTGTCTCGGATGGCAGTTTTTCCTTTGGGAACTGTTTGGATTTTGCGAGATTCACCCGGATATGTTTTCTTCGCCGACCGATTCCGACACTCCTGCTCGTTCGAGTGGAGATGAGTGGTTTCGGGCTGGACGTTTTGCCTCCATGCTGGCGCTGTTTATCATTGCCGCATTTCCGGATGTGATCTTCGGAGGTCGGACTTTCTTTTATAGGGACTTTGGCATCTTTGGATATCCACTTGCCTTTCATCACCGGGAAAGTTTTTGGAATGGTGAGGTTCCGCTCTGGAATCCTCTGAGTAATTGTGGGCTCCCTTTCTTAGCTCAATGGAACACGATGGTTCTTTACCCGCTCTCGCTTTTTTATGTGATGTTTCCTCTCTCTTGGTCCTTGGGAGTCTTTTGCCTGGTCCACCTTTTCCTGGCTGGTCTAGGGATGTATCACCTCGGACATCGGTGGACCGGCAGCCGATTGGCGGCATCGGTGGCAGGATTGGCGTTTGCGTTCAATGGTCTGACATTGAGCTGCCTGAAATGGCCCAACAACATCGCCGCGCTGGCTTGGATGCCCTTCGTCGTGTGGCGAGTGGAATGCGGTTGGCGCACCGGAAGTCGGCAGATTGTGGTCGCTGCGGTGGTCGGAGCGCTGCAAATGCTGACCGGCGGACCCGAGATCATCCTATTTACCTGGGGCTTCGTGGCAGTGTTGTGGGTTGTCCAGTTTTTTGCGGAGAAGGCAGCGCGCGGGCTCCTAGTAATCCGGTTCTTGACTATCGTTGTTCTGGTTGCGGGTCTCGCCTCTGCGCAGTTGTTGCCCTTCCTGGATTTGCTGGTTCACTCTCAACGCGACCTGGCCTACGGCGATGCCTATTGGTCGATGCCTGCGTGGGGTTGGGCCAATTTCGTGGTTCCGCTCTTTCGTTGCTTTCCATCTCATCAAGGAGTCTTTGCCCAAGCCGGGCAATATTGGGTTTCCTCATACTATGTAGGAATCGGGGTATCGGCCTTGGCTATGCTGACGGTTTGTTTGTACGCGCGAAGGTCCTCCTCGTCGGAGAAACTCCGTGCTTCTCTTGACGGAGGATCTGTCAGTCTGGAGTTATCGGCCAGCAAAAGAGTTTGGCTCCTTGCGTGGATCATAGCGGTCTCTCTAGTCCTTGCTTTGGGGGAAACTGGACTGGTTTACAAGTGGTTGAGACAATGTTTTCCCGCGCTCCAAGTCGTTCGGTTTCCAGTAAAGTTCGTTGTGCTCGTGGTGTTCGCGATTCCGCTGCTGTGTGCATTTGGAGTAGCACGGTTGCCTGGTGGCTTAGCCCACCGAAGGCTAAGTAATCTCCGGCTTCTCTTGATTTTAGGGGTGGGTCTTCTGGCGGTGATTGCCGCAGTGCTTTGGGTCGCTTGGAAATATCCTTTGCCAACGGACCAGTGGCCGGCCACATGGCAAAGTGGCTTAAGCCGGGCAGCGCTTCTCGCGATGGTTCTGACAGTCGCGGGCGCCTTGGGGCGCTTCACTCGCCAGAAATCACAAATCTTGTTAGGATGGAGTCTGCTGTTTCTGATTGTGGTCGATGCTTTGACCCATGCTCCACGATTGAACCCAACGATCGAACGCTGGGTTTATGAGCCGGGTTTAACCAAGGCTGAATTGCGATTAACTCCCGAACCCAAAATGGGAAAATCGCGCGCAATGCTCAGCCCGTTCGCCGACTTTCGCCTCAATCACCTGGCTCTCACGAACGCTGTGAATGATTACCTTTACAGCCGGATGTCGCTCTTCGCGAACGCCAACATCCTCGATCAGATCCCGAAGGTCGATGGCTTCTTCTCCTTGTACCTCCGGGAAGAGAGCCAAGTTCGCTCGCTTCTCTACGCCTCAACGAATGCCAGCTTCCCGAGCTTGGCGAATTTCCTGGGAGTTTCGCAACTGACAGCCCCGGACAAGTTGATTGAATGGACTTCGCAACCCGGATATTTCCCGTTCGCGACCGGCGGACAAAAACCAATTTTCAGCGATCCCCAGGCAATGTTGCGCGGAATCTCCGATACAACCTTTGATCCAGCTCACGTCGTTTATTTGCCTGTTGAGGCTCGAAATCGTGTTTCGGTTGCTGATGCAACAAAGGCAACCGTGACCGTCAGTCGATTCAGTGCGCATCGAATCGACCTGGACGTCGATGCTGCGCAAGCGGCCTGGGTAGTCCTGGCTCAATCGTACTATCACCCTTGGCGAGCTTATGTCGGCGGCAAATCGGCTCCGCTGACGCGCGCAAACAATTCCGTTCAGGCGTTCGAGGTGCCGGCAGGCCGATCTGTGGTGAAGGTGGTTTATGAGGATCAACCCTTTCATCGCGGAGCGGTGCTTTCTGGGCTAACGTCGGTCATTTGTGTATGGTTATGGTTTCTATTCAAGCGACGAGAAAAGTTGCGCTCATCAACTCAATCAACAGCGATGGAGTTTGATTGAGCCCCTTGCGAACCGCCTCAACACTGAAACCATATCAATGAGTTCCCCTCACCCTATTCCCAGACATACCGATGAGCCTGGCTCGCGCGGGATCGCGTCGGGCGTTGCCAGTTCATCCGATGCTGCGTTTACTCCGATCCGTTTTTCTCTACTTCTCGGTTTGTTGATCGTCGGCACGTTTCCCAAGATTGTCTTGGGCCTTCACACTTTGTTTTATCGGGATTTTGGAGTGCTGGCTTACCCGGTCATCTTTCATCACCACGAGAGTTTTTGGAGTGGCGAACTTCCGCTTTGGAATCCGTTGAGCAATTGCGGCGCGCCGTTTCTGGCTCAGTGGGGAACGATGGTTCTTTATCCTTTCTCGCTGTTCTATCTGCTGCTGCCGCTCCCCTGGTCATTGAACTTGTTTTGTTTGGCGCATCTGTTTTGGGCGGGGTTGGGAATGTACGTTCTGGCGTCGAAGTGGGTGGAAAACAAATTTGCGGCGAGCGTCGCAGGGATAGGATTTGTCTTTAATGGAGTGATGTTTTCCAGCCTAATCTGGCCCAATTACACGGTAGCCTTGAGTTGGATGCCGTGGGTGGTATTGTGCGTCGAACGAGCTTTGCGCGGGGGAAGACGCCATCTGATAATTGCCAGCTTCGCTGCCGCGTTGCAGATGATGTCCGGTGCTCCGGAAATAGTATTGCTCACGTGGCTGCTGCTCGTCGGAATTTGGATTGGAATTGTCCTTCAGAAGACTGAGTCAGTGAAGCTGCTGATGGGGCGAGGGTTTGCCGTTGTCGCAATCGTCGCTTGCCTTATCGCCGCGCAGTTATGGCCTTTCCTTGATCTGCTCGCTCATTCTCAGCGGAGCGTGAGCTTTGGGACGGCGAAGTGGGCAATGCCATCTTGGGGTTGGGCGAATTGGGTCGTTCCTTTATTCCGCTGTTTCTTGACGCCGCAGGGGGTTTATTTTCAAAGTGGACAGGAATTCATGTCCTCGACTTATCCCGGCATAGGAGTGGTGATGTTTTCGATTTACAGCGTGTTGGTGGTGCGACGGCGGCGCGTCTGGCTGCTGGCCGCTCTGGCTCTGTTCGGCCTGCTCATGGCTTCGGGGGAGAATGGGTTTCTGTACGGGTTCATCAAGCAAATGCTCCCGATGATGGGTTTCGCGAGGTATCCAATTAAGTTCGTAATCTTGGGGGCCTTTACCCTGCCTTTGCTTGCGGCGTACGCCTTGCGCGAAGTGGCTGATGCTCCCGCCTCTTGGCGGCAGACTCGCTGGCAACAATTGGCGGGGCTGTGGTTTGGCTTGCTGGTGCTGATCATCGGAATACTTTCGTTTGCCAAACAGCATCCCCTGCCTCTTGATCAGTGGCCGGCGATACTCAGCAGCGGAATCTGGCGCGCGATTTTTCTTAGCGCAATACTCGCGCTGATTTTCGCACAAGGACGAATGCTAAAATCCTCTTTTCAACTTGCGTCGAAGCTCGGCGTCATTGCGCTTTTTACAATGGATTTCCTAACTCATTCGCCCCCCCAAAACCCAACGCTGCCGGCATCCGTCCTGGAACCGGGCCTCTGGAAAGCGAATAACAAGCTGTCGTCACCAGTTCACGGCGATGGGCGTGTTCTGATCAGCCCGCGAGCCGAGCAGTATCTGCTGATGAGCGGTGTGTCAGATTTGTCGAGTGATCTGTTAGGCAAGCGCCTCGCCCTTTGGTCCCATCTGAATCTGCTGGAGGGAATCCCGAAGGTGAACGGATCTTCGACTCTCCAGTTGCGCGAGCAGATGGAAGTTCAGGCATTGCTCTACGCTTCCACGAACGCGGATTTGCCCCATCTGGCCGATTTTTTGGGAGTATCTCGTGTCACCGCGGAAGGTCGGATTTTGGACTGGTCCGAGCGAGACACTTACTTGCCGCTGGTCACCCTGGGCCAACAGCCGATCTTTGCTGACGCTGCGGATACGTTGAAGGCTCTAACGAATGCCACGTTCGATCCCCGTCGAATCGTTTATCTGCCCCTTGATGCCCAGCGCTCAATCAGGGTTACGAACACGGCTCAGGCAACGATATTGTCGCGCAAGTTTTCTGCGCAGCGAATCGATTTGGAGATTCATGCTGTTCAAGCGAGTTGGTTGGTCGTGGCGCAATCTTTTTATCATCCCTGGCGAGCTTATGTGGATGGGAATATCACACCGGTCTGGCGGGCCAATCACGCGTTCCAAGCGCTCGAAGTTCCGGCAGGCGTCCACCAGGTGAAACTGTCTTACGAAGATCGCAAGTTCAGATTCGGAGCGGTCGTGTCCGCTCTAACTCTTTTCCTGTGTGTGGCCGTTTTGGCTTATAGCGAACGGACCTCGAACGAGCCTTAAACAAATTGATTCGCTGGGTGAGGAGAGATGCCTGGCGGGTTTCTGCCCGAAACTTTCAATTTGTTTCTGAAGCCGCGCACGATTTTGAGACAGCGCCTGTAACATTTCTAGACACACCATCGAGTCTGAGAATTCTCGATTCTCAGAATCGCGTTCATGAGAAGATGGGCAAAGAGGACGACTGGATTTGACAGGAGATTCCTTGCGGCAAAATAAAAATGAGTTGGACAACTATGGAAGATTGTCCCTCAAACCCCATCGAGGAGTCAAAGTGTATGGCCGGAGATGCTACAAGTGGCTATCTGTCCGATGGCCTGGAACTCATAAGTTCCGCCCGCTGGACAGGAGGGCATCTTTTTAATGTAAAGCAAATCGCCGATCAAATCCGACATGCTCGGCAAGTCCCCGT
>SIBE01000091.1 GCA_009695265.1 Pedosphaera sp. | reverse complement strand
ACCAGTGTGGCTGGAATGGTTGGAATCGAAAAACCTAGGGATCTTGAGTGACGTCGTCCGGTTTCAGACACAAGCGGGCTCAAAGAACAGGCTGCAAACCCAAGAAATATAAGGGAAATCTGAGCGAAATTGCCATAATGAGAATTGCTCTGCACCCGTTCCAAGGCTAGACCTTCCTAAGGATACAGGATTTACTACTATATCTGTTGTAATGTTATCTTCATATTGAAAGACATGGGGAGGTTTTTCACATGAAGACATCGATTCTGGAACAAACCGAGATTCCTAAGACTGTGGTTGAGTTGGTACAGCGCTTGGTGGATTTGATTTCTTGACCCGATCGTCGGCAAGCGATGGCCTACGTAACCAATACGTTGTTGGACAGCAAGCCGCTTGTGGTGGAAGATGTGTTAGTGTGGATACCAAAGCCAGGGTCAACATTGGCCCTTATTCCAAGGTATGACTTTCGTGCGGACTCCAAGCGGTCAAGGCGGCGGATCACGATAGGATGCTCGAAGGAGTGACCGGTGCCGGGCGGGATATTTGAAACCGACAACATCAAGTCGTTCCTATTCTTCACTTCCAGCAACAAGACCAGCGATTTCTTGACCGATGGAATCGAACTTTGGTGGAAAGCCAACCAAGGTCGGTTGAGCATGGTAAAGCGCATCGTTTTCAACATGGACGTGGGGAAAGTTTGAATGATGAAGGGGGATGTTTGATTCTACCTTCATCATTCCTCCTTTTAATTAAATACCTTTCCCGGTGAGCTAGAGCTTGGCCTCTAACCCGATGGTGGCGTCGGCGTTCAAGCTGGTCTGGTTGGCCGTTCGCCTCTTCGATCCGGTGGCAATGCCACCGCCCGAACAATCCTGACAGGATTGAACACCCTTGGTTTTCGCTGGATGTGTGTTGGCATCGGGCGTTAGCAGTGGAGTTGATTCAGATCACGCAAATCCCTAAACAACATTGGTTTTATTGGGTGGAATGATGTTTTGGAGGCGAGGGTCGGAATCGAACCGACGCATAAGGCTTTTGCAGAGCCCTGCCTTACCACTTGGCTACCCCGCCAAAACACGAGTACCGGAAGTTAGTTAAGTTTCGTAGCTCCGCAAGCCTTTATTCGAGTCGCTTTCGTGGCAATTCTCCGAGTGCTTGTTGCCATCGACTCTATAATCCGTTACAAGAAACTGATCCGATTTACGAACCGAGAGATGAAACATTTCGTCACCAGAAATACGATTGTTCGATTGTGTCACCTGGAGGCCTAAACTCGCTAGCGTGGTCTCAGGCGCTTCGGAGCCGCTTGGTTATGTCGGGCCTCCTCATCGTAGGCTCGCTCGTCCTTCTGGCCTTGATCGCGCCGACGCTTTCCCGGCATCACGTTTTGCTCGATCCAGTGGAGCAGTCTGCTCGAGGATTGGATCAGGACGGCATGCCGCTCGCGCCCAGCAAACAGTTCCTCTTTGGCACAGACAATCTTGGGCGCGACGTGCTCAGCCGGGTCATTCACGGAGCCCGTATTTCACTCTCCGTTGGCATCGCTGCGATGGCGACGGCGACGATCATCGGCGTCACTGTGGGAGTCCTGGCGGGCTACTATGGAAGGCCTTTGGATACGTTGTTAATGCGTTTTACAGAAATCACAATGACGATACCTGCGCTGCTTTTGGCGATCGCGTTCGCTGGCTTGATGGATGGCAAACAAGTCCATCCGCACCCGTCTTGGCTGCCATGGCATTTTCTGGACGTGACCCTCCGACCTGGGCTGGGCAGTATTTTTTTAATCATCGGTTTCGTCAGTTGGACTGGCATTGTCCGGGTTGTGCGTGGACAGGTGCTGGCGCTCAGGGAGCGGGATTTTATTCAAGCGTCAAAGGCGCTCGGTAGTTCTGACGCAAGGGTGATGCTGCGCCATATTTTGCCTAATGTGCTGCCGACCATCATTGTCCTAGCGGCCATGAGCACGGCGGGGACAATTTTGCTTGAGGCCGGGCTCAGCTATCTCGGGATCGGCGTGCCGCCGCCTGCGCCATCGTGGGGCTCATTGATTGCCGATGGCCAGCCTTATTTCATCGCCGCTCCGCACATTGTCATTGTGCCCGGGATTGCGATCATTCTCACCGTCGTTGGCTTCAACCTTCTTGGCCAGGGGTTGCAAGACGTTCTGGATCCGTTTCAGAAGCCAGTGAAGAAATGACGTTGTGAGCGCTCCTGTGGGCCGACGATTTCTCCCAACGCCAAATCACGAATGAATCTCGCCGCGATCAAATCGGAGATTGGGACTTGGCGAAACCAGCGTCGGCCGCTGTTTGGAGTTCGTCGTTTTCTGGTTTCTAAGATTTCTTCAGCCGCGATTTTATCGGCTTTGGCGGTATGCTGTCTCGGGGGCGTTGACTCGGTGGCTGGAGTCATTGGCATGCGAGATCCGACCCTTGGCGGAACGTTGCGATTGGCGCTGCCCACCGATGTGCGTTCACTTGACCCAGCGATTGCCTACGAGCCCGAATCGTGGCCGTTTCTGCGGCTGCTTTATCACGGCCTCCTTGACTACGACGAAGATCTCAATCTGGTGCCTTGGCAGGCGAGAGATTGGAACATTTCGCCGGACGGGCGGACTTACACTTTCCATTTGCTGCCGGGTGTCCGCTTTTCCAATGGCCGCGAAGTGCGAGCCCAGGATTATTGCTTCACACTGGAAAGAATTCTAAATCCGAAAACAAAATCCCCGGGCGATGGATTCTTTCGCGGAATCCTCGGAGCGAAGGAATTTCAAGATGGAAAAGCGCCGCATGTCCGAGGTTTGCGGTCGCCCGAACCAGACACGTTGGTGATCGAGCTCTCCACGCCAGACCTCTCGTTTCAATATATGATGGCGATGCCGTTTGCGTTCGTCGTTCCTCAAGAAGTTGTCGAGCTTTACCAAGACGATTTTGCTCAACACCCGACGGGCACAGGTCCTTACATCCTTCGCGATTGGCGGCGCGGGGCTCGATTGCGGTTTGGCCGGAACCCGTTCTATTCGGGTCGTGAGATCTCTTATTTAGAGGCCATTGAAGTGATGATTGGCGGGGATGAGACACTTCATTTGATGATGTTCGAGCGCGGTGAACTCGACATCGCGTGCATCACTCCGGCGGGAGTTCCCATACCGGATTTTACGCGTATCATGCGAAATCCCGTTTTGCGGAAAGGGCTCGAGCAAATGCCGCATAGCGCCACCTGGTACATCTCCTTGAACACGGAATTGCCGCCATTGGATAACGCAAACGTGCGTCGTGCGATGAATTACGCCACAGACAAGCAGCGGTTGATTCGATTGCTTAACAACCGCGGTATTCCGGCCCATGGCGTCCTTCCGCCGCCCATGCCTGGTTTCAATACGAAGTTGAAAGGCTACGATTACGATCCAACGAAGGCGCGCCAATTGCTCGCAGAAGCGGGCTACGCGCAAGGTTTCAAGACGGCGATCTGGCACGAGAACGATCTGGCGTCGTCCCGATTGGCTGCCGCGATCAAACAGGACTGGAGTCAAGTGGGAGTGGAAGTGGAATTGAGGCCCGCGGCGTTGGCCATGTATCTTGAGGCGGTTAAGAGGCGCACGAACGCTCCCTGCGCTTTGGGTCCATGGTTTCAGGATTACCCCGATCCAAGTAATTTTCTGAATGTCCTGTTCCATGGCGGTCGGATTGTGGACGTGAATTGCAACAACCGCGCATTTTACAACAACGCCAAAGTAAATAAGCTCCTCGATGAAGCAGCGAGCTCTGGCGATATCGAGCGGCGACTCGAGCTTTATCGGCAGGCAGAAGTCATCATTGTCGAAGAGGCGCCGTGGGTTTTCTTGTTTCACCCTTTTCTATACAAGCTGAGTCAACCGTGGCTGCGGGGGCCCAAGCTGCATCCGATCTGGCCCTCGCGTTTTGAACGGATGTGGATCGAAAAATGAATGTGACACTCACTCGTCTTTCGAGTCGCTTGCTCTGGTCAGTTCTGGTTTTGCTCGGAACCTCCGTCATCACTTTTTTCGTGGCGCATGCGGTGCCCGCCGATCCAGCTCGCACGATGGCAGGAGCAAAAGCGGATGCGGAGACGATTCGGCGCATCCGGCACGAAATGCATTTTGACGAGCCTCGCGTCCAACAATATGGCCGCTACCTTTGGGGCTTGGCGCATGGTGATCTCGGAAAATCCTACGTGACAAACCAGCGTGTCACGGATGCGATTCTCACACGCTTGCCAGCCACTCTCGCGCTCTCAACGATGGCAGTTGTGTTTTGGATGTTGCTCGCCGTTCCAGTAGGCGTGCTCACCGCGAAGTTCCGTGATTCGAAGTTTGATCGGACAGTGCTTGTGCTGGGGACCATTGGGCTATCGTTGCCGGCATTCTGGCTCGGGCGGATGCTGCAATATGCGTTGGCCTATCGCGCCGGGTACTTTCCCGTGGCCGGTTTCAGGGGCTGGCGGCATTTGCTGTTGCCGGCCTTGACGCTCGTGATTCTTTTTGCCGGCTATTACGCCCGGCTCATTCACAGCAGCATGGTGGAGGTGTTAAGCAGCGACTACGTCCGGATGGCGCGGGCCAAGGGATTGTCCGAAATCGCAGTCCTTTTCAGGCATGGGCTGAGGAATGCGTTGATCCCCGTGATCACGGTTTTAGGAATGGATGTGGCTGGCCTGCTGGGCGGAGTCATCTTTACGGAGAATGTTTTCGCGTTGCCAGGGATTGGCACGCTCGCTCTGCAATCGGTCTTTAACCTGGATGTGCCGATCATCATGGGAACGGTGCTTTTCAGTGCCGCGATGGTGGTGGCCGCCAATCTGGGCGTCGATTTCCTGTATCATTGGGTGGATCCGCGAGTGAAGAGAGATTGACGGTCGGCTTTCCACGAAGTGATATTTGCCTCGGTCGAAAACTCTCCCTGTAGAGTCGGACACTTGAAATTATCTTTCGGAACCTTCCTTTCACTGGCATCGTCCGCTGATGCTCAGTAAAAAGCCTGCCCGAACGAACCTGACCCAGAGAGCGCCAAGCGCCTTCAAAGGCGCAAAGCAATTAGGCGCTGAGTTCCGATCGCTTTTTGGCACAACACTGAATCGAATTGGCCCGATAGACCCACAATCTCATCGAGACTCCAAACGTGATCCGCAGCCGCACGGATTCTCGCGCGAGGGTTTTATAATGATTCCCTTAACATTGATGATTCAATAAGGGTCCTCCGAAATTTCGAAAATGGCGTTGCTCGAGATCAAGAATTTGACATTGGAGTTTGGATCTTCGCGCAGTTCAATGCGGGCCGTGGACGATCTTTCGCTGGAGGTGCAGGCAGGGGAAACAGTCTGCATGGTCGGGGAAAGTGGCTGCGGAAAAAGCGTCACAGCGCTCTCGATCGCCAAGTTGGTGCCCACTCCGCCGGCGCGTTATGTTTCGGGCCAGATCTTAGTGGAGAATCGAGATGTGTTGAGGATGACCCAAGCGGAGCTGCGCACCATCCGTGGCGGCGTGGTCAGCTACGTTTTTCAAGAGCCGGGCGCTTCCTTAAATCCAGTCTTCCGTATCGGGTTTCAAATCAAGGAATCGCTTGAACTGCACAGGCCGGCTGCGGCGACTGATGCTGAGGTTGTCCGCCTGTTGAAGCTGGTTGGCATTCCGGCCGCGGAATACCGGATTCGCGATTACCCGCATCAACTCTCTGGCGGCATGCAGCAGCGGGTGATGATTGCGATGGCGCTTGCTTCGGAGCCGAAACTTCTGGTCGCCGATGAACCGACGACGGCTTTGGATGTGACGATTCAGGCGCAGATTTTGGACTTGCTTCGCGATCTTAAAAAGCGGCTTGGGATGAGCATCCTCCTCATCACGCACAATTTGGGTATTGTGGCTGATATCGCGGACAGGGTCGCCGTCATGTATGCGGGCCAAATCGTCGAGCTGGCGCCAGCCCATGCTTTATTGCGCCGCCCGCTGCACCCTTACACCCAGGCGCTGATGCGGTCTATTCCCAAGTTGGGAAGCGATGAGGCTCGTTTAACGACTATTCCAGGCAATGTGCCGCAGCTCGGGGCTTTTCCGAGTGGTTGTCGATTTCATCCACGTTGTTCGAAAGCTCAAATGGATTGCTCGGAAAATAGCTCTGCGCTCATCGAAGTGGAAACAGGACGCTGGGTGCGATGTGCTTACTGGCGCGAAGGGCAAGGATGATGCTCGATCCGTAATGCGTGAAGATGAACTTGCTCGAAGTCCGAAATCTGAAGGTGTATTTCCCGGTTCAGCATCGGTTATTCCGACGCGCGACTCAATTTGTCAGAGCTGTCGATGACGTGAGCTTCATTCAAAATGCTGGCGAGACGTTGGGGTTGGTGGGGGAGAGCGGTTGCGGCAAAACGACCTTGGGCCGGTCGGTGATCAGGCTCGTTGAACCGACGGCTGGGAGCGTTTTGTTTGAAGGGGAAGATATTTCCCGCCTGAGCGGTTCAGCGTTGCGAGCGCGCCGCCGGAAATTCCAGATGATTTTTCAAGATCCCTACGGCTCGCTGGATCCTCGAATGACCGTGGAGCAAATTATTGGTGAGGCCATCGACATCCATAAACTCGCCCGGAACTCGGCGGCCCGAGGGAAGCGCATCGAGGAATTGCTTAAGGACGTCGGTCTTGATCCAACCCATGCCCAGCGCTACCCCCATGAATTCAGTGGTGGGCAGCGGCAGCGAATCGGGATTGCCCGGGCGTTGGCCGTAGAGCCAAGGCTCATTGTCTGCGATGAACCGGTGAGTGCTCTCGACGTTTCCGTCCAAGCTCAGATCATCAATCTATTGAAGGATTTGCAGCGAGCCCACGGTTTAACCTATCTTTTCATTGCTCATGATCTGGCTGTCGTCGAGCATATCAGCGAGCGGATCGTGGTGATGTATTTGGGGAAGGTCGTGGAATTAGCGACAGCCAAGGCGATTTGCCGATCCCCCAGGCACCCGTACACGCAGGCATTGATTTCCGCGGTGCCGGTGGTTGATCCAGACGCAAAACGATCTCGCATTTTCTTGCCGGGCGAGGTCCCTTCGCCGATTGATCCCCCTAGCGGTTGTCCGTTCCATCCCCGATGCCCTATCGCCGAGGCTCGTTGCAAAACTGAAGCCCCGCCATTGCGTGAGTTGGCTCCCGGACACCGCGTTGCTTGCCATTTGGCCAAGTGAGGAAGCGACACGTTAATTAAAGTGAGCGGCCCTCGGTTCTAATCTCCCCCTGGGGGGAGGAACCCAGAAGGGCGACTCCATTCACCAGAACCGCCCTCGCCCCCTTCGTTGAAAATCATTGAAGAATGAATTTGAGGTCTGGTCCCTTAAGCAAGGGACGTGCCGTCCTGAGACTGAGAAGATTTTGAGCGTGATTCCTACTCGCCGTCCTAATCCTACTCCAAAAAAGCTCGTAACGAAGGGATTAGCGCGGATTGGGAAGGGGGTCTTAGCGCAGAGATCGGATATCGCAAGATTGAAGATTGGGGATGGAGAAGCGGGTGGATGAAGTCGATGGCCGGAGATCAGAAGTCAACGGGGACGCATTGCGAAATGTCATCAAGCCGGGAAGCTGCCACTTGAATTCCTTGTCTGCGTCAGGCTCGAATTCCCACCCGATCACCCTTCCTCGGAGATCGCCCGGCGGGATTCGCTGGGAAGTTTTCTTGTGCCAACGCCTACGGAGGGCTATGGTCAGGTCTTCTGTGAAAAAGAAAACTCCTATTTGCAAACGAGAGGCGCCTGTGGAGCGCGGCGACACATTGCCTCTGTTCCGTCAGCGGTCGACAGGGCTGGTGACGCGCCAGCGCCAGATGACGAAGCGGGGACATGGGCTGTTTTGAACCTGAAATTCTCCTAGAAATGAGACGACGAACGTTCGCTTGCCGAGGGGAGGAGGCTTTAGGTTGACTCAGGCCACGCATGAAGACGCATTTTCAACTTCTCTGTCATTCTGTCTGCCGTTTGGGGATGGTGACCTGGGTTTCCTGGGCGGGCCTGTCCACAGAGGTCTCCGCCTCCGAGTTGACCGCGGTGCACCGAGCGGCCCGATCCATTCCGGACGATGTCTTTCTCCAAGAAGTGGGACGCAAGGTGCCGTTTGCGGAGCCATTGACGGCTGTTGCCGTCCAGGAAGCTCGCGTGTTCGTAGGCACCGCGCATGGGGTCTATCGGCTCCAGGGCTCGGAATGGGTTGCGGTTCCCGGGCTGAAGCAACCGGTGAAGCGATTGGTCCGGGCAGCAGGCGGGTTGTGGGCGATCGGCGACGCTGGCCTTCACCGCTTGGAGGGTGAAACGTGGGTGCCAATCACCAAGGAGAGCGTGACCGATGTGACAGAGTTTCGGGGGACGACACTGGCGGCCGTCGGAAGAAAGTTGTTCGCCATTCGAGCCGGCTCGCTGGAGCCCTACTCGACCAATTCGGCGCGCTTCGGCATCACTCGGATGCTCCCCCATCAGGAGACTCTCTTTGTGGTGGGTGCCGGACGTCTCGCGCCATTCTCGTTCGGTGCCTTTGGAGGTATTGATGCTTACACGTGGCCGGCGGACCTGGGCTGGGATTGGGGAACACTGCCCTCCTCGAACACCCGGGACGCACTCAGCCTAGGGACATCCCTGTTCTTGGCGACCGATCGGGGCCTCGGGGTGCTCAGGGGAATGTCCCTGGTCGCTTTGCGCGGTGATCAGGGATTGCCCTTTGAAGATCTCACCTGTCTGGCGAAGGGTTTTACGAACGATCTCTGGATGGGAACGACGCGGGGTGCCATCCGGCAAGTAGCTGGGGCGTTTCACTATTTTGCCGGTCAGCGTTGGCTGCCGGGAGAGCGTGTCAACGCCATCGCGGTGGATGGTCTCACCGTCTTCCTCGCAACGGATCAAGGCCTGGGCATTATCCGCTACGAGCCGTACACGCTGGCCAAAAAGGCGAGTTACTATGAGCGGCACTTGGAGGAATGGGGACAGAAGCGCCTTGGTTTCACTCACAAGCTTGAGTGGGATGCCGGCCTCAAGGAGTATGTGCGTGAGGTCAGCGATAACGACGGAGGCTACACCGGCAACTACCTCGCAGCGCAGTGCTACCGCTACGCGGTGACACGGGATCCGGCGGCGCGACAGGAGGCGACCAATACATTCCACGGGCTGCGCTGGTTGGAGGCGATGACGGGCATCTCGGGATTTCCTGCACGGTCAGTTTGGGCGAAGGGGGAGCGAGGCCATCAGGCCGGACATGGATCAGGAGGGTATGCCGCGGAGTGGCACGACACAGCCGACGGGAAGTTCGAGTGGAAGGGCGATACTTCCAGCGATGAGATCTGCTCGCACTTCTACGCCTTTGGACTTTTTCTCGAGTTGGTGGCGGAGGGAGAGGAAAAGGCCCAGGTGAAAGGGCACCTGGCGAGGGTCGCTTCCCATCTGATCGACCACCAGTGGAAATTGGTGGATGTGGATGGAAAACCAACGCGCTGGGGGCGCTGGGATCCGGATTATTTCCTCACCGATGAAGGGAAGTATGATCGCGGTTTGCAGGCGGTCGAGCTCCTCTCGTTCATCAAGACCGCAGAGGTGCTCACGGGGGATGTGAAATTTACCGCCGCGTATCGCCAGTTGGTTCAACTGGGTTACCCGGCCTACACCTTGCGAGCCAGGAACACGTTTCCGCCCGACAGCATCCTGCACTTCCTCGATGAACTGGCGTTCTGGAGCTATTGGAACCTTTTGCGCTATGAGAAGGATCCCGAGATGCGGGCGCTCTATCGCCGCGGGTACGAGCGGAGCTACGAGGTGGTCCGAGTGGAGCAGAACCCTTGGTTCAATTTTCTTTATGGCGCGCTGACGGGGAACGATTGTGAGCCTGTGCTTTCCGTTGAGCACCTGCGGGGATGGCCACTGGACCTGCGCGTGTGGTCCTATCAGAACAGCCACCGGGCTGATCTGCGCACCCCTTCTGGCTACGTCGCTTTGAAGGGAGGGGTAAGGACCTTCTCGCCTCGTGAGACTGAGCCGCTGCGCTGGGACCGGTGGTTGATGCAGATGGACGGCGGGGCGGGGGGCAACGATGTGGTGGAACCCGGCGCTTGGTTGCTGGCTTACTGGATGGGCCGCTACCACGGTTACATTGCGCCCCCGACGGTGATAGATCCGTCGCTGGTGTCCGTGGAGCACACCTACGAACGTGAACTGGGTGCTAAGCTCTACGTGGGCCCGGCGAGACCCTAGCAGGAGACACCGTCGGCACGGTGGCGCGGCTGTTGCTTTACCAGTGGTGGCACCGCGGACAAAAGCAATAGCTGTTCATAAGAACTGACCGTTTTATTGACCGTTTTACTCAGGATTTCTGCGAATAGTATCGAGCCTTTCTGTTCCCGCTGGCGTTTGCGAATGAGGCACAAGCCTGAGTACGTCAATAGCCCGTTCAAGATCAATAGGCTCTTCGCGTACTCGAGTGGGAGAAATACCATAAACGGGTCGGTTCTCATGATTGGCTCGCAAACTCAGAGTCGAATATCCCGGCGCGCTCTATCATGTGATGAACCGGGGTGATCGCCGCGAGCCCATCTTCAAGGACGATGCCGACCGGCAACAGTTTGTGGAACCTATTGGGGAGTCGTGTGTCCGCAGTAGTTGGCAGGTGCATGCGTATTGCCTGATTCCCAATCACCTCCTGTGCCGAGCACGGCAGACAGGTTTTCACCTGGTGGTGGAGACGCCGCAGCCGACGTTGGTTGTCGGAATGACCTTGTGAGCGGATTGGTCTATCTCAATATCCACACCGGCATGAACCCGGGCGGTGAGTTGCGCGGACAGCTCATGGGCTGGTAGGGTTTTGGCGCTTCCGGGCGGAAGTGCTGGCGGGTTTTGGTGATGCGATTCGTGTGCCATCCCAAAACACTCTTGTTTCTACTGGGCTTTTCAACGAGCGATTACGATCCGGTGCAAATCGCATCAACAGCGATCTCTCACGAAAACATTATCCAAACGTGTCGAAGTCATGTAAGGAATCCTCATGCGTCACTCATGCATTCCTCGCTTGCTCGGGTTGCTGGCGTTGGCATTGGCTTTGTCCGCAGTGATGGTCCTCCCGGGCTGCGCTTCGGTCGGCGTGCATCAGCAAAGGTTGGTTTCAAAACCGAACATGCTCTTCACGGACGCCGCTGTTTTCAGTTACGGCCCCAAGTTGCTCGTCCAGATGGAACCCGGCTCTGCCGCGACTGGCGGAGCCCAAGCCGCTGGATGCACGTCCTGCCGATAACCCGAATGTTCCGATGAACTTGATGATGGTTTACGCCAGAGCATTTGGATCCATACTGCTCGCTTTGGCGGCAGTCGGTTGGTTAAAGCCCGCCTTCGCCGCGCCAGCGCCATCCTTTGATCTCAAACGATGGGAAACCGGCGAACCTGTCATGCTCGAAGATTTCGCCGGACAAATCGTCGTGCTGGATTTCTTCGCCTACTGGTGCATGCCTTGTCAGAAGGCCTCAGCCGAGATGGAACAGGGCATTCAGAAATTCCACGCTGCCCGGAAGGGTAACGCCCACGGCATTCCGGTTCGCGTCGTCTCCATCAACATCGAAGAGTCCACCCCAAAGAAGACAGCAGCCTTCATCCAGAAGAACGGCACCAGCTTTGTGATCAATGACCGGAATGGCGAAACACTTGCGAAATATGGTGGAAAGGGCATTCCATTTCTCGTCATTATCGACGGATCGAGAGCCAAGCCGGATGCGCCGTTGTTCGAGATTATTTACAAGAACGCTGGGTTTGAAGGCACGGACAAGCTCCGAAAAATCATCGACTTCATCGGCAGCGCTCCTCGCAAAGCGGCTTTGCGTGGAGAAAGCGAAAGAATGATCGAACGCAGTGACAGAGTAATCCTTTTCTCTGCGCTCAGTAGCGGCGCGAATGGAGAGGCGGCCATCTCGGACGCGGGGAACGCGAGTTTGTTCGCGATCCGCGATGAGGGAAGCAAAGCCAAAGATTCGCCGTCAACTGAAACGCTGGAACCCGCCGTTGAATCTCCCGCAGAGAAGCGCGAGGCCAGCGGTCCGCCTCGAACTCAGAGAGTCGAAGCCGACTTTGAATCTGTTTTTTCTTCAGACATCGTAATTACCCAAGGCACCCTTGGTTACGGCCAGAGTCGCGGTTCCACAGAATGGAACGTGCGTTATGCCTACAACTCATTCGGCTTGGACTATCGGCCCGCCGCGTTTGATTTCCTCGGTTTTGACCGTCACGTAAGCGAGGAACGTAACGCGCTCCAAGCAAATCTCCGTCAGCGGCTCTTCGCGCCTTTGACGCTGTTAGTCTCGGGTGGATTGTATGAAGGCTTTACCGACTTTCGCAGTACGTGGCTCAACGAGTATTACCGGCAACAGTTCTCCGCCCTTCCGGAGTATGTCGAAGCGGAACCGAATGGTCGGAATATTTCGACTGGCTTGCGTTGGGAATACTTCCCAACCACCGGATTCTTCCAGGCTGGCGTCGGTTTTTTGAAGGACGAAATAGCCCCGGGTTACGAGATTGACTTTGATGGTCTGCGCCGGGGACGGCCCAACCTCTACACCACAACGTATCACGTCTCGACGGAGAACATTCTCACGCGGCGCGTCCGCCTGCTGAATGAGTTCCGCATCGCGGACACCACCAGTCGCGAAAAGCGTTATGGCTACCAGAGCTCAGTCAATGTCGCGCTCGGGGAAAGCTGGGTCGTGCATGCGCACGGCGGATATACGCAGGAGGACCCGCAGTTGGAGGCCTTCTACTTCGGTTCGACCGTGGAGTATGAAGCAACGTCGGCATGTCTGCTCAGTCTCTCGGCGCGTTATTACAAGGATACCGGCGAGATCGAAAATTCTCTTTTCTCGAATGCCGCTCCCGGTGTCGAAACCTACCAATTCGGCGTCGGTGTCCGTTACCAGTGGGAGCGTTCAGCCCTGAAGCTCTACGTCGCGCCCTACTCCACTCGTTACGAACCCTTCGGCATCGGAACCGCGTTTTTCCAAAACCTTTACAAGGATCGAGACTGGGGGATTGCGCAAATCGCTTATTCGCTTACGTTTTGATGAAAGTAGCTATGACGAAACCAAACCTGCTTCCACACATCCAAAGAATGATCCGGCTCGTGCTATTCGGGCTGATCGCTTCCGGGCCCGTCGCGCAGGCGCAACGATATAATCCGGGAGATGTTGCCGAGGACTTCACACTGATCAACCGCGCTTCGGGAACTCCGCTGAAGCTGAGTGATTATGCGGGCAAGATCATTTTCATGGAATGGTTTGCCTGGTGGTGACCCTATTGCCAAGCAGCCGCCCGTGAGGTGGCACCCGGCATCGTGGAGTATTACGAACAAAGGAACGGCAATCCTGAGGGCACTCCGATTGTCCATATAGGAATCAATCTCCAGGCTGGTCAGGATGCTCAGACCGATAACTTCATTCGGCAGGCAGGCTTCAAAACCGTGGCGAACGATGTTAACCGCACGTTAGCCGGCAGATTTCAGAGCAGCGGACAGCCGATTTTTGTCGTGATCAATGGCGTGGCAAACTCCCCTAGTCACAAACAATGGGAGATCCTGGTCAATCAAAACGGCTACCGGACCACCCAGCATCCGATTGATGCCTTCCGGGCCGCGATCAACCAGGTCCGGGGGGCAGTCGTCCTTCCGCCCCCGGAACCTCCATCTGCGCCAGCAATCACCGTTCACCCGCGAAGCCAAACCGTGATCTCGGGCGCGTCCGTGACATTCGCGGTTACCGTCATCGGCACGCCCCCGCTCCATTACCAATGGCAGAAGAACAGCCTGCCCATTCTCGGCGCGACCAGCGCGACGCTCGCGATCGAGAACGCCCAAGCTGCGAACATGGGAGAGTACCGCGCCGTGGTCGGGAATGCGGTGACTTCAGTGTCGAGCGAAGTCGCGATCTTGACGGTCTTATCGCCGACTGCGGCGCGCGCCAGTTTGAATGAGTTCCGTCGGCTCGCAGACGGTGCCGTCGAGTTCACTCTCAGGGGCGAACCGGGTCGGAGCTACCGGGTCGAAGTTTCGTCGAACCTCGTGGATTGGACCGTGCTAGGCTCGGTGACCGCGGTCAATGTCACGCAGGCGGTGCGGGACGGCACGGCAATAAACTTTCCACAGCGATTCTATCGCGCCGTGACGCCGTGACTCAGGATTTCTGCGAATAGTATCTAACTTTTCTGTTCCCGCTGGCGTTTGCGAATGAGGCACAAGCCTGAGTACGTCAATAGCCCGTTCAAGATCAATAGTTCAAAGCCGAATTGATAGCCATGAAGCCATTCGACCGATTTGGCATTCAGCGCGAAACAAAGAACCGGTGACAAGAGACAGATTATTGGAACGAATCGATCCTTGACTCGGCTGCGAGAGAAAAGGCCGAACGCGAACAAACCCAGCAGTGGGCCGTAGGTGTAGCTGGCCAGTGTGAAAATCGCATTAATCACCGCATCCGTGTTCAGGATCTTGAAGCCAAGAATTACCAACAACAGGACCAAGGCGAAGGTCAAATGCACTTTATGCCGTAGCGATGTTTTCTCGGGCTCGGTCATGGCCGCCTTTTGGTCGATCCCAAGAATATCGATGCAGAACGAGGTGGTGAGCGTGGTGAGAACGGAATCCGCGCTGGAAAAGGTGGCAGCCGTCAGTCCAATAATAAATACGATGGCCGCAAAAGAGCCCAAATGTTGGAGGGCCAGCATCGGAAACAGCCGGTCTGTCTCCTTGGGAATCTCGATTCCCTTGAGTTTCGCGTAATGGTACAGGAGCGCGCCCAGGGAGAGAAAGAGGGCGTTGACGAACACCATCACGACGGTGAACCAGTAGATGTTCTTTTGCGCGTCCTTCAGAGATCTGCAGCTGAGATTCTTTTGCATCATGTTTTGATCGAGGCCGGTCATCACGATGGCAATGAACGCTCCGCTGAAAAACTGTTTCCAAAAATATCTTCGATCGTGCCAATCCCAGAAAAAAATTTGCCCGTACTCACTCCGGTGAATGACGCCGACCATCTGCGTGATCCCTAAATCCAATTCGCTGGCGATGGCAGCAATCGAGAGAACAACGCCGAGGAGCAAAAACGTGGATTGAAATGTATCGGTCCACACCAAGGTTCGGATGCCGCCTTTGACCGTGTAAACGAGGATCAGCAGAATAATGCTGCCTACGGTAAACCAGAACGGGATATGCCAGCGGTCGAAGACGAAAAACTGAATCACGTTCGCAGCGAGATAAAGCCGTGCGGCCGCGCCAGTGGTCCGCGACAACAGAAAGAAGAGCGATCCGGTTTTCTGGGACAACGGACCAAATCTCTCGCGCAAATAGCTGTAAATTGAGGTCAGGTTCAGCCGGTAGTACAACGGCAACAAGAGCTGCGCGATGACGACGTAGCCCAACACATAGCCCAACACGATTTGGAAATACGAGAATTGGGCCGCCGCGACTTGGCCAGGAACGGAAATGAAAGTGACTCCGGAAAGGGAATCGCCAATCAAGCCAAAGGCAACGGCGTACCATGGCGACGCTTTATTGCCCAGAAAGTAAGCGGCGTTGCTGGCGTTTCGGCTGGTGAACCAGGCGATGAGCAACAGGAAGCTGAAGTAGCTGGCAATACAGAGCAAAATCAACAGTGGCGACATAGGGAAACGGCTGTGTCAATTGCCATAACGGTTCAATCGACCTGGCAGCACGGCCAATTCTAATATTAGGTAAGCAGGTCGAAATCAAACAAAAGCCAGAATCTTCCTTCAATTACAGACTTACCTCGATCATTGGCGGGTGGGATCGATTCCGACCTTCGAGGTGGCGGCTGTTGGAGGTCAACCACCTGCCTCTCGTGGTGTCGTTTGTTCATTCGAAGTTGCTTTCAAGTTGTCACCATGCCTGTCCGGTTAGTTGCCAATTCTGAAGGAGCGCGGC
>SIBE01000090.1 GCA_009695265.1 Pedosphaera sp. | reverse complement strand
GGGTGACTCGTTGCAAAACATCGGGTTCCTTCAACGGCTGTGGCATCGGCATGCAAGCGTTGTAAAACGAGGGGCTCCAAATGTCCGTTCATTTCGCACCCAAGCGACCCCTGCCTTTCCACTACCGTTCCAGATGAAGTAGCCCTAGTATTTCGTCGGGCTCATGATTGGAGCGTTGGGAGTGGTTTTTGGGGACATCGGGACCAGCCCGCTCTACGCCCTTCGCGAATGTTTTCACGGTCCTCACGCGGTGGTGCCAACCCGGGCAAATATTCTCGGCGTGCTCTCCCTGATTTTCTGGTCTCTCTTGATCATTGTTTCGATCAAGTATCTCACCTTCGTTATGCGGGCTGACAACAAAGGCGAAGGTGGAATTCTGGCGCTCCTCTCGCTGGCTTTCCCCGATCGCAAGACCAAGCCTAAAGGCTTCGATATCCTGATAGCGTTCGGCGTCTTCGGTGCCGCGCTTCTGTATGGCGACGGGATGATTACTCCGGCGATTTCAGTTCTAAGCGCTGTCGAAGGCCTTGTAGTCGCCACTCGTTTCTTTGACCCCTATATCATACCTATCACCGTTGGAATTCTGATCGGGCTGTTTTCATTCCAGCGGTTCGGTACAGGCCGGGTCGGAAAAATCTTCGGCCCAGTGACCTTTCTCTGGTTTCTCTCCATAGCCGCTCTTGGCATCGGTGGCATTGTGCAGGCTCCGGTGGTTATGACGTCCATTAATCCGTGGCATGCACTTCATTTCTTAGTCGAGAATGGCCAGACCGGATTTCTGGTCTTGGGAGCCGTCTTTTTAGTTTTGACGGGAGCTGAGGCGCTTTACGCGGACATGGGACATTTTGGAATCAAGCCAATCCGGCTCGTCTGGTTTACTCTTGTCTTCCCCGCCTTGCTTCTCAATTACCTCGGCCAAGGTGCAATTTTGCTGGGCAATCCAGCCGCTGCGGAAAGTCCGTTCTACAACCTCGCACCAAAATGGTCGCTTTATCCGCTGGTCGGCTTGGCGACGTTGGCGGCTGTCATCGCTTCTCAGGCGCTCATCTCAGGCGCTTTCTCACTCACCATGCATGCGATTCAATTGGGGTATCTTCCTCGTTTGGAAATCAAACACACTTCTTCCGATGAGCGAGGACAGATTTATCTTCCACAAGTCAATTGGACCTTGATGCTGGCATGCATTGGATTAGTCCTGGGTTTTCAATCCTCGAGCAATCTAGCGGCAGCCTACGGAATCGCGGTTACCTTGACGATGGTTATCACCAGCGTCCTGTTCTATCACGCGGCGCGGCGGCTGTGGGGCTGGAGCACTTGGAAAATAGTCCTGCTGTGCGGCTCGTTTCTGTCGCTTGAGCTTGCCTTTTGCGGCGCTAACCTCCTGAAGATCGCGCACGGCGGTTGGTTCCCGCTTGTTATGGGAATTGCCTTTTACACATTGATGTCCACTTGGAAAACTGGACGCCGCCTGCTGCGCGACAGATTGCAAGCGAACTCTCTTCCTTGCAGTCTGTTCCTGGCCGATGTTCTAAAGCACCCTCCTCTTCGGGTGGCCGGGACCGCGATTTTCATGTCGGGCAATCCCGAAGGCACACCACTGGCTCTCCTGCATAATCTCAAACACAATAAGGTTCTCCACGAACGAACGGTGCTCTTGACAATCGGAACGGATGAAGTGCCGCATGTCGATCGGGACAAGCGCATCCAGGTCGAGAGTCTTCAGGACGGTTTTTATCGTGTTATTTGCCATCACGGCTTCATGGAAGAATCGAACGTGTCAGAAATTCTTAAAGCCTGTGAAGCCAAAGGACTCAAGTTTCAGCCCGAGGAAACCACCTTTTTCCTAAGCCGCGAAACGATCATTCCGACCAAGCATCCAGGCATGGCTATTTGGCGAGAGAAACTCTTTGCCGTCATGGCTCGCAACGCACAACCGGCCACGGCTTTTTTTCGCCTGCCGGCCAATCGAGTGGTTGAATTGGGGGTGCAAGTCGAGATCTAATGACGGCGGCTAATATCAGGTAAATGAGAACAGGTTGTATATTTTTAAAGCCCATTTAATCTCGGGAGCCAAAGATTAGAGTTCATGGCCAAGAGGTCCAACCTATGTTACGGTCAGCGCGCACTTGCAGAAGCAACTTCGGGGCGTTGAGGCGAAGTCGGCCACTGACTCGCCGCTGATGTAACCTGCATTGTTGATGAAAACGTTGGTTAGAGATTTCAATAATCACCCACTGCTGCCCGGGAGTGTTCTCGCCTCGCTCATGGGCGATCCCGAGGCCCGGGAAGCGCAGCCCTGGGACTATGCGACTCTCGTGTTCTTCAACAAGAAAAGCACTTTGGACATCGTTGCTCATTTTCAAAACCTCGGAATGATCAGCGATGAGCAAGCAGCTAAAATCATTGGCACCGACAACCAGTTCGTCTCTGCCTTCAAAGATGTAAGAAAGCAGATCCCGGATGTCGCTTACGTCACGGGTTGCGATCCTAACTCAGTTGAAGAGCTGGCAAAGGGTCTGTTCAGCGGCAAGTTGCTCTCCGAGTATCTAGAGATTTTGACACCGCCCCAGCTCTCGTATGAGAAAACCGCCCAAGGGACGATCGACTTGTTGGAAGCCTTATATGACGCGTTTCGCAAAATTGTCGGTGGTGCATGGTCAGTGTTTTTCCCTCGTCAAGAGTTCTCGCTTGCCACCGATGCGTCGGCGCAATTCTGGATGGCTTGTTTGTACTGCCACCGGACCGAGGAGATGGTCCAGGGATTCGTCGGGTTGTTTCGGCGTGAGCATCGAGATCGCTTGCAGGCGCTCAACCGCGGTCATGTGAAGGAAAAGAGCCTGCGATTGCAGGATGTCATTACCGAGTATTTAGACAATTCGAAAGAGAAGGTATTCAAACTTCAGGATGTCGTCGGGGACTATGTCAAGGAAGGCTTGGATCGCGCCTTCTTGGAAATTGCGAGAATCCTCGGCAAGCTCAAGCTGCCTGCTTTGGTTCTCTATTACTATGAATTCCTGACTCAGGAAATTTGCGAATCGTTTTCGACCATGGATGGAAACCTCTCTTCCAAGGAAAACCGGTTTATACAGTATTTGCTGAGACAGATCTCCGCTATCGTTGATGATTATCATGACCCATTCGCGGGCGCCTCGTCAGCCTCCAAGCAGGAGAAACTGGAGCGAGTCTTCGCTGATTTGGATGAGTTGGTGGGCATCTCCAGCGTTAAAGAAAAGGTCAAACAAACGGCGAATTTTGCCAAAGTGCAGCAAGTTCGGTTAACCCAAGGGCTCAGGCCCATCCCGACCAGCTATCACTCAGTTTATACCGGGAATCCAGGGACGGGCAAAACCACCGTCGCCCGGCTAATGGGACGCATCTACAAGTCGCTGGGAGTCCTGAAACGAGGCCACTTGGTCGAATGCGACCGCTCGGCACTGGTCGCTGAATATGTGGGACAAACCGCGATCAAGACCAATGCGATCATTGATTCGGCGCTCGACGGGATCCTTTTCATTGACGAGGCCTACACTCTGGTCAAAGGGAACGAGGATTTTGGAAGGGAAGCAATGGATACCTTGCTCAAGCGAATGGAAGACAACCGCGACCGGCTGATCGTCATCGTCGCCGGATACCCCGAAAAGATGGAAGACTTTGTGAATTCCAATCCGGGTCTCCATTCCCGGTTCACTCGGTTCATAGAGTTTCCAGACTACAGCCCCCAGGAACTTTGCCGCATCTTCAGTTTGATGTGTTGGAAAAATGGCCTGGCCTTAACGCCTGATTTGAAGGAAAAGATTTTGCATCACTTCACTCATCTCCATCGGGATCGCGGAGAAAATTTCGGGAACGCTCGTCTAGCTCGCAATTGCTTCGAGAGCGTGATCAATAGCCAAGCCTCACGCCTCGCGGCCACCGGCGATTTTGAAACCATCTCTCTCACGTTGCTTCGCGCTGAAGATTTAGAATCTCCGGCGCAATCATTCCTGGACGACTACCGGAAGAGAGCGAAAGGCTATTTGATCGAATGCCCTCACTGCAACCAGGTTTACTCGTGGACTCCCGAATTGGAGATCATTGAAGCGGTGTGCAATCGATGCGGAAAAAACTACAACTGCGAGTTCGGAATCGTCAAATTCTGACCCGCCCACCTCGGCGCACTGCCATGTAACAAATGTCGTTTGGCTAGGGAAGTAACAATCTGGCCCGGTAAAAACGCTGCCTGATCTGTCCGGCGACTGAATCATCGATAGGCAACGTTTCGCCGACGTTGAGAATGTTCGTTAGAGTTGTCCAGTTGTCCATGGAAGGGGAGGCTTCGATAGCATATCGTTGCCCCGGGCTACCTGTGAGCCTCAGTTGATAGCGTCCGGGACTGGTGGAAAGAATGTTGAGCGCGGGTGGGAGGGTTTTTACAACGACAGAGATGAGCTCGATCGAATTGTTTTCGAGCGTTACTTCAGGGCCGTTGACTCGCACGCGAGCCAGGTTGGTGATAGTGCCTGTCACCGTGGTTTGAACGACGATATTCATCCGTGCCTCGGAGCCATTGGCGATATGGCCGAGGGTGAAGACGACCAGATCACCGCTCTGAGACCAAAGCCCTTGGGCAGAGTCAGCGCTCACAAAGTGAGCGTTTGGAGAAAGACGGTTGGTGACGACAACCCCGGTGGCTTCGCATTCACCGGAGTGCCTGACAACTAGCGAATAGATGATTTGATCGTCCACGGGTGCAGCGCTTGTGGAAGCGGTTCCGTCGAGGGCAACATCGATAGCGTTGCAAGTTGGGCATCGGATCAGCCAGCAGACCGCGTTTTGGAAAAGTTCCTTCCGTTGCTGGAGAGACGCTTCGCTGCCTGTCGTCACTCGACAGTTCTGTGTGAAGGTTCGGGCTCCTCCGAGGTCAGCTTCATCCAATCTTGGAGACGCCACGAGAATGTCGCCTCCTCTGGATTGTCCCAATACCTGCGCGTCTCCGCTCGCAACGGTCGCGAGTTCGAGACGGTTGGAATAGAGAAAATCTTCGACCACACCGAAGCGGCCTTTCACGATCCGATTCGACGCATCTTCCTGACTCAACGTGACGAGGTCATTGCCTCCTCCTTTTCGATCCGTCGGGTCAAGATGAGTCAGTTGCGTCCATTTCAAGCGCTGGGACTCGCTCAGATTCGTCGTCGCGGAGGCTAGGTTTTCGCCGATTAGATAAAGTGAACTTCCGTTCGTAAAGGCACGATGAAAAATGCCAACCTCGTTATCGCCCAAGCCAGGCGACCTAACGCCCAGATCGTCCCAGATCAGCAACTTGAATCGTTCCAAAGCTTCGTAGGTCAGACCTTGGCGATCGAATACACGGGAGCTCAACCCGATTTCGAACAGGTAATCCTGTAGTTGGGCAATTTCCAGATCAGGAAAATTTCGCACGATGGCGACTTCGGCTGAAAAGTCAGTGACCACGATGTGAACAGGCGTCGAGGCGTTGGTAAGGTTGAGGTTATCGACCGCGACCGCAGCCAGCGCATAGTCACCTGCGCTGACATTGGTCCATGTCAGGCTGTATGGAGAGTTCGTGACTGTTCCCAGGCGGCGTGATCCGACATAGAAATCCACACGGCTAATCGTGCCGTCAGGATCAAGCGCCGTGGCCAGAATGCTGATGTTGGTGCCGGGGGGGAATGCCGCATGGTTCACAGGCGCGCTGATGCTGATAGTGGGTGGAAGATTCGGCGCATCATCGTTCACGATGGTGACGAGCGCCGTATCCCGGGCCATGGTCGCGTTGATGGGGTTCTGCAACTGGATGAAGAAGGTCTCGTTGGTTTCCACAAAATCATCACCCAACACCGGAATTACAATGACTTTGTTGCGGTCACCGGGAACGAAAATAATTCTTCCCGCAGTGGCGATGTAATCAGCGCCTGCTATGGCCGTCCCGTTGGCTGTCGAATACTCAATCGTTACGACCCGGCTGCTGGCCTTTGACAGCGACACATTCAAGATGGCATTTGTGATTCCGGCATGGCCCTCGGCCAAGCTGACATCGTTGATCGAGATCGCTGGCGGCGGTTCGACGCCAGTGACAGTGATGAGAACCGAACTTGAAACTCCTGTAGCGCCTTGGTCGTCCGTGGCCCTTGCAGTCAGCGCATAAGTGCCGGGCATCACATTCGTCCAGATGAATGTGTGCGGACTACCCGTCGCTTCTGCAAGTTTTATCGAGCCTTGAAAAAAAACCACGTTCGTAATCGCGCCTCTTAGGCCGCATGCTTCCGCACTGATCGGAACCGTCGCGGGAGCGGCAAAAGTAGCACTGTTGGCAGGGCTTCTGATATCCACATTCGGCGGAAAGCCAGTTTTGCATTTGCCATCCTTCCCGACTTCAAAGATGCGAGCGACTTCAAGAGGCGTGAGAGCACGATTGTAGATGGCGACTTCATCGATGGCACCTTGGAACACTCCCGCAAACCCGTGGTTGGAATCTAAATTGTTGCCGATTCTGAGGGGCGCTGAACCGGTGTAGGCACGGACTCGGCCGATGTTCCTGCTGTTTTCCAGTGCTCCGTTGACATAGATCTTGAGATCAGCTCCGTCATACGACCCCACAACGTGATGGAATCGGTTGGTCTCGTGCGACAGAGATGCGAGGAGAAGATCTTCACCGTCCGAAGCCCTTTCGAGTCCCACCAGAAAAGTATTCTGATCGTGCCAACCCAAAAAGAACGTGTCTTCATTCAAACCGTTTCGGGCAATTTTCCAGACGATAGGGCCGTTTCTATAGTCGAATCCATCCGTGAGAGGCATGACCCACGCTTCGATGGTCCAGGCATTCACCAAATCGAAAACGCGATTGGCATTGGATATTTCCACGCCGTCGTCGGAGCCGTTAAAGAAAAAGGCGCGGCCGACTTTTCCAGAAACGAGATTTGTTCCATGCAACTGCACGCCATGGTTTCCGCCAAAGAGATCGTCCGCGCTCGCGTCTCCCGGCCACCATCCCACGAGACCGCATGGCGAAGGCAGACAATCGAAGGACAACGACGGTTGTGCCGTCGAGGAAAGGCTGGACCGCAAGTTGAAAATCAGCGGATCGGCGAGCATCTGAACTCCACGGTGATCGAGGCAGCCGAGGATGAACAAACATTCCCAGAGCCCGATCCAGCGACACTGACGGATCATTCAGTTCCTTCTAGATGCAGATCACGAAAACGGGTCCGATGAGCTATTGGGCCGTCACTCGCCAGACATTCTGAACTCTAGGAAAGAACAACTCCACCAGCCAAGCGCAATCTGATACGATAGTTCCACATAATTCCGTTGAAAGCCGACGCAGAATCATTAGCATCCTGAATCTCTTGCCGGACTGGCAGGGACTAAATTGACTCATGAAAAGCTATAACATTGCTGTGATCGGCGGCGACGGGACCGGACCCGAAGTGGTGCGTGAAGCCGTTAAAGTGCTGGATGCTGCCGCCAAAAAATTTGAACTCAAATTAAACTACACTAACTACGACTTGGGCGGAGACCGCTTTCTGCGCACCCAGGAGGCATTGCCCGACAGCGTCGTCGAAGAGCTTCGAAAATTTCCCGCGATTCTTCTCGGCGCGATCGGCCATCCGGATGTGAAGCCGGGCGTCCTTGAAAAAGGAATTCTGCTGCGGCTGCGATTCGAACTCGAACAATACATCAACCTGCGTCCTGTTAAACTCTATGACGAGCGATTCTGCCCATTGAAAGACAAGAAGCCGGAAGACATCGACTTCGTGGTCGTTCGCGAGAATAACGAAGGTCTTTACACCGGTTCAGGTGGTTTTGTGTTCAAAGGAACACCGCATGAAATCGCGGTTCAGGAAAGCATCAACACCCGGCGTGGTGTCGAACGTTGCCTTCGCTACGCTTTCGAATTTACGCGCAAGCGGAACAAAGGGAAAAAACTGATGCTCAGCGGCAAGACCAACGTCTTGACCTATGCTTTCGACCTCTGGGAACGGGCCTTTCACGAAGTCGGCAAAAAGGATTTTCCTGATATTCAGCGTGATTACGCGCATGTGGATGCAACGACGATGTGGTTTGTGAAAAACCCGGAGTGGTTCGACGTGATTGTGACGGACAACATGTTCGGCGATATCATCACTGACCTCGGAGCGATGGTTCAGGGCGGGATGGGAATCGCTGCCGGCGGAAATATCAATCCCAGCGGCACGAGCATGTTCGAACCGATCGGCGGCAGCGCTCCGAAATACACGGGCCAAGGAGTGATCAATCCGCTCGCTGCGATTTGTGCGGGCCAGATGATGCTCGACTTTTTAGGTGAACAAAAAGCTGCTCAAGCGATCGAAGCTGCTGTGATCAAAGTGACGCGCGAGAAGATCAAGAGCCTGGCCGCCGGAAAGATGGGATACACGACTTCGCAGGTTGGTGACTTGGTCGTGGCCAGCCTCTAAGGCGAGCCGCGCTAATTTCCCACGGGCGTGCAGGCCATCCGCTGAAAAAGATTGAAGCCCGCAGACGGGAGAGACGCTGCTCGCGGCTGAAGCCGGGACCACGTACCGCAACACAGGAAGTTCCGATTCCAGGTGGTCGGAAGCCAAGATGGGAAGTGCAACTTGCATTTTGTCAGCGATTGACGCGTCGAGGTTGATGCCATTACCCTCCCGCCCATGCGAAATATTTTGGTGACGGGCGGCGCGGGCTTCATTGGCTCGAATCTGACCCTGACATTGCAGCAAAAGTATCCGGAAGCCCGGATCGTGGTGGTGGATGATTTTCGATCCGGAGATTTTAAAAACCTTCAAGGTTACCGTGGCGACTTTGTGACTGCGGACGTCTCCCGGCTCGACTGGCAAGCGCAGTTTAAGGACCTGATTTTCGATGCCTGCTTCCATGAGGCTTCCATCACCGACACGACAATTCACGATCAATTTCTCCAGACCCGCGACAATGTGGAAGGGTTCAGGCGTTTGCTGGAGTTTGCCGTGTCTCATCATACTCCAGTCGTGTACGCGTCCTCCGCTGCCACCTATGGCATTGGAGCGACTCGGATGAGCGAAGACCAGCCTCCCGCCCCGGCAAATGTCTACGCTTTTTCCAAGGTGCAGTTGGATAATCTGGCGCGGAGTTACAAACGCAGCCATCCGTCCTGGAAGATCGTCGGCGTCCGCTATTTTAATGTTTATGGCCCAGGCGAAGCGCACAAGAAGGCGGCGGCCAGCATGATCTACCAGCTCTACCTCCAGATGAAGTCGGGAAAACGTCCCCGAGTTTTTCGCGCCGGCGAACACAAGCGCGATTTCGTTTATGTGAAAGATGTCGTAGCTATGACCATTGCTGCCCTGGCAGCGCCGCAAAGCACGGTCTATAACTGCGGATCAGGTCAACCATTCTCCTTCAACGAGATCATTGCCGAATTAAACAAGAATCTCAACACGCGCCTTGAGGCAGATTACTTTGAAAATCCCTACACCTTTTATCAGCCCCACACCGAGGCCGACCTCACATTGGCGAAAAATGATTTGAAGCATAACCCGGAGTTTCCGCCGGCGGCTGGGATAGCCAATTACGTGGCTTACCTGGAAAGCCGGAGCCAGTAGCAGTTCAAAAGTCCGTTTTGGGATTTTCAGTTATTAAGATATCCCCGGAGCAGCGCGATCCTTCTGAAGATTTGTCTTATCACATGGAATAAAAATTATGGCAGTTGCATTACCTTCCTCCTCGAGCACTCCTCGAAAGCGTTCCTCATGGGCTAAAACATTGGCGATTGTCGCCACGGCCCTCCTGGCTTTGCTCGTGATCCTCTACTTCGTCGCGACCAGTTCTGCATTCATCAAGAGCGCGGTGCTGCCGCGTGTGGGCAAAGCCATCAACGCTGAACTCACTGTTCAGGACGTGGCGCTCAGCCCACTCTCTCAAATCAGGTTGAGCAAACTCGCGCTGAAGACAATCGGGACCGAACCGCTTCTGGTAGCAGACGACTTACGAATCCGCTATAAGCTCTTCTCGATTCTCGGAGGAAAAATCGAAGTCGAAGAGGTTTCAATCATTGCGCCCACTGTGCAAATCGTCCAGGAGGCCGATGGCACCAGCAACCTAGACCCGCTGCTGAAGACAGGGAAACAGCAACCGAGCGAGACGTCCAAACAGAAGGGATCAACGCAACTGGCTGTTCGCAATGTCGCTCTGAAAAACGCCACTGTTCGCTTCACGAAAAAGGACAAAGACGGATCCAGCCAGACGACCGAACTCAGCAATGTGGATGTCACACTCGATCAGTTGAAAAACGGCGACCCGAGCAAATTAACGTTGGCTGCAGGTTTGAAATTGCGGCGCAATTACCCGCCCTCGGCAAAAAGAACCAACGACGTTCTGGAAGGCAAGATGAACGGAACCTTCGGTCTTGCCATCGACGCTGACCTGCGTCCTAAAAGTATCAACAGCACCGCTCGTCTCGATGTGGCTCGCGCCGAAGGAGCTTTTCAAGACCTCGCCGGTCTTGGCGGCGCGTTGCAAGCCGAGATGACTCCGACTGATATTAAGCAAGTGACTCTGCGCTTTGAACGCGGCGGTCAGGGACTCGGCCAATTGGCGATCAGCGGGCCGCTGGATCTGGCGAAAACTGAGGGGAAGCTAAAACTGGAAATCCAGTCTATCGACCGGCAGGTGCTCAATCTTTTTGGAGCGAGCCGTGGATGGGACTTTGGTAACTCGAAATTGAATGCGACGAATCTGATCGAACTCGGCCAGAGCGGATCGGTGATCGCCGCCACGGGCAAGGTTAGTGGAAACCAAATTGGTATTCGCCAAAACAATCAATCCACACCCGCCTTGGATCTGGACCTGAACTATCAAGTCAGCGTCAATTTGAATCAGAAGACGGCTGCGGTGCAGACGTTGAGCATTCTGGGAAAGCAAAATCAAAACGAATTACTCCGCGCCTCGTTGGATCGCCCCATGAACCTGAATTGGGGGAGCAGTGCGCAGGGGCTTCCCGATTCCACCTTTCAACTGGCGGTTCAGCAGTTGAATCTGAAGGATTGGCAAGCGGTGCTCGGGACAAATCTCCCCTCGGGCAAAGTCGGCTTGCAACTCAACATTCGCGCGGAGAAGGACGGCAAGAAATTATCCACGCAATTCGCCAGCCACATTCAGGATCTCGCCGTCCGGTTCGGCACCAATGGCATCGATCAAGTCGAGGCCAAGCTCGACCTGACCGGACAGATCGAAGATTTGAAAATCGTCAGCGTGGAAAAGTATCAGTTTGAGGTTCTGCAAAAGGGCCAGCCTCTCGCTAAAAGCAGCGGCTCAGCCCGGTATGACCTCTCGAAAAACGACATCACTTTGCAGTCAGCCTCTGAAGTTTCCTTGGCGAACGTCCTTCAGCAATTCCCTTTGGCGGAAGCGAGCGCTTCGGGCGGAGTGGTTAAATTGACCTCCAATCTCACCCAGAAGAATGACAAGCAAACCGCGGCCGGCACTTTGTCGTTGATCGATTTCACAGGCCGATATGCTGATTACCATTTTCAAAATTTCCAATCCTCCGTGGATTACGGCGTGGACATCGCTCAACAGCTCCTTCAGATCCAGCGCTTGAATTTGACTTTCAGGCAAGGCTCGGAAGCGGGAGGCAACGTGGAGCTAAGCGGCCGATATCATCTCACGAACCGCTCTGGTCAGATCACTTTTAAACTTCTCGACCTCAACCAAAACGCGTTCCGTCCCGTGCTGGCGGCATCGCTGGGGCAGATGAAACTGGTTTCAGCCTCTGTGAATGCCAGCGGATCGGCCAGCTATGATCCCAACGGCGAATCGGCCGTGAAAGCCGACATCAACCTAGTCAACTGCGTGATCGATGACCCGCAACAGAAGATCCCGCGCACCCCTCTGAGCGCGCAGTTCAAGATGGATGGCTCACTCCGACAACAAAACGCTGATCTGCGACAGTTCATCGTGGCCTTGCGCCAAGGAAACGAGTCGGCCGGCAATTTGGATATCGCGGGCCGTCTGAATCTGACCAATCATGTCGGGCAACTCGCTTTTAAAGCGGTGGACCTGAATCAAAACGCACTGAGACCGCTCCTGGCGTCCTCCCTCGGCGATAACAAATTGATCTCGATCAACGTGAATGCCAATGGCACGGCTAGCTACGATCCGAAAACCGATTCAACGATCAAGGCCGACTTCAGCGTGGCGAATTGGGTGGTCGAAGATCCTCAGAAGAAACTTCCGCGCGCGCCATTAAGCGCCCAGTTGAAAATCGACAGCTCGCTCCGACAGCAGATTCTCGACCTCCGCCAATTCGTCGTCACACTGTCACCCACCCAACGCGCCCAAAATCAATTCCAAGCCAAGGGACGACTCGACCTCAACAAAACGAACGCGACCCCAAGCCAAATCAGCCTGCAAGCCGAATCCCTCGATGTCACACCTTACTACGATATGTTCGCCGGGAGTGGACCGACGAACACCCCTGCCCCACAGCCATCGACGGCGAAGAAAGAAACCGAGCCTGCTCCGGTGGATCTGCCTTTTCAGCAGATGACCGCCGACTTGAAGGTGGATCGCTTTTATCTCCGAGCCCTGGTGATTACCAACCTTCAAACGACGGTAAAAGTAAATCGCGGCGAGGTGACAGTGAAACCGCTGCAAATGTCGCTGAACGGAGCGCCGGTCAATGCCAGCGCGGTCCTGAACCTCGCGGTCCCTGGTTACAAATACGACATCTCGCTGGTCGCCGACAAACTCCCGATCGAGCTTCTCGCAAATGGTTTTTCCACGAACTCCACCGGCCGGCTTCAGGGAGAGTTGATTGCGCAAGCTCAGCTTAAAGGAAGTGGTGTGACCGGGCCCAGCCTCCAGAAATCTTTAACAGGGCAGCTTTCGTTGAGCATGACTAATTTGAATCTCGAAATTGTGGGCAAGAAAACGAAGCGTCTGCTGGACCCCATCGCTCTGGTGTTGCGCGTTCCCGAACTGACCCAAACTCCGTTGAACTGGGTCAATGCCAAGGCCGACATCGGCCAAGGAAAAATCAACGTCAATCAGTTCGGCGTTATGAGCCAGGCGTTTTACGCAGAGGGCCAAGGCGTAATTCGCATCGCCGAGGTTCTGACGAACTCGCCCCTGGATCTCCCGATCAATCTATCACTGCGCCGATCCCTGGCCGAGAGGGCGAACCTAGTTCCATCGGACTCCCCAACGAATACGGCTTACGTACAGTTGCCAACTTTCGTAAATCTCGAAGGAACTTTGGGTGACCCTAGAACAGAGTTGAATAGGTTGGTGATCTCCGGCCTGCTTCTACGTTCGGCTGCCGGGATTTCGCAAATCGGCAATAAAGCCGGCAACATCCTCCAAGGGGTCGGAGGGATTTTCTCCGGACAGAAACCGCCGGATATCAGCACAAATGTTCTAACTCGAACCAATGCAATTACGGCTCCCAAGACTAACAAGCCAGCAAAGTTCAGTCCGCTGGATTTGCTGGAATTAATACCAAAGAAAAAATGAAAAGCGGGCTATGAACAGGAGCACTCGATGAGCGTTGGCATCCCGCCCGCACTTTCCCGGTTGCCGCCTCTGCCGATCGCACGCTTAACCCTCGGCTACCGCCCGACCGCCGCCTAAGTCACCTCTGCCATATCGACTATGAATGACATCGAAAATTATCTGCGGAAGCATGAAGAGCGTTTCATCCGCGACCTCTGTGAGTACGTTCGCTTCCCGAGCGTTTCCGCTCAGCCGCGACATCGAAAGGATTTAACAGCCTGTGCGGAATGGCTCCTTGGTCGTTGCCAGAAGATTGGGTTAGAGGCGACGCTTTGTCAGACCGCCGGAAACCCCGTTGTGCTTGCGCGGACACCGAGAAATAAATCGATTCGCCGCCCCCACTTTCTCCTATATGGGCATTATGACGTTCAGCCGCCTGAGCCTTTTGACCTCTGGAAATCGCCGCCGTTTGAACCGACGGTGAAAGGCCGATCCCTCTTTGGTCGCGGAGCCAGCGATAACAAGGGCCAGCATCTCGCTCACCTCAACGCAATCGAAGCTTACCTCAAAACAGGCACGGAGCTCCCCTGCGACATTACGTTCGTCATCGAAGGCGAAGAGGAGGTAGGGAGCAGCAATCTGGCTCGCTTTCTCCAACAGCATCGAGCTGCGTTGCGCTGCGAGGCGGTGGTCATCTCCGACACATCCCTTCTCGGACCGAAATACCCGACACTGACCTATGCCCTACGCGGGATCTGCGCTGTGGAAATCAAACTCCACGGACCTTCTCGCGATCTGCATTCCGGCCTTTTTGGCGGCTCGTTGGACAATCCCGCCATGGCTCTCTGCCAGGTGCTAGCCCAACTCCGGCATAAGAACGGACGCGTCACGGTGCCGGGCTTTTACGATGATGTGAAACCGCTTTCACAGTCCGAGCGAAAAGAACTCGCGCGCCAGCCGTTCAACGAACGGGCTTACCAAAGATTCCTGGGAGTCCCAAAGCTCTTCGGCGAAAAAGGCTTCATCCCTGTCGAGCAACGCAGCGCCCGGCCAACGTTGGAAATCAATGGCCTGACCAGCGGTTATCAAGGCGAGGGAAGCAAAACCATCATCCCCTCTTGGGCGAGCGCCAAGCTGACGATGCGGCTGGTCCCAAATCAAACTCCGGAGCGAACTCGCAAGTTGGTTCTCCAACATCTTCGAAAGATCTGTCCGCCGACCGTTCGAATGGAACTTCACGCCGGCCACGGCGGTGAACCGTATTTCGTCTCGCCCGACAGCGAGCACGCACAAGCCGCCCTGCGCGCGCTGAGAAAAGCTTTCGGTGCCGAGCCTGTGCTGATGCGCGAAGGCGGCTCGATTCCTATCGTCAATGACTTCAAGAAAATCCTGAAAGCCGATACGCTGTTGCTCGGCTTGGCCTTGCCCGACGACAACGCGCATTCACCCAACGAAAAATTTGATCTCGATATGTTCGCAAAAGGAATGCGGATGAGCGCGCATCTCTGGCAGGAGTTGGCGGCGGCGGCCAAATAGACGAGCTCTTCTGAAAGCTTGCGAAGCGCCGAGCATCCCGAAGTTGTTGGCAATCTCAGGTGCTTCAGCCCGAAAAACAGATTCCCTTCTCGAGAAAGCTCCGACGCCGGACTGTCGCAAGAAGGGACACTCGGGATCAACTTTAAGCCACTTTCCCACCCAGCCGGGTATCGTTGCTCAGTCCGGATCTGAAGACTTCTTGCCTGATATGGCGCAGAAGAATGATTCCTAGACAGAAGACGTTCTTTTGAATACTCCTCCGTTGAGACCGTGATGAACTCACTCGCAGTCTCGTCGTCTTGGCTCAGTCCATGCTAAAGAGCGCTCCTGATGTTCACCGATTGCGCTTAGCAGTGACCCGGAAGCCGGGAAGCGCCTCGGTTCCTATGAAATCCTCACTGACATTGGCCCAACGGGGCTCGTTCAAATGCCTGATCGCCGCAACTCTCTGCGGTGTTGCATGGCTGTACCTGTCCGCGCCGGAGCAGAGCCTGGCGGCGCAGGCGGCCGCGCGCCCGTTGCGCCAATACATCATCAGAGCGTGGACGACTGACGATGGACTGCCGATAGACAAGGTGCAGGCCATCGCGCAGACGCCAGACGGCTACCTGTGGATCGGCACGGAGGGCGGCATCGCGCGATTCGATGGTGTGCATTTCAAACCGTTGGCGCCAGCGGATGCGCCCATGCTCGCCGGCGCGTCATGCCGCGCCCTGATGACGACGCCTGACGGCAGTCTGTGGATCGGCACCGACAAGGGAGCGGTCGCAAGATATTTCGGAGGTCGGACTGAGCTGTACTCGAACAAGGGTACGAACGACACAAGTTTTATCCGGGCCCTGTTGCGCGACCGTCAGGGTACTATCTGGGCCGGTGCGGGCGGCGGCGTGTTCAAAGTCGAAGGCCGCGGTCTGGTCCACGCCGCTGTGGAGGCGAAGGGGGTGTATTCTCTGGCCGAATCGCCCGCGGGCGATCTGTGGGTCGGCGCGAACAACGGACTGTTTCAAGTCACCGCGGGTGGTGTGCGGCGATACACCAGACAGGACGGTCTGCCG
>SIBE01000089.1 GCA_009695265.1 Pedosphaera sp. | reverse complement strand
ATGCAGTAGGTGATCACCTCCACGTCGCAAAACTCGGCCAATTTGGCGAGAATCCCGACGAATTTCTCTTTCCCGAGATCGTCCAGGAGCCTCTGGCCGCCGACGATCCGCGAGATGCAGTGATACACCGCCGATTCCCCAGCGAGTTTAATGCGAGCCATTCTCATAATGTTGCAAGCGATGCTGGACGTAATCTCCGGTAAAACGGGCGGCTTGTCAAAACAATTGAACCTGTCACTTTGACATTTTCGGTCAGACAGCCCGGCTTGTTCAGTACGTTGTCCGGTACTGCGGCCTTGCCGATGTCATGCAGTGGAGCACAGTCTTCCATCGTCTGCACGTAACAGTCATCGAGTCGGTTCGCGTAGGCCGGAGTGCGGAGGGCCATGTCGCCGAGGATGCGGACGAACATCTGCAGGCGGATCAGGTGTATGCCGGTCTCTGCAGAGCGTTGCTCCACAAGCTTCGCCAGGGCAAGGACCATTGCTCCGCGGGCGTGGATCAGTTCGCTGTCCCGACTGGAGACGCTCTTCTCCAGTTCTGCGTTGAGGGTCGTCAGATGGCGTTTGAGCAACTCGGAGCGGTCTTGGGCTTCTTTCAAGTGCAAAGCGGCTTTGACACGTGAACGCAATTGCACGAGGCTGAAGGGCTTCGTTAGGAAGTCGTCCGCCCCGATGGGGAGCATCCGGGACAGATCGTCGCCGCTGGTGCGGCCAGAGAGCATGATCACTTTCAGAAACGGCAGCCGTGACTGCTGGCGAATCCTCTTCAGCACCTGTTCGCCGCTGCAACCGGGGAGGTCGACGTCCAGCAAAACGAGGTCGTAATCGCGGGTTTCTACCCGTTCGATTGCATCGGGGCCGGTGCCGGCTTCATCCACCCTGGCGCCATCGTTCTGCAGGGCCATCTTGCAGACACGGCGGATGTCCGGCAGATCGTCTACGACCAGGATCCGAGAGATCCGCGTCTCCGGCGTTGCATCGACATTCGCCGCCTGCAACGCCAGGTGGACGCTCGCGTTGCTGGGCTCCGCCCGGCGGTCACCGAACGTACCGACCTTCACATAAGGCTGAAGTTCCCGCATAGCAGCATCGGCATTCGGGACGCGGTCCGCCAGCGCCAACGCCATCAGCTTCATCAGCACAAGTTCCAATGCCGGGCTCACGTCCGAACGGTAATCCCGAATCCGCGGCGGCGTTAGCGCCCCCATAGAACCCGCCGGTGAATCGAAGGGGTCGCGGCCGGTTAGCATGAAAAAGAGACTGGCCCCAAGGCCGAAAACGTCGGCCCGGGCGTCCACATCGCGGGCATTGCGTACCTGCTCCGGAGCCATGTAACCGATGGTGCCGAGTTGGGCTCCATGTTTGGTGATGCGTTCGTCCCCGGTCGGGAGGCGGGCAATGCCGAAGTCAAGGAGCTTGGCGGTGCCGTCAGGCGTGACAATGACATTGCCCGGCTTGATGTCGCGGTGAACGAGGTCGTGCCGATGGGCCTCGGTAAGAGCGTCGGCCAACTGATAAGTGATGAAACAGGCTTGATCAGTGTCGAGTGGGCCAACGCGGACGACAAGATCTTCAAGATTCGTCCCCGGTACGTATTCCATCACCAGATATGGCACAGGAGCGCCTTGGGGGCCGGCCCCGGGTTGCTCGCCGGCATCCAAAGCCGTGACGATGTTCGGGTGCTTCAGTTGAGTGACCGCCTGCACTTCACGGAAAAAGCGGTCTAGAGCCCGGCGATTATGATCGGCAGAGACGTAGAGAGCCTTGAGGGCTACCGGCTGACGGAGTTTATGATGCTCGGCTTTGAAGACGACACCCATGCCACCGCAGCCGATTTTGTCCAGAATACGGTAGTTGCCGAGTATAAGACTGTGTGTCTCACCGGCACGAATGCGACCGAACTGGTAGGGTGTCAGGAGTTGGCAACCGACTAGACCGGTCAGAAGTGTGTCGTCATCCGGAGCATTGTCGAGTTGAGTGCGTTCCGTTTCACCGAGTCCGTCCCAGCCATCGGCTGGGAGGATGAAAGTGCTAAGCAAACGCTGGATCATCGACGAATGCCCTGGAATCGGGGTCCGGGTCAATTCCATTTTCGGCGAGATCGCAAGCATCGGGCATCCCTGACGAATCGACGCTGCGCGGAAATGAATTGGCGAAGCGGAAAACGCCAACTCTGCACCAACACTAGCAACTCTTTAGTGTCAAATCACAAGTGCGGAAGGCTTCACCGCAGCGAGCGTCTAAAATGTTGACAGATGTGCAAACGATTTTCTGTGGTAGCTCGAATTGGATGCCAGGGGCGAAATCACTTGTGACGCCGGGCGATCAGAAAAAAACGATCCAGAAACAGCGGATCGTTCGCGGTCAGGGGACGAAACGCAGTATCGGCTTCAGCACGGCCGAGCCGCGAATACTGATCAGCAGGAAAGTAAGAAAGAACTTTCTCCACCGAACCGCCCAGCTTTTCCAGCCCATGGCCGACATGGACCTCGACGAAGAAATCGACATCGCTGGCAAGAGCCGATCCGGCCGCGGATAACGCCATGCATTCCGCTCCTTCGATGTCGAGGATGACAACATCAGGCTGGCCATATTTCTCCATGAGAGAATCGACGGTGACGCTCGGCACGACGACTTGTCCGAAGGAGCCAGAGCCATCGTCAATTTGTCCGTTAAGGCTTTCATTGAAGACAATTGTGCCAACCTTGTCGGCAACGGCCGCGTGGACAACTTCAATCGTTGCAAACCCATTGAGAGTCGCGTTCTGGGCCGCGATGTCGGCGTTGCGCCGACTCGATTCTACCACAATCACATTCCCTGACACACCCACTTCCCTCGCAAACATCATGGCCACGACTCCTTGATGGGCACCGAAATCAAAAACTTGAGATCCTGGTATCAGTTTTATTTTCCGCAACTCCGTGATTTCCGGGAGTTCGTTCCAGTCGTTGTCGTACCAGCCTTGCCCCAGGGCGTCGGCGAGCATCACTTTGAAAGTCCCTGATCCGTAGCGATGTTCCACAACGTGTGCGTTGTAAGAGCGGATACCCCGACGGGTATTCCACGCATGCAGTCGTCCCCCCCAACGTGACGGAAGGACTCGTCGAACGATCGACTTGAACGTGCCAATCATTTCGAAAAGCCTCACACTAACTCGGAACGGCGTCAGTCTCATGCATCGTAATTGTGGAAAGTCGTCTTCGAATCACAAGTGCGTTTCATGGATTTATGGCCGACTTCGGTCATGATTCTGGAGAATTGCCACTGGACGCCACGAAGGCTCGTCATAAAAAAGCAAACCATAAATCGTTTACGAGTATCCTGAAATGGCCAAACAAGTCACTGCATACGCCAAGCTTCAGTGCCCCGGCGGCAGCGCCACCCCGGCACCGCCGGTCGGCCCCGCTCTCGGTGCCCACGGCGTCAATATCGGCATGTTCGTGAAGCAATTCAACGACAAAACCGCTGGCCCGGACACCAAAGGCCTGATGCTGCCCGTCATCATCACGGTTTATTCGGACCGCTCGTTCGAGTTCAAGATCAAGAGGAACAGTCCATCCGCCATAGGATGATCCTAACTTTTGTAATTCGACACCTGCTTGGACTGGATATGCAATGAACAATGCGAGTGAAAGGTAGATAAAGCGATGCGATACTGTTTTCAACATTTTTTCCATTTTTTTGTCATACGTCATTGTGCCTTCAAAGGTACTATTGAGCAATTTGATAGATATTACAGGTATCGGTGCCGTAATTAGCAACGGCAAGATATTTTTTGTTTGTTGATAGCCCCATTCCATGATTAAAACTAAGTTTTGCTTCTGGGTTTTTTAATTGAAAAAAATAATCATTTTCTAATGTGCCTGACGTTTTATCAAACGAATGAAAATTTACTGCGTGGTTTCCCTGATCAGAAATTATTAGATAGCTGTCATCTGGGGCAAACAAAATATCATCAGAAACAGTACCATTATGTAACTTACTTATTGCAGGCATTTTAATTTCACCGGTAACATTGTTGTATTCGTGAATAGCTATTAAATTTTTTTCCTTGGCGGTACTACCTGCATTTTTTGAAAAGGCAATAGCAACGAATTTTAATGATAAGCATTCGATTTTTTGACGCTCCGCGATTAGCGATTTGAGGGTTGATCTGAAATCAGTTAAGAAGACATTATGAGAATGGCACGGATCAAAATCGAAGGGCATCTTCCCAGAAAAGGATCTTGATCCGATCTCGTCGGCGATTTCAGAACACGTAGAGACTGCCACGGAGCGGGTCTTGACCCAGGCTTTGGCGCACCAGCACGGCAAGCCCGTCGTAGGCCTTGCGTAAATCCGTGGGGGCGGTCGCCAGGAAGATCGTGGTCGTGGGCAAGAGACCGATCATTTTGGCCCCTCCAACACCGTCAGCAATCGACGCATCCACTCCCGCGGCGATCAAGCTCCGTAAATAATCGCGAGCCGCGGGAAGTTCTTCAGTGAATACCAGCGTATTAAACGTCACGTAGCCACGAACGCCACGGCGATGGAGAAACTCCATGAGCGCCGGCAGATCGGCCTCCGTGAAATTCTTCGCCCTCATTCGGGCGTTGAATCGGTCGAGGCCAAAGTAAATCGCGTCAGCCCCATTCTCCACCGCCGCCCGCACACACTCCCAATCTCCCGCCGGCGCCAGCAACTCCGGAAGGCGCAGCGACGCGTCCCCAAGGGTTGCCGAAAGGATTTCCTTCGCCGGAACTGTCGATTCCAAAATACTAGACACGCCGACACTACAGTGGGCAGATCCCCACGCAGGGCAATGAGGAAGACGATCAACTTCAAAGGTCGCCAACCCACCACCAAACACATCCTCCCTAAAACACTACCGCCCCAGACCGACCCTAAATCGATAAAAACTCTGAGTCTGGGGTAGTTCTGCAGGGAATCGAAATTCACCCATGGCTCTTGGTATCCCTTTTGCCGGGCCGAGCAGCGGCGACCGAAGCGACACGCTACGGCATCCAACGAAGGGAGGCACGTTCACCTGCGAGTCTCATTCGACTTGGGACATTGGCTCTGGCCCCCCTCCGCGGAGACGTCCAAGGCAGAAATCGGATCTCGTGCATACCAAACGATCGGAGGTTTCTTACGTACTTCTCAAGCAGGGCCGCAAAACCCTCAGGTAGGATTCGATCATTTTTTCCATCCCGAATTCCGCCTGTGCCCGCGATCGCAACGCCGCTCCGGCGGCGTCCAATTCCGCCGGGCTGGAATCCAGCAAGCCGACCAGGGACGCAGTCAATGCCGCCGCGTTCCCGCGGGGATACAATCGGCCGAGGCCACCGAGCAACTCTGGGAGTGATCCAGCATCCGAGGCAATTACGAGCCGCCCCGCAGCCATCGCTTCAATGGCAGAAAAGGCGCTCGCTTCATCCCACTCGCTGGGTATGATGGAGCATAAAGCGGACATCATCCGTTCGGGCACGTCACCCACCTGCCCCAGGAAGTGAATGTGCCCCGAAAAACCCATCGCGGCCACCTCGTCGGTCAACTTCTGCCGCATCCGCCCCTCACCCGCCAGGAACAACGGCGGAGCGTTGGGCCGAACCGCTCGAACTTGAGCGTAGGCCTTGATGAGCGTCGGCACGCCCTTGTAGTCGGCGATCTGGCCGGCATAGAAAAAGGGTCTCGCAGTTTCCGGCGCGGACACCGGCGGATTTTTGAATCGATCCAACTCCACACCATTGTGGATGCGCACCAGGCGCGAGGCGGGGATGCCCAAACGTTGGCGCAGACGATCCGCATTGAAGTCAGACACGGTAATGATCTTGCGATAGCATCGGGCACCGATTCGACCTCTGAGCCAAACCAACATTTTGGCGATGCCCGAACGTACCGGCACTTCCAGGGAGCTTTGATCAATGTAAAAGGCATGTTTGACCGGATGACGGAAGGTTAGCCGCAACACCTTCGAAGCCAGCATGGGATAAAACATCAACAGAAGGACCACCGGCTGAAACCGGTGCACCAACTCGGCCGCGGCTTGGGCGTCGAAACGATTGCGCAGGGATTCGCAGCAGGCGAGTTGACCTCCCGCGTCGTGAAACTCGGTTTGAAACCACTCCGGAGCCGGCCCCGTGATCACCAGCACGAGCTCGGCACCCTGCGTCCGCAATTGGCCGGCCAGACCGAGCAGCCAGGCTTCCCAAGGCCGGCGCGACCGCGGAATCAGGTCAATCAGGAGCAGCAGCCTCGGCCTGTCCTGTCGCGCAATATCAGTGCTTGGTGGCATAGATTACATGGGGTGGACGGCAAGAATCAGGCAATGGCGCGGAAAAGGGCGCGCAAAAGGTTGCCTCCGCGCACCTGTTCGACGGAGGCCTCCAGGATCTCGGCGGTCCGCTGTTCTTCAGCGGTGAGGAGAGCGGTGCGGCAGCGGTAACCATGGTATTCCGAGTTCACCATGGCACATTCAGTCACCTGGACTGCCTCGAAACCGTGCTGCCTCATGGCGGCCGTCAGCGAGGCGGAAGTGAAAAAATGGATGTGCGGACTGTCCGGGAAGGAACGAGAAAAATAGGTCGCATCACAGTTAGGCACCTCAATGAAACAGAGCCCGCCCGCGGCAGTGCTCTTCCGCAACGCATGCAACACCGGCTCCAGGTGCTCCACGTGTTCCAGCCAGTGGGAAGTGTGAACGTAATCGTATTCCCCCCCGAGGTCCGACGGAAAGAAGCGACCGGCCAACTCGATGCCGTGGTGGCGGTAGTATTCCAGCCAGCCATCGCCGGGCTCTATCACCGAGCATTCAACACGTCCGCCAAAATGATCCTTCGCCAACCGCGACATGCGGCTGGCGGCCGCTCCGATGTCCAACATTTTGAATCCCCCGGAAACGGGAAGGTGGCGCGAGACGAACGCCCATTGGCCCTGTGTCTTTGCGTGTCCGACCACATAATCAAAGTCGTCCCAGGCCTCTTTCGGCAGGCCACCGGCCAACGAGTAACGCCTCCTATAGTAACACTCCAGCTCGCCTTCCTCGAAAGTGCGCTCGTACCTTCCATAGCCACAGGCCAAGCAATGGAGAATGTTTTTGGAAGGAGTGAACAGAAGACGCTGCTTCAGCCAACCAGTGCCGAGCCCAGCGCCAGCCAGCCAGGCACCCACGTGATGTTTGACCACGTAGAGGTTGAGTTTCCTCTCGTGATTGTCGTAGGGCACACGTTCGATGTTGCCGGATTTGCAAATGCCACAGGACGGTTCCATGCGATTACAGATAGGACATCGGTTTCTCGATTTGATCTATTTCACGCTAGTTTGCTCAGTCGAATCCAGCGACACAAGGCACGTCGGGAGTTTCCAACAACCCGAAAAAGGGCTTTTTGTTATGCCAATGGAGAGCCAACGGGGTCAGATCTCTCTTTTTGACATTTGGCATTGGAGATCCTCGACCAAAGCCCGGCAGGGCTTGTTCTTCTCGTAGCGACGCCCGAGTCGGCGAACCGCCTGGGCCGCCGCCACCCACGTCGACTGCATGGATCCGGCTCAGTCGCCAGCCGAGGTGGCGCGTGGCCACCGCCAACACGGCGTCCCGCCCCCAGGCGCCCTGCCGATCGGTCATCGTCAGCCACGGGAGCCCCAGAAGAAGATCCGCCTGGAACCGAACCACCTCGTCCAACGCGGACTCGTCGGTGAGAAGCACGGCCTTGAACCGTCCGTGAAAGACGTGCCCCTGGCGACGGCGGGCCCAGTTGAACCGGCTGGCGTAGCTCTGGTTCAAACAACCCAAGGCTGCGCTGAGGTTGCCGAGCCGGCAGCGGAGCGGCGGGTGGTAGCGGTTCCGCATCAGGACGAAGGCATGCACCTCCAGGGAGAAGCGGCCCGGCAGCTCGGAAACCCGCCCAAGGAACCGTTGGCCATCGGTGTCGTCGCAGAAGACCGCGTCCCCGCCGTTGCCCGGCTCATCACGTGATACCAGGCACCAGGGACACCGATGCACAGCGGCCGAGCCATGCCGCCACCCTTCCAACCGCCGTTCAATTGTCCACTGTATAGATCTGACCCCGTTGGCTCACGCCCTGCCGATCCGATCCTCGCGCACTGGAAACAGGATGAGGTTGCCCTCGCTCTAGTGATTTCGCTCCGCGTCGAAATGATTCACGCCCCGTGAACTGGTTCTTGAGAATCCGGGCCTCCGCCACCAACGACTCGTGGCACAGGAGGAGCTCCTGATCCACCGAACCGGAGAGGTACGCCGGCATTCGTTTGCAATTCACCCAGGAGACTTAACCGAGGCCACGGCTGACGCGCAACCTCTGGATCCCCTGTAAATCGTTGAAAAAAGGCGAGTTCGAGTTTATTGACCCTACGAGGTGCGGGGCCGGCCGGTCTTCTTGGACTTGGGAAGGAGTCCCTTGAGTTTGCACCACTGTTCGTCGGTGAGATCGGTATCGTAGGCGGCATTTATCATCGCGTTGACACCCGCTACCGCGGAGAAATGGCCAATTCAGGCCGGGGACGTAGTCAACACAAATGCACGATTATCCGATGATTTCTTTGGGTTATGACGAACTTCGATCCGCCGGCCTATATCACGAGAGTTTTCGTACGGGCTCTTAGAACAGCGTGTAGATGAACGGCGCGGCGGCGCTTGAGCCGAGGATGATCAGCACGCCGAACAACAGCAAAATCAGAATAATAGGGATGAGCCAGTATTTTCCGTTCTGCTTCATCATGCCGACAAACTCGCCGAATAGTCCGATGTCTTTCTGTTCGCCGGTTTTTTCAAATTCAGTGCGCTTGTCGTATTCCATAAGCTTTGCAATCAAAACTGCCTGTAATAACGCTCCAAATCAACTGACTTTTCTGCGTCGCGCCAGTAGCTTTTTTGCGCCTTGTCGAAACCTTTCGTAATCGCCTTGTTTCGGCGCAACCGCAGGCACAAGCCCATCGGCGTGAAAATGAGATAAAAGAACAGGGCGAACAGGACATTCCCGATGACGATGCCCATGCAGCAGGCGAAGAAATACCAGACCATGTAGAACGGCCTGGCGATCTGCGGCAGCAGCCACAGCACGACGCCGATGGCCATCCCGATGACGCCAAGCCACAGGAAAAACGGCTTCCACGCATGTGGCTGCTTCGCCAGAAAGGTGACGGTGCCAAACAAGACGGCGATGACCGGAAAGCCGATGATGAGGCTGACGGCAAACTTGCGCCGCTCCGGCACATCGGGATTCCAATTCACGTCTTGAAACGGGTTCATCATAAATCAATCCAGAGAGAAACTGCCGACGTATTTTTGTTTTTCCTTTTCGTCCTGCTGCGGCTGGTCGGTCTTGTAAAGGATGCAATTCTCCAGCACCAGCACGTCCATGTCCGACGCCATGAAGCAGCGGTATGCGTCCTGCGGCGTGCAGACGATCGGCTCGCCCCGGATGTTAAAGCTCGTGTTGATGATGACGCCGCAGCCCGTCTGCTTCTTGAATTCGCGGATGAGCCGGTAATAGCGCCCGTTGCGCTTTTCGTCCACGCTCTGGATCCGTGCGGACATGTCCACGTGCGTGATGGCCGGAATCGTCGAGCGCTTCACGTTCACGCGCTTGCGCAAATCCGGGTCGAGCATCGCGCGCTGCTGCTCCTCGCTCAGTTCGCAGCGTAATTCCTTCCGCACCGGCGCGACGAGCAGCATATAGGGCGATTCGCGGTCCAGTTCAAAGCTGGCGGAAACATCCTCGGCCAGCACGCTCGGCGCAAACGGGCGGAAACTTTCGCGGAACTTGATGCGCACGTTCATCTGCGACTGCATCTTCGCACTGCGCGAATCGCCGATGATGCTGCGCGCACCCAGCGCGCGCGGGCCGAATTCCATCCGATCCTGAAACCAGCCGACGACCTTTTCGTCGAGCATCGCCGCCACGGTTTTGCGGAGCAATTCGCCCTCGTTCGGCGCGAAATGATATTTGATCTGTTTTGAATCTAGGAACGCGCGGATCTCCTCGTTGGAAAATTTCGGGCCGAGCAACGAGCCACGGATCAACGCGTCCGAGCCGTCCGGTTTTCGTTCGTTTTCCAGCAACTGAAAATGCACGAACATCGCCGCACCGAGCGCGCCGCCCGCGTCGCCCGCCGGCGCGGGAATCCAGATGTCGTCGAAAATCTTTTCGCGCAGCAAAACGCCGTTGGCCACGCAATTCAGCGCGACGCCACCCGCGAGGCAGATATATTTCGCGCCGGTGATCTCCTTAGCGTGACGCGCCATCCGCAGCACGACCTCCTCCGTGACTTTCTGGATCGAGGCCGCCAGATCCATTTCGCGCTGCGTAATCATTGACTCGGCATTGCGCGGCGGGCCGCCGAACAATTCGTCGAACGCCGGACTCGTCATCGTCAGGCCCTGGCAATAGTTGAAATACTTCATGTCCATCGCCAGCGAACCGTCGGGCTTGAGGTCAATCAGCTTTTCCAGAATCAAATCCACGTATTTCGGCTCGCCGTAGGGCGCGAGACCCATGAGCTTGTATTCGCCCGAATTGACGCGGAAGCCGCAAAAATAAGTGATGGCACTGTAAAGCAAACCGATGGAGTGCGGAAATTCAAGCTTCTTGAGAAGCTGGATTTTATTTCCACGCCCGATGCCGATGCTGGCAGTGTCCCATTCGCCGACGCCGTCCATCGTGAGAATCGCCGCCTCGTCGAACGGCGACGGGAAAAATGCGCTGGCCGCGTGCGATTCGTGATGGCCGGTGAAAACAATTTTCTGCTTGAAGCGACCATCCAAAGATTTGCGAATCTCCTTCGGCAGATGCAGTTTGGTTTTCAGCCAGAGCGGCATCGCCATCAGGAACGAGCGCAAGCCCACCGGCGCGAAGGCAAGATACGTTTCGAGCAGCCGATCGAATTTCAGCAGCGGCTTGTCATAGAACACGACGTAGTCCAGATCTTCCGGCTGGATTTTCGCCTCGCGCAAACAGTAATCCACGGCGTTTTTCGGAAAGTTGTGGTCGTGCTTTTTGCGCGTGAAGCGCTCCTCCTGCGCCGCCGCCACAAGCTGGCCGTCCACAATCAACGCCGCCGCGCTGTCGTGGTAATATGCTGATAAGCCGAGGATTTTAGACACACGATTAGTCTAGCTGAAAACAAACTTGTAAATCAACCAATCTGTCAGCCAAGATTTGCGTTCAAAATCTGCGATGAATCCAAACCGTCAACGCCACCTGCGCCTACTCGCCAGAATCATTCCCGCAGTCTTCATGCTGCTGGTTTGTCTCGTCGGCATCGAGATCTTTGCGCGTATTATTTACGGCAAGCCGACGATGCACTTCGGCCTTGAGATGTGGAAATACGCCAAGACCTTGAAGATGCGCGCGCCCGACCCGGAGATGTCGCACCAGCATCGCCCGAATTCCCGTGCGTTCCTGCTCGGCGCGGACGTGCAGATCAATTCGCTCGGCCTGCGCAACCACGAGATTTCCACCAGCAAACCGCCCGGGACGTATCGCGTCGTCGTGCTGGGAGATTCAACGACGTTCGGCTGGGGCGTTCACACGGAGAAGACCTATCCGCTCCTGCTGGAAAAATCCTTCAACGCGAATCCGCCGTCGCCACAGTGGAAACATTACGAGGTCATCAACACGGGCATCGGCAATTACAACACGGCGCAGGAAGTCGCGGCGCTCAAGGACAAATGGCTTGAGCTGAATCCCGACATGATCCTCATCGGTTGGTATATCAACGACGCCGAGCCGACGCCCAGGCCCAGCCGCAACTGGATCGCCTACCATTCCTAGGGCTACGTCTGGCTCACGTCGCAATTCGACAGCCTGCTGCGCAACATCGGCGCGAACAAGACCTACAAGGAATATTACAACGGCCTTTACGCGCCGGAACAACCCGGCTGGAAAAAACCGCAGGCCGCCTTTGCCGAACTTGCGCAAATCTGTACGACACGGAAAATTCCGCTGAAGATCGTCCTCATTCCCGAACTGCACAGTTTGTCCGGCGATTATGAATTCAAGCACATAGACGACCTCATCCGCGGGGTCGGCGCGACGAACAGCGTGGAAGTGCTCGACCTGATTGACGCATTCCCCGCGAGCGGCGACCCGAAACAATTCTGGGCCTCCCCCGAAGACGCGCATCCGGACGACAAGGCGAATGAATTGATGGCCGGGAAGATTAACGCAACTCTCCGCACAGAACAGTGGATTAAATAATCAGCGAAGCGGTGTGTCCAGTTCGCTGATCAGCACCTTGTGGCGGGATTCCCAGGCCTGCCTGGCTGCTGCACGTTCGGCACCGGTGGCATTGACTAGCAACGCAGGATTGAAACCCGCATAAGGTTCAAAGGCGGTGACGATTTGCTTCGTGGTGTCCAAAAATTTGCGGCATCCTTTTTTCGCCCTCAAAAACATCCTGAAATGGTTGCCGTTATTTGTTTCCACGAAACCGTTCCACGTCCGGACTGGCGAGTAGCGCTTCCGCCACGATTGTCCCAACGACGTGGGGAAACGCATTGGTGGTGTAATGTCCGTCATGGAAAAAATGATCCAATTTGTGGCCGCGTGTGACCTCGAGCATCGCACGTTCGGGTTTGATAACCGTGGCGACACGGTTCAACTCCACGAACAGATCCGCGAATGGGAAGGTTCCGGTGTCTCGAAGCGCTAGCAAGTCACGTTCTGAAGGCAAATGCACGACGTAAAACCGGCTGCCCGCCGTTTCAGCTTCGTGTTTGAATTGGCTGACCATTTTTATGGCCAGCCGCGCCGCTTCCCCGTCATTTTGGCGGAGAACTTCCCCTTCGGCACGATCTGACATATGCCTAAGGCGGGCTTCAATGAACGCGAGCAACCAACTGTGCCGCCACAGGGAATTTTGAAAATCTTCCGTCTTGAAATAATGATCATTTCGAGCGAGGGACCATTCGCCAAAATGAGAGACAATATTGGGCAGTTCTTTTGGCGAAGGCGTCGGGGTGTTGGCCAGTTTGAGCTAGTCACCTTCAACAAAAAATCGTGGTTTCATGAAAGGAATGCCGGTTTCCGGCTCTTTAAGCATACGCAGCAGGTTGAGATTTAAGTCACAGTATACGCGGCAGAACCCGAAAATGACGATGTGAGGATGATAAGCCGCAACGTCTTTGCGCCATCGGAGAAAAGATTGATCCATGGAATAGCCACCGACGCCAAAATTCAAAACCTCAGCCTTGACTCCCGCGGCATTCAAAGTGTTCTCCAGCGCACGCCACCATCCAGATTCAAAGGAGTCAGCGGTGTATGAACCGCCAACCAGCGCGATGCGCAGTCGGTCTTTCGGTTGTCCTCGATCGACATTAATCGAAACCAACATAAAACTCGGAGTGTTGTTCCCATCGTGCCGGGGTTGTGGTGACCAGCCGAGCTCGGCATCATAAATGATGGCCGCACGCGAATGGGCAGCCTCGTATTCACCCACCATACGTGTGACCCGCTTAACGGGAAGATGATATGGCTTAAGTCTCGTCCAACGAAACCAGCGATTGCCGTCTTCATCGTGACGGCCAAGAATGCGAAGCGTGATTTCCAGCATGAAAAGACAAATCAGCGTGGAGCAGATGACAAAAGCCAATTTGATACAGACAGACTTTTTCATAATGACCGCAATGCATGTTACGTTGCTTGCAACACTGTATTTTTAGCCCGCCAAAGGTTCAAAAAAAAAAGCGACAATCAGGAATACGCCCGAGCGGAGTTAATGATAAGCATTCGGTTTTTTGACGCTCCGCGATTACCTTTTCTGCTACGACTTGCTGCGAGGCCGGCTGGCGGCGTCTCGCGACGAAATGGCATGAAATATCCGGGCTAGCGGAGCAGCGACTGACTCCTGATGAACGCTACGGTTGCCTCGGCGGCGGCCCGGTGGCCGGCGGCGGTCCAGTGGTCGTCCAAACGATAATATACAGGAGCCGTCGAGCTGGATTGCAACAGTGCAGGGGCGAGGTCGAGAAATGGAATTTTCAGACGCGCACAGACGGCCGAAAGGCGAGCAAAGTACGGCCCCGGCTGCGGCCGTCGATCCGGGCCTTTCAAAGGTATATAGACAATTGCCAACTGAGTGCGAGCCGCCTGGCAGAATTCTCCCATCGCGCGCAACAATTCTGCTTCCGACTGCCATTGCGAATTATCTTTTCCAGCGACCTTCGGTCCGGTTGGCCGGCTCAGCAGGGGGCTGATCGCACCATAGGCGAGCGCGCAAAGCGCTGAGTTTTTCACCAGCAACCTTCTCAGCCTGGCCTTGATTCCGTCGGTGTCCGCCTGAAGCCGCAAGCTGCCGTCCAAGAATTGATACTTCACGTCGTTCTCGGCCGGATCGTTTTCGCAAAAGAAGAGCAACACCAGGTCTGGACGGTACCGTATCCCCTCGACCCGAAGGAAATCCCACTCTTGCCGCGTACTCCAGCCCGAGCATCCTGCGTTGATAGCTTCGACGCTGCTCAGCTGCCGTTCAAGCTGAGCCGATACCGCTTGATCGGACTCGACGCCCCAGCCGAACACGAATGAATCCCCAAGAACTAAAACGCGTTTTCCCTGGTCGGGCCTCTCGTATGGTCGCTCCCGGTCGCGCAACCCTTGGTGATTGATTCGTATGGCAGTGTTGAATTCGCTCGTGGCAAAATTGCCGGTGAAATCTTCACGGTTCGAGTATTGCGTTTGAACATTCGGGCGGGTGCAGTATTGCTGAACAACGCGTCGCATCTGAAAATAGATGCCGGCGGTCGGGAATACGCGCAGGACGATTTCAGTCACGAGCAGCGCGACGAGTGTCGCGCCGGCAGAACTGTAAAAGCGAGCACGGCGGCGGCTGAGCCGCGTTGTTCTCGGTGTCAACTGGTTAGAATTGTTGGTCACAAAAGACCTTCGCGCGTTGCCGCAGGAAGAGTGGCACAGACCTCGGACGAACCTGTCACCATTACTAGAATGCTCCTGTCCCTTTTAACGGCAATGGTTTTTTAGCAATTGACCGTGGCACGTCATTCCGGGCGGATCTCCGATTAATCGCGATTCTGGCGGAGTGCTTTGTTGAATGACGGTCTGCTGAGACGACGATGGAACGATCGACCGCGCAACCGCCTTGTGGAGTGCGAATGATAAGCATTCGGTTTTTTGACGCTCCGCGATTAATGATAATTGGGTATGTTATATTGAATTAAAACAATAACTTCTGTTAATGGGATTACCTGAAACACATAGGGTAAAGGATCTTCTTTAGAAACAATGTCTTTCACTGCTTCAGGAAAAGTTTCATAAATAATTGTCGCTGCAACCGGGATTCTTCTTGATGGTTTATTGTTAGATGCTGCACTTCTACATTCAGAAGGACTTCTTCCATATGAATGTTTCAATAATACTCTGTCTTCATTAGAAAGAACAATTTCTTTAAAAGTATTTAAACACCTATAATCGTAAAGAACTGCTCCTTCTCCACCGAAAGCGATATTGCATAACTTTGGATGACCAATTCTTCTGATTTCTTCTACTTCTCTTGCAAAAGCTTTCTCTTCACACGGAGTTTCATAAATTCTTTCTGCTGATACTTTACCCTCACGGGCATAGATTTTCCTTATTTTATTATGAAGATAATGATCTTTTCTGTTATTATAGCCATTAAGGACGAATCTGACATGACAATTTAGCCTGTTTCCCGTTCCTTTGCCTACATAAATTACTTTGTCTTTACCTTCACTATCTTTTTCAAGTGAATTTCTTAAATAATAAACGTAATACATGATTATCCTTTCAATATATTAAATAAAAGAACTGCTTGATTTGTTATAGGCCATTTTTATTAAGTTTTAATTTATAGAAAAGTGAATAAAGATTCAAAATAAGGTAAATTATTTTCATTGATATTGATAGATGGCATGAGAGCTAGCGGCCGCTCGGAACAAAGTTGAAGTTAGACCTCTCCCCATGAAAAGACATCCTAATTCTTAACCTCTCTAAGCGTGGCATCGGACCCACCGTTGCCAGTTCTCACTGCAGTAGATCCTCTCCCTGAGGCTCCACCAACTCAGCCGCCTCCCTTTCGGCAAATTAAACTCGCTCTCGACGTCCATGCCGGCGACCTCATGGTGGTTCGCATGGT
>SIBE01000088.1 GCA_009695265.1 Pedosphaera sp. | reverse complement strand
CCAGCAATTCTCATTATGGCAATTTCGCTCAGATTTCCCTTATATCTTGTGGATTTGCAGCCTGTTCTTTGAGTCCGCTTGTGTCTGAAACCGGACACCGCCGCTCAAAATCCCTAGGTTTTTCGACTCCCAACCATTCTAGCCACCCTCGTTCGCAGTCGTCGCAATTGCAAAAACAGCCCATTTCTCCAGCAATTCAGCCATAATGAGAATTGCTGACAGGCGGCTTGCGGACTGGTTTCTTGAACATCACACGGATTCATCCTCCGCCAACGCTGGGCGAGTCCGGATTTCAGAGTCGAGGTGGGTAGATTTGGATGAAACCTTTGACCCTAAATCCGGCAGTTGATTAGCCACAAGAGAGTGCAAAGAACTCAAAAAAGAAGAGAAGATGGAGGCTCTCGAAACTCACCCGTTGGGCGAAGGAGCCTGGTTGCAAAAACCCCTCTGTCTTTGCGATCTATGCGTTCTTTTGCGGCTCAAGTGCTTTTTCCAGGTTCAACGGGTGGAGCCGTCAATTTCGTTTGGCGGAAACCTCGCCCAGATTGAGCAATTCCATCGTGCGATCGCCCAGCGCCAGGGCGTAGATCCGAAGCCGCGTCAATCGTTTCACGAAGTCAGGGCTGATCGCCATGCTGGCAAAAATCGGAATCACTGCATGCGATTTCCACTCGGGAAAATATTCCGGGAGTTCCTTCAGCATTTCCGCGAAGTCCTCGATGTACTTAAGTCGGGGCGTCGCCTTGGTTTCCACGACGATCAGCTTCCCCTGACCGGCCAGGATCATGTCGAACTCGCGGAACCGGGCGGAGTTCCGAGCATGGCGTTTCTCCACGCGCTGTGCGGAAAACTGAAGTTCGGTGATGCCGAAAACTTCGCGGGCCAGTCGCGGAATGTTCGGGGCCACAATGTCCTCGGCAAACCGGCCGAAGCGTTCGGCGATGTGCGCCATTTCCAGCGTGTGCTGGCGCGCCTCGCGTTCGAATTGGTCCATTCGCGCTTTGTGATCCGCAGAGTTGCGTTCGGAGCGGGTCATAAATTGCGCGAAAATCTTCTCCAACGAATCCACTCGTTCTTCGACGGCTTCCATATCGCGTATCCTACTGCCTGATTTCCGCTTGGCAAACGTTTCTCCCGTCTACAAACGCTTTGGCGGGCTTGCCCATGCCGAAGCGCCAGAAGCGATCCTTTGAAATCACTCTCCGGTAATGCTTGAAGTCGCGGTCGAGCGGTCCAGGTGTGGAACTGGCCGTCCCCGTTCAATGCGACGATGTGGTGCCTTCGCACTGAGTCAGCCGCTGACACTGAGGGTTGTCTTCCGAGGCGATCTCCTTTATCAAAGGCATGTGTTCCGACAATTCAAGAAACGAGAAAACATTTCGCTTCCATCGCGACCCTCTTCAGTTCTCAAACCCATTGCTCTTATGTTCAAACCTATCCTCCCATTGTTCCTTCTCTGTGCGCCGCTGGTGCTGCGTGCCGCTGACGACTCCAAACTAGGCGCGGACTCGATGCCGCAGGAAGGCGTGCCGCGCGGTCGGATCGAGCACTTCGCGTTCGCTAATTCCACCAACTTCGTCGGCACCCAACGCGATTGCTGGCTCTACATTCCCGCTCAGTACGACGGAACGCGGGCGGCTGCCTTGATGGTTTTTCAGGATGGGCACGCCTACGTGGGCACCAACGGCGAGATGCGTGCGCCCATCGTGCTCGACAATCTGATTCATCGGGGCGAAATGCCGGTGACGATCGGCGTGTTCATCAATCCTGGTCATCGCGGTGACGGTGCGCCCAAAGCGGACGGATGGGGCGACCGCAACAATCGCAGTGTCGAGTACGATTCCCTCGGAAATGCCTACGCGCGATTCCTCATCGACGAGCTGATTCCTCACATCACCAAAACTTACCAGCTCAATCTTTCGGCTGATCCAAACCTCCATGCCATTTGCGGTATGAGCTCGGGCGGCATCTGCGGCTTTACCGCAGGCTGGGAGCGGCCCGACTACTTTCGAAAGATCCTTTCTCACATCGGCAGCTTCACCAATATCCGAGGTGGCCATGTCTATCCCGCGCTCATTCGCAAGACGGAGCGCAAGCCACTCCGCATCTTTCTGCAAGACGGCGCCGCTGATCTGAACAACCGTGCTGGCGATTGGCCGCTCGCGAATCAACAAATGGCCTCGGCGCTTCGTTTCTCGGGTTATGATTATCGCTTCGAGTTTGGCGATGGCGCGCACAGCGGCAAACACGGCGGTGTCATTCTGCCCGATTCATTGCGCTGGCTTTGGCGGCCCGAGGTTTTGTCTCCAGCGCCGTTGACGAAATACAATCTGGGCGGTGACGAAGCGCTCTCGAAAATTCTACCCAACGAAGGTGGCTGGGAAATGATCGGTCAGGGGTACGGCTTCACCGATGCCGCGTGCGGCGACGCCGAAGGCAATTTCTATTTCAGTGATTTGCCGAAGGGTGTTCTCTATCGCGTCGGTCTTGACGGCAAAGTTTCACCGTGGCTCTCAAACGGACTCAAGATTAGCGGCATGAAGTTTGGTCAGGACGGACGCCTTTACGCGGCGACTCAGGGAACGTTGGGTGGGCCGAAAGATGAAAAGAAGCGAATCGTCGCCATTGACCCGGCTTCGAAACAGATTACAGATATTGCCACGGACGTGCAGCCGAACGATCTGATCGTGTCGAAAGCTGGCTGGATTTACTTCACTGACACAGGCGCTGGGCAAGTCATCAGGGTGGCAACCTCCGCGAAAGCGACGGACCGTCCACGCGTCGCTGTGGGTGGTATCAATAAACCCAACGGCATCTCCCTTTCAGCAGACCAGCAATCGCTGATTGTGTCGGAATATGGCGGCACGAATGTTTGGGCCTACGCCGTCGCGGCGGACGGCGGTTTGCAATGGGGCGAGCGCTACATGGAGCTTCGCACGCCTGTGGGCCGCCGAGACAGCGGTGGCGATGGCATGACCACCGACAGCCAGAGCCGTTACTACGTCACCAGCCACGCGGGGATTCAGATGTTTGATTCGACAGGCCGGATGGGCGGAGTTATCAGCAAGCCGAGCGACAAAGCCTGCGTGAGCGTCGGGTTTGGCGGACCGGGCCTCGAATGGCTTTACGCCTGCGCCAGCGACAAAGTTTGGAGGCGAAAGACGTTGGCCAAAGGCGCAACCCTCGTCGGACGCTAAGCCGGAGCGCGCGGGCCGACATCGCAAATCTCTTTGCGAATTCAATGATGCCGATTGCGTTTGGCTCTGGCTTGTGCTTAAAAGAGAACTATGAACCGCCGAAAATTCCTTCGCGTCGGTGCTGCCGGGCTCGCCCTGTCAGCGCTTCCCAGCTACGCCGCAGACTTCGCCGATCAAAAGAAGCGCGTCGGTCTGATCGGGACCGGCTGGTACGGCAAAGCCGACCTGCTCCGTTTAATTCAAATCGCACCGGTCGAAGTCGTTTCGCTTTGTGATGTGGACAAGCGGATGCTCAGTGAGGCGGCGGACCTCGTGGCCTCGCGTCAAATTTCGAAAAAGAGGCCGCGCACCCATGCCGATTATCGCGAAATGCTCAAGGAGAAGGATCTCGATGTCGTGCTGATCGCCACGCCCGACCACTGGCACGCGCTGGCCATGATCGCGGCGGCTGAAGCGGGGGCCGACCTCTACGTGCAGAAGCCCATCAGTGTGGACATCATCGAAGGGCAAGCGATGCTCGCCGCAGCGCGCAAGCACAAGCGCGTGGTGCAGGTGGGCACGCAACGGCGGAGCACGCCGCATTTGATCGAAGCCCGCGATCGTGTCATTAAAGAAGGTAAGCTGGGCAAGATAGCGCACGTTGAGATCTGCTGCTATTACCACATGCGCGCCCGAGAGAATCCACCCGACACGACTCCGCCCGAAAATCTCGATTACGAGATGTGGACCGGACCCGCACCAATGCGTCCTTACAACAAGCTCGTTCATCCGCGGAGCTGGCGAGCCTTCACGGAGTATGGCAATGGTATTATCGGCGACATGTGCATTCATATGCTCGACATGGTTCGGTGGATGATGGACCTCGGTTGGCCGAAGTCTGTTAGTTCTTCCGGCGGCATTCTTGTGGACAAGAATAGCAAGGCGAACATTTCCGGCACGCAGACCGCCGCGTTTAACTTCGGCGACGTGGAGGTTGTCTGGACGCACCGCACATGGGGTGATGCGCCTGATCCGAAATATCCGTGGGCGGCAATCTTCTATGGTGACAAAGGCACGCTCAAGGCGGGCGTGGACGGATACGATTTCTATCCTCAGGGAAAGAGTGAATCGACGATGAAAGGTCAGCCGCTGTTCGAGTACGAGAAATATCCTGAGGACAAGACCGAGAAGGACCTTGAGCGGCACGTGGCCTCCGCCATTCGCGTTCACATGAAAGACCTCCTGGCCAACATCGCGACGCGAGGCAAACCGGTGGCCGACATTGAACAGGGATACATTTCGACAACCTCGTGCATCCTGGCCAATTTATCGATGCAGCTTGGCCGAAGCCTGGCTTGGGATCCATCGGCATGCCGCATCATTGGAGACGACGAAGCGAACCGTCTGTTGCGCCGCCCGTATCGCGCCCCGTGGATTCATCCCGAACCGGCGAAGGTTTGATTTGTCCGGCGCGGTGGAGTTCCAGAGCCTCGAATGCGAACGACATCAAGACGGGGCGATCAATCGCTAACTTAATTCGGATTTATTGTAATGGCCACCGAGACAACGCAGACCCATCTGAAGCAGCGCGGCCAGGCATCGACTCCTCCATTCGAGCCTTACATTTCTGCCAGCGCCACGATGGCCGAGTTCACTCCTCGCGCCGTGATTATCGGGGCAATTCTGGGAATGATATTCGGGGCTTCATCGCTTTATTTAGTCCTTAAGGTGGGGCTTACCGTCAGCGCTTCCATCCCGGTTGCGGTCATCTCGATCACCCTTTTTCGATTGCTCTCCAAGCTGGGTATCCAGGACGCGACGATTCTTGAAAATAACATTGTCCAGACCGCCGGTTCCGCTGGCGAATCCATCGCCTTCGGCCTGGGGGTCACGATGCCAGCCATCCTAATCCTCGGGTTCGACCTCGAAGTGACGCGCATCCTTTTGGTGGCTCTGCTAGGCGGGTTGCTCGGTGTGTTGATGATGATCCCGCTGCGTCGCGCTTTAATTGTTCAGCAGCACGGCTCGCTAAAATATCCGGAGGGCACGGCGTGCGCGGCAGTTTTGAAAGCAGGCGCTTCTCAGGGGCCGATCCGAGCAGCGTCGGATTCTTCGAAAGGGACGCAACTGAGGGAGGCAGTTGGTGGGACAAGCGCAGGCACGATCTTTGGCGGCTTCGGCATTGGCCTTCTGTATAAGAGTCTGATGGTCGCCTTCAAAGGATGGAAAGATGTGCCGGAAAAGGTTTTTGGCGTCCCGTTTAAAGCAGGTTCCATCTCGGCCGAAATCTCCCCTGAGCTGCTTGGCGTCGGTTATATCATTGGACCGCGCATCGCCTCGATTATGGGTGCCGGAGGAGTCCTGGCTTATCTGGTGTTAATTCCGATGATTAAGTTTTTCGGCGAAGGCATGGGTGTCGCTCTAGCGCCGGGAACGGTTCCCATCAGTGAGATGGGACCGAACCAAATTCGCGGCGCCTACATTCTTTACATTGGGGCGGGAGCTGTCGCGGCAGGCGGGATCATCAGCGTTTTCACATCACTTCCGACGATCTGGCACGGTCTGAAGGCTGGCCTCCATGACTTGGGGGGAGCGGGGAGGGTGCGTGGCGCTGTGCTTCGCACCGAACGCGACCTGTCGATGAAAGTTGTGTTGATTGGCATCCTCGCCTTGGTGGTGGTGATCATGTTCGCCCCGAAGCTCCACATGAATTTTCTGGGTGCCCTGTTGATTATCGTTTTTGGCTTTTTGTTCGTGACCGTTTCCTCGCGGCTCACGGGTGAGATCGGCTCGTCGTCAAATCCAATCTCGGGAATGACGGTGGCCACGCTTCTGTTGACATGCCTGATTTTTCTGATCGTTGGCTGGACGGGCGGAGTCTATTACGTCACGGCATTATCGGTCGGCGGCATTGTTTGCATTGCTGCCTCGAACGGCGGAACGACTTCGCAAGATCTCAAGACCGGCTTCCTGGTGGGTGCGACGCCTAGATCACAGCAGATTTCTTTGCTCATCGGAGTGGTTGCTTCAGCCTTGATTCTAGGGCCGATTCTTTTGCGGTTAAATGACGCGGCGACGGTCTATGTGCCCATCGAGAAAGTCGCCCCCGGCCTGCGGACCAGCGCATCCGTTTTGACCGAGACAGACAAACTTCATGGCCCACAAGGGAAGGCCGATTTGAAAATCTATAAGGTTTGGCATAAGACGAGCGCCACAAACGGTCCGGCCGGAAAATATTTAGTGGATGAGGATGGCGAAGCCGTCTATCTGGTTGACCCCGGTATCAACGGCACCTTCACGACCCGTCCGGATGGAAGCGAAGTGCGAAAGTTCGATGCCCCCAAAGCGACTCTCATGTCCTACATCATCAAAGGCATTCTCGATCGCCAGTTGCCATGGGGCCTTGTTTTGTTCGGAGTCATGATAGCGGTCGTCCTCGAAATGTCGGGTATTCCTTCGCTCGCCTTTGCCGTGGGAGTTTATTTGCCGCTAGCCGTATCGAGCACTGTTTTTATGGGCGGACTGATTCGGTGGCTGGTGGACCGCAAGCGCCGGCACGAGTTGCGCGACGAGGATCTCACCGAGGAACAACTCGTGGAGGAAGGCGATAAGAGTCCAGGGGTTCTGATGGCATCGGGCTACATTGCCGGAGGAGCTATCGCCGGGATCGTCATTGCCTTCATGGCTGGAGTTTTTGATCAAGTGGACGTTTTCTTCACGAACTGGGCAAAAGCTCATAATCCCTTCTTCGAAGGAGCTCACGCCGATCTTCTCTCATTGATTCCATTCGCGCTGCTGGTTCTTCTGCTTTATTTGGTGGGTCGCGAAAAACTCTTCGCGAGCAAAAGATAGTTGATCGGAAGCTGACCCCATCAATGGGACAGTGGCCAACTCCGGCACCAAGGAAACATTCACGGACTTCATTCACTTCGCCCCTTGAGCCTGTTCCCGGTGCCTCGTCGAGATACAAACGGGCTGCCTTCGAGGTAAAAGCGAAGCGGCGAGTCCGCGGCCTTGGTAAGTCCAATCCTCGTTGTTCTAACGATTGGCCATCGAGTTTCCCGGAAACGGTTCACTTCCGGGTTTGAGCCAATAAACAATGGCGAATCCGCATCGCACAAAGTCACTCCGTTCAAGTCTCGATCGATGGCCATAGCCTGACATACCTTGGCGGGGCCATTGGAGAGCCCGAGGATGTGCTTCACGGAACGGTTTCTCCTCATCAGCTCTTCGCCCAACGCGGGCTCAATCGCCCGAATGAGCACGGCCTCTGCAGTGCCAGTGGGACGGCAAACAGCGTTGACGCAAAAGTGATAGCCGTAAATCAGATAGACATAAGCGCGGCCGGGTGAACCCCACATCACTCGATTTCGGGAAGTTTCGCCAGCATACGCATGGGATGCCGGATCGCTCGTCAAATACGCTTCCGTCTCCACGATAGGACCGCCGCAAGGCCCGTCTGGCGTGTTGCGGATCAGCCAATGTCCGAGCAAGGCCGGAGCGATGATCTCGGCGGAAGGTTCGAAAAAAGATTGAGCAAGAGGAGTCCACATATTCGTCAGATACACAAAGCTCTATTCGAACCGGGTCTGATCGTGCTAACGTTTTGATAAGAGCGGCGCGGACGATTCGCGCGCATTATTATGAGAAAGATTATTATGAGCAAATTTATCTTCGCTTCCTTGGTCCTGGCCGGTTTCCTCGCCGGGTGCGCCACCTCGAACACGCCTGATGTGGTCACTCATTATGATCGCTTCACCGGGTTCAGAACGGACATCATTCCGGACAATTTGTTGGAAGTCACCGGAGATGTTCGGGAGGTGGTCTGGTTGAATGCTTCGAGGGTCTTCAAAGATCAGCAGGATTTCGACTACTATTTAGAAGTCCACTACGAAGCCCGGGCTGAAACGGGCTTAATCAATATCGCTCCCGGCACCTCATTGGTCTTGGTCGCGGATAGCAAAGAAATAAAGCTCAAAGGGAGCGGCAGCCTGAATACTCACAAGAGCCGGGGAGAGTTGGTCAGTGAGGATGCCCTCTACAACGTGAGCGCGGATGAGCTGAGGGCGATTGCCAATGCTCAAAAGGTTAAAGTCAAAATCATCGGACGCAACGGACTCGTCGAGCGAGACTTCACTCCGATTAACTTTCAGAAATTTAAGAAGTTCGTCACAAACTATGTCGATGGCGGAAGTTAGTTTTTCCGCGCGATCACCGCTACCAGGCAATCCCGGGATACTTTTTTTGAAGCGTTGGTTTTAACTTGGGATATCGAGCCACTTTGAATTCAGGCCAGTTGAGAGTCGGCTCGATGCGCTTCCCGTCCGGCGAACAAAGCCAAATTTTGATCGGCAGTTTGCCTTCGCAAATATGTGGATGATCCTTTAGAGCGAAGCATTCGTGAAGCTTGGCCTGTAGCTCGGGTGGATTGGGTTTGTCATCCTTGTCCCGGGCGGATTCTAGGTAAAGTAACTTGGTCTTGCGCCCGTCATGCCACGGAATGATCGAGGGCGCCAGCTCGTCAAGCCAGGCGAGTTGTTCCTTGACCAAGTGCGCAAAGAAGTAGTCGCGCAGATGAGCTGCCTGGGCTTCCTTCGCCAGGCTTAGACCAGTGAACGCCTTCGCGAGGATGTCCGTCACGCTCAGTTCATCTAAAGGAGGGAACTCCAGCTCAGGCGAAACGGCTGCGACTAGATTCACGCGGACGACAAATTGCTTGATCTCGTGGTTGAATAACGGCAGCTCGAACCAGCCCCTCCGCTGCGCCTCAGCGAGGCAGCGCCCCGCCGATTCGGGAACCAGAGTGCGTTGATGTTCTTGATGAATGACGAGATCGCGGAATCGAACCATTTTAACCGCCGCCACGCGCTTGTGAGTTCGATCAAATATATGTTCGAGCTGAGCCGTCACGTGTTGCGGGAACATCTCTGCGATCCATTCCTGTTTTACGGCGGTCGCCAGCCCTAGCAGCGTTATGTCGCCCGAGCCTCGTCCGGGCACCTCGCGAACTGTCGCCGCGACGAGCAACGACGCCTTCTGGACAACGCTCTCGCGCATCAATGTGCCATGACGGCCTTCCGTTAAATCACACTCCAATGTTCCCTGGTCGCGACGAATACAAAGTTGATCGATGAAGCCAGCCAGCAAACTCCGGAGGAGGCCGTCGTCCCGCGCTGGATTTCGGGCTTTGGATTCTGGCTGTTGGGTCTGATTGGTGGCTTGCCGAGGAATCCCGGTCTCGTGGCGTTCTTCAGCGGACCCTTGATTGGCATCTTTCGAGACGGGCCGACCGAGCAATTTTTGCTGCCGACAAATATCCAGGATCTGTTGGTTCGTCAGTTCCACCTGGTGCGCCGTTTGAGCATGAATACCGTAACGCCGACATGGCTCGACACTGAAGTTATTCTGCTGGGCGAAACGGAAGGCTTGAATCATGGTGAAAAAATCTGACTCATTGCTCGCCTCGAAGTGTTCCCGAGCCTCTGCGATATCGCTGTCATCTCGACGGAGTCGCATCAACATGTCGCGGCCACTCACCAGTGCGGCGCACAAAGCCGCGGCAGGCACGCAGTCGTATTTTGCAGCCTCTACGAGCATTCGGGAATAGCGGGGATGCATCGGCAGCCTCAACATTTGACGGCCGATAGGAGTGAGATCCGAAAGCTCCGTCGAGCCCGCTGACCGATTTTCCAAGGCACCGAGCACTTTCAGCAAATTCTCAGCCCGTTCCACAGCCGTGGCATCGGGCTTGTCAAGCCAGTCGAACTCCGAGGCCTTGCGAACGTTCAACGAGTGCAGCAGGAGGACAACTTCCGCCAGATCGCTTCTCTGGATTTCCGGAGTGTTCCGCTCAGGCCTGTTCAAATGGCCGCTCTCGGTCCACAGTCGATAGCACGTGCCGGGCGCGGTGCGGCCTGCACGGCCTTTCCGTTGCTCGGCCGATGCTCGGCTGATCTCTTCAAGAAACAAAGTGTTGATTCCGCGCTCGGCGTCGTAGCGCGCCACGCGGGCTAACCCGCTGTCCACGACGTGACGGATCCCATCGATCGTGATTGAGGTCTCGGCCACGTTGGTGGCGACAATAACTTTGCGACGCGTGTTCGGCGCAAAGGCGCGATCTTGATCCTCGTGCGGCAATTCGCCGTGCAGCGGAATTAACGCCAGAGGTTCGTGCGCGCGCGCAGCGCGCAGGGCACTGATCGTCGCATTGATTTCGCCCATTCCGGGCATGAAGACAAGGACGTCGCCAGATTCTCCGGAATTAACGATTCGCTCGACCGCATCCGCGGCCTGCTCTGTCGCGGGGCTGTCATCGTGATGGTCCCGGTATTGAACTTCCACAGGAAAGCTTTGTCCCTCTGAGATGAGCATCGGACAATCCCCCAGATAGGCTGCCACGGGCTTTGCATCGAGAGTGGCGGACATGACGGTCATCCTCAGATCGGGTCGGCTTGTTTGCTGGAGTCGCTTCACCAGAGCCAATGCCACATCGCTCATCAAATTGCGTTCGTGAAACTCATCAAACAGCACCACGCCCACTTCCGACAACGTCCGGTCATCCTGAAGCCATCGGAGTAAAATGCCTTCGGTGACGTAGCAGATTTTTGTCCCTAAACTGGTTCGATCCTCGAAACGAATTTGATAGCCTACCTCAGCGCCCAATGGACATTTGCGTTCCCATGCCACGCGCGCCGCGACCGTTCGAGCCGCCACGCGGCGCGGCTGTAAAATAACGATCTTCTTTTCCCCAGCGAATCCAGCCTCAAACAGCATTTGTGGGACTTGCGTCGTTTTGCCTGAACCTGTGGGCGCCACCAAAACCAGGCGGTTGGTCGCCCGGAGCGCATCGATGATCTCGGAATGGATTTTCCAAATGGGCAGCGATGTTTGCACGAAGATTATTGGCCAAGCTACGGCTTACGTGGCTGTGATCATTGCATGGTCAAGTGCTCAATAGCGTGAGCGGGAGGGGAAATGAAGCTTAGCGATCTTCGCGGAGAAGTTTTGTCAGACTCGAAATCATCGTGACCTTACCTGACGAGGCGCAAGATCAGAGTGACCAGCGTGACGATCGTCATCAACCCAGCCGGCATGAACTTCCTTCCTTTGGCAAAGCGCATGCCAAAGAAAATCAACAGGACTACGAGCAGCACGCTGACCATCGATGGAATGAGGAATTGGCAGAGGGCCAACATTGCGGCAAAAGCCGCCGACATTATCAGCGATGCTTTGCTTCCGGCTTTGAGGAAGCCGATCAAGCCGCCCACGATGAGCAGCGCAACGTAAATCGATAGGGTCAAACTCGAATTGTTAAACATAACTGCGGCAAACCTTCATTCAATCGCTCATCACATCCAAGGATAAAATCTCTCCAGGTTCGCATTCGGCTGAAACTTCGAAAGGTCGGCAGCAAATCTCGCAATCGGTTGTGAACCGCTGTGATGGCACGCTGGTATCGATGGCCAAGTCGAAGGATTGGCCGCAGAACGGACAGTGGATTGTTTCAGCGATTTGCAAAACTGGAATCATTTCGCAGCATTCGATCGGCCTGGCGATAGCGGCGCCAGCGTATCAAGCTTTCAACTTTTTCAAATCTTCGGCCAGGAATTGCGCGACGTCTTTGAACTTCGGGATGTTATCCGGGTTGACGCTCATCAACGTCTGGTGCGCTTCCAGGCACGTTTCCGAGATTTCTTCGCGAGTGGGACGGACTTCCGCTTCAGGCAGGGATTCGGAAGCGGTTGAGTCCGGCTGGCAGCCGTGGACGGTTTCAAAGAGATGGGAGACTCCGAGGTTATCCAGCAGATCAGTCACCCGTTCGTTGGGATTATGCAATTGGAGAGAAACTCGGCTGTCCGGCTGCTGCCCATCTTTGAGTTTTAGAACAATACCGGCTAACACTCCCAGAAACGTGCTGTCCATGGTCACGCACTCGCACAATTCGAGAACGAACGTAATAAAGCCGCGCTGATTCAGTTCATTGATCAACGTCTTGAAGCTCACGCTCGAAGCAAAATTCGCGCGCCCGGTCAACTTAACGTAGGCCACCTGATCCACTACCGAAACGAGCATCCTGGATGGAGTCTTGCCCATTGTTTCTCCTGTAAGTTGCGACGTGGACATAAGCAGGGGTTTCAGGTCAGAAAGAAATCAACGGAAAGCCGCAACGACGAATCAAAAAACCGAGTGCATCCATTCGACTCATTAACCTAAGGTAACCGGCCTTGTGCGGTTCCGCTAACAATTTTTACGAGCGCTTGCTGCAAAACCAAGGCTTCGTCCAGAGTGCTGAAGATGAGCTGCTGATTACATTCCAGAAGCACTTCCATAGCTTGGATCAACTCAGCCAAAGTGTAATGCTTGGCATGCGCCAACGCCTTAAACAGGACGTAAGCATTCATGCTCAGTGGATTGAAGCGCCTATCCTCAGGCATTGCGTCGGTGGGGACTTTCTCGAGTTGTGCTTTGAATCTGTTGTAATCGACGTCGGCTTTGATCCAACTTTCGCGGAGCATTTCCTTAAGAAAGATCATCACTCGGACCTTCGAGATCAAACCGTAGAGCAAGCCAATCGCGGATTTTTGACGGTCTGTCCGCATCCCCCACAACTCCTCGTCTAAAGTCCGGAGCAATTGCGGCAGGTCGCGCGCGCCCAAAGCATCGCCAAGCGCGAAAGCGCGGCTCTGTTTGTTGCGTGTGACAATGGCGTCCACGTCTTCGAAGTTAATCTCCGGCCGCTCGCCGATATACAAGAGCACCTTCTCCACTTCGTTGGTAAGCTGCCGCGCATTCGGGCCCACGGAAACAACAAGCCTGGCCAGAGCCTCATGAGAAATCTGCTTCTTGAACGTCTGAATCTGACGACGTGCCGCTGCTTCGGCTTCGGAAGTCCAATTGCGATCGTCAAGCGACCAAGCGGTAAAGGATTCCACGGTGCCCAGCTTATCGAGAGCTTTGTAGAATGTTTTTCGCTTATCGACTTTGCCGGCTGTGATCAGCAAGCGAACGTTCCCGGAAGGAAATCGCTTCAGCGCTTCAGTGAGATCCAGCAGATCCTCGGTTACGACCTGGGCGCTGGCCGTCCGTTCATCCCCCAAAAAATTGCAGTCGCGGAACCAGATGGCTTTCCCGCTTCCGAAAAACGGCAATGTTTGCAATGCTTCGCGCAATTTCGCCAAGGCGGTGAGAGCCTCTCCACTGTGGGAGACATTGGCGTCGATGATTTCGTGATCCAGTCCGCCCCACTCCGAGCACCATTGCTGGTAAATCTGACGGGCGCGCTGTTTTACCCCAAATTCGTCATCGCCCCAGACTAGGACGATCGGTTTCAACGAATCGGCGCCCATCCCTGTTACTCCGTTTCGCCACCGTTTTCGTTAATGCGATCCAAAATTTCTGACATATCTTCGACCTGTTCAAAGAGCGCGGCAGAGACGTAGATCGGGCGTTTTTGCGCCGCGGCAATCGCGAGGCAATCGCTGGGGCGAGCATCGATTTCAACGATCTTGCGTCCTAATTCGTTTTGCTGTTGTAGAATGAGACGGGCGAAGTAAGTGGAGTTTTTCAGATCAGTGATGACCACCCGTTCCACTGAGATGTTAAATCCTTGGAGAATGTTGGCGATCAGATCGTGGGTCAAAGGCCGCTCTTTCGGTGTATCGCGGAGGAACATGCCGATGATCGCGCCCATATTATGCTCCACTTGAATGACGAAAACCTTGTCGTCGTTCCCAACAAATATTGCGCAGCCGCTATTGGCCGGAAGAATTCCGCGGATCGCAATGGGCACTACGTCTCTGTTCATACTCGCTAGCTTAAGTATCAGAACCGAAAAAACAAGCCCTGTATCGACATCCAATCTTGAGAATAACCGTTGCACCCAAAGGTGGTTCCAGTCATAGATCAGTCATTGAACTTTCGGCTAAAAATCGTCGCCTTCGAAGACTTGGCTGACTGGCGTAAAGCCCTCCGGGGCGAGCGCAAACGCTTGGTTGTAACCAACGGATGCTTCGATCTCTTGCACGTGGGGCATGTCACTTATCTTGAGGCAGCAAGGAACCAAGGCGATGCTTTGCTAGTGGGAGTTAACAGTGATGTGGCTGTTCGCGCTTTAAAAGGACCCAAGCGTCCCCTTAATAACGACCAGGACCGCGCCGCGATTTTGGCTGCCCTGCATTGCGTCGATGCCGTGTGCATTTTTTCCGATCTCCGAGCGACTGGTTTTCTCTCAGTTGCCGAGCCCGACATTTACGTGAAGGGAGGGGATTACACCTTGGAAACCTTGGATCAAGCAGAGCGCACGGCGGTGGAAAGCGGCGGTGGTCGAATTGCTTTCATCCCCTTCGTGGCAGGGAGATCCACCACAACCCTCGTTGAAAGAATCTCAGCCCTCTCGCTGCCTTCCCTCGACTGTTGATTTCGCACCGCCGATCCGGGCTGAGTGCTCACTTGCCCAAGTAATAAGCATCGACCTTGCCCGCGACATCTCTGTAGCCAATATCCACCTCGTAGATTTGTTTGAACTGCTCGATGGCTTCGTCCTTTTTGCCCATCTTTTCGAGGGCCGATCCGAGAAAATAAATGAGCTCCTTCTTCTCGTCGTCAAACAGGACCTTCTCTTTAATTGCATTTTGGAAGGTTCGGGCGGCCATGTCGTGCATATCGCGGCGGGCAAAGCACTGGCCTAAGTAGTTTAAAGCAGCGATTCGCCGGTGCTGATTCTTCTGCGCTCGCTGAAACTCGTGAATTGCTTCGCTGATCTTGCCCGCCTCAAAATAAAGTTGGCCCAGTTCAAAACAGATTTGTAAATCATTGGGATACTTCTCTGCGCGCCGTTTGGCCTCGGCAAGCTGGAATGCCGCGCGCTCCTCAGTTAGGCGCGCAGCCTTCTCGGCGTGCTGCGGGTCGGTTGAGTCTAGCTGCACGAAGGCATGGTCGAACTTCTTGAGTGTTGTCTCGATGATGGCTTTCTCCAGCGAAGGATCAGTGCCTCCTTCCGTCGCGATCATTTGATCATAATAGCTCAAGGCTCGGTCAAAATCCTTCTTCTGCACATACAGTTCAGCAATCGTTCTCTTTACCTTCAAATTATTAGGCTCAGCGGCCAGTCGTTCTTCATACTCCTCAATCAATCGGGTCGCCACATCTTCCGATTTAACGTGCCGACCTTCTTGTTCCAACGAGACTGCTTCGGACTTGTCCTTGAGAATATCCCGGTACGAGCCTTTGCCGTCGGCCAGCGCGCCATAGCCGCCTTCGCTCATGGTTCTCTTCGCTGAAAAATTCTTCAGCGCCTTCGCTATTGAGCTGTCGTTCGGATTGGCTCGCAAGAGCTCGGTGTAAATCGCTTCAGCGCGCGCGATTTGGCCGGCGAGCGCTAACGCTTCTCCAAGTCGCAGTGCAATCTCTTTGTCTTTGGGAGAGTTCTTGAAGGCAATCTCCAGGGAGAGGACCGCAGTTCGCGGCAAGTCAGCCGCTAGAGCCGCCTCGGCGAGCACTTTGTGGGCTTGTGCATTGTTCGGGTCGCTATTCAGAATTTGTTCGGCTAGGTTGATCGCCTCCAAAGGATTGTTCCGCAAGAGAAGCTGTCCTTTCGCGAGTAGGGGAGAGTTGCCGGTGCTGCCTAAAACTCGTCTGAAAAAGCTTGTTCCTGTTCCTGCTTTTTTGAATTGAGTCGCCCGAAGAGCTTCGCGGCACTCGTAAAAGGCTGGCTCCTTTTGCAAAACCTGGTTGAAGAGTGCCATAGCGTAGTCCAAGTTCTGCCGCTGCATTGCAGAAGCTCCTTTTTCATAGAACTCCCGCTCAGCACGGGGGATTTCACTGATGCTTTTTTCTGGCATAGCCGATCTTAAATAATCCATCGCAACCGCATAGATCAGACAAACTCACTTCTCAGTTGTTTCAACTCCGGAGTGAGCTCGTCCCGACCCTCCAGCTTACTTCCTGCCCGACAGCGGTGATAGGAATTTACGGCCGCAACTGGCCTTTGTAAACTCACGCTGGAGGTGGACTCAGCATTGTACATCTTCCATCGCCATGCTGTCGATCTTGATTAGCCTCCATCGCCTAGGCAACAGGGCTGCTTCAAGAAAAGTTTTCCCTTCGGTTAAGGCAAGAACGCAGGAGCGGTTGAATGATATTGGCAGGGGAAAATGTGAACTCGGCTGATTTTTTTGAAGGGTGGAACTGGAAAGTCGGCTTTGCGCTCTTGAATTGAGTTGCT
>SIBE01000087.1 GCA_009695265.1 Pedosphaera sp. | reverse complement strand
CCGAGACTCTTCCTGAGCTCGCGGCGTACTTTTACAGCCAGGCCGACGAGGAGCGCGCCCATGCCATGCGCTTCGCCAAATACTTGGTGGATGCCGGCGGCCGCGTTGAGATCCCGGCCACCCCGATGCCCAAGTCCGATTTCAAATCGGTGGAAGAAGCGGTCCAGATCTCTCTGGACCAAGAGAAGACCGTGACCCAGCAGATTAATGATCTCGTCGAACTCTCTCTGAAAGAATCCGATCATATCACTCATAATTTCCTGGCCTGGTTTCTTACTGAGCAGCTGGAGGAAGTCTCGGCCATGGGAGATTTATTGAAGACTGTGCAGCGCGCTGGCGAAACTAATTTGCTATTCGTGGAGGATTATCTCGCCCGACGCAAACCAAGGCCCTCGGCCAAGCCAGCGGCGGCGATGGCTTAGCCTGAGTCGCTTTTTGACCAGTCGAGATGCCGCTTGCGAGTTTCGTGTTAGCTGCTGTGAACCTGCCTTAAAAACTATTTCCCAGAAGGTCTCGCTCGTGGAAATTCTGCAAGTGCGCACTTGAGCCTTTGGTGGAGCATCGATACTGTAGCCCAGTTCATGAATCCCTTACTAGCGCATCTCCGCCGAGGCATAACCCCGTGGGTGATCTTCTGTCTGGCAGCAGGCTTTGGCCAAGCTCAGGCCCAGAGCGTTGATCCCGTGGATTTTTCTTCGCAGATTCGCCCGATTCTTTCGTCGCGTTGCTTCCGTTGTCACGGCTCGGACGGAGGCAGCCGCAAAGCCAAGCTTCGACTCGATCTGCGAGAGGAAGCGATCAAAGAACACAAAGGAGCGCGTCCAATAGTTCCCGGTGACGCGGCCCACAGCGAAATAATTCGGCGTATCACGTCGGAAGATGCCGATGATCGAATGCCTCCAGCAGAAGCGGGCGCGCCGCTGAAGCAAAACGAAGTCGCTCTTTTAAAACAGTGGATCGAGGAAGGCGCCCTTTACACTCCGCATTGGGCATTTGTGAAACCGGCGCGGTCTCGGGTTCCGTCGGTGAAAGCCACCTCCTGGCCGCGCAATCCAATTGATTATTTCATCCTGCAAAAACTCGAAGGGCACGGTCTGAAACCGTCGGGAGATGCCGACCGTCACGCGCTAATTCGACGCCTCTCTCTGGATTTGATTGGGCTCCCTCCGACGCCATCTGAAACCGAGGCTTTCATTCAAGACAAGCACCCTGAGGCTTACGAGCGGCTCGTGGACCGGCTGTTAAGCTCGCCGGCCTATGGTGAGCGCTGGGCGCGGGTATGGCTTGACCTCGCGCGATACGCCGATTCCGCCGGTTACGGTTCAGATCCGCTTCGGATGAACATTTGGCCGTGGCGCGATTGGGTGATTGCCGCCTTGAACCGCAACTTGCCGTTCGACCAATTCACGATCGAGCAAATCGCCGGCGACCTCCTGGCCAATCCGGCGCCGGATCAACTCATCGCGACTGCCTTTCATCGCAACACAATGACCAATACTGAAGGAGGCACCGATGACGAAGAATTCCGGGTTGCGGCAGTGAAGGATCGAGCGAACACGACTGGACAAATCTGGATGGGTCTGACCGTCGGTTGCGCTCAGTGCCACACGCACAAATATGATCCGATCACGCAGAAAGAATACTACCAGTTTTACGCGTTCTTCAATCAGACCGAGGACAACGATCAGCCGGATGAAAAACCGACCTTGCTATTGCCGACAGCGGCAGAGAGCAAGAAAACGGACCAACTCAAGTCCCAGATCGCCGATCTCGAAAAAGAGCGCAACCTTATGACGCCTGAATTCGAGGCCGATCTAGGGTCGTGGAAATCCGCGCAAGCCCAGGGGACTCCTTGGACTCAGTTCACTCCGGTTCAGGTCACCTCCGCGGCCGGTTCCATCCTCGTGCCGCTTCCCGACAACTCGATTTTGGCAGGCGGACCTTCACCGGAGACCGACACTTACACCATTCGTGTCCGAACTGAACTGACCAATGCCACGGCGTTCCGGATCGAGGTCTTGCCTGACATCAGCCTTCCAAACAACGGAGCCGGTCGTGCCAATGGCTCCGGCAAGTTCGTCTTAAATGAGTTTCAAATCGCGGTTCGATCCCCAAAAGCGGAGACGCCGCGCGCGCGCTTTGTTCGGGTCGAGCTTCCAGGCAGCCGGCGCATTCTTTCGCTCGCTGAGGTCCAGGTCCTCAAGGGCAGCGAAAACGTGGCTGTCACTGGCGACGCCACTCAATCCAGCACCAGCCGCGGTGCTGCCGCTGTGCGCGCCATTGACGGCAAAACGGATGGCGATTTCGAGTCTGGCTCGACCACGTTGACTGAACCCGAGGACAATCCGTGGTGGGAGCTTGATCTTGGCGCGGAGACGCCAGTGGAGGAAATCGTGATTTGGAACCGCACGGATCGCGGGTTCGGAACACGTCTGACCGATTTCAAAATCGTCGCGCTCGACAGCGAGCGGAAAAAGGTTTGGGACAAGACTGTTGGCTCGGCGCCGAATCCCGTGGCGAACTTCCGTTTGCCGGAAGAGAAAGCTCTCAAGCTTCAAAATGCTTCCGCGAATTTCAGCGAAAAGGATTTTGATATCGCCAAGGCAATTGACGGAAACGTGGAAGGCAAATCCGGTTGGAGTATCGGCGGAAGGACCGGAGCCGTTTACGCCGCGTCCTTCGAATTCAAAGACTCCACTTTAGGCGAAGCTGGGTCGATGCTGATGTTCACGCTCGTTCAGAAATATGGAACCAATCATACCATGGGACGGTTTCGGATTTCAGCGACGACCCAGCAGTTGCCAGTGCGGGAAACCCCCGAGAAAATCAGGCTGATTCTGGCCGTGGCGACGAGCGAGCGCACGGAGGAGCAAAAGCAGGAAGTGATCAATTATTACCGCGCGTTCGCTCCCTCGCTGGCCAAGGTGAACGAACGGCTGGCGGCGCTTCGGAAAGACCTCGACGGCATCAAGCCGGTCGCCCTTCCCGTCCTGCGAGAACTCGTCGGAACAAAGCGCCGCGAGACGCATTTCCTGAACAAAGGAAACTTTCTCGATCCAGGGGACAAGCTAGAGCCCGGAGTGCTCGCGGCGTTTCATCCGATGCCAGTACAAGCTCCGACCAATCGTCTGGGTTTGGCTCAATGGCTGGTCAGCCGGGAAAACCCGTTGACGGCGCGCGTGGCGATGAACCGATTTTGGGCGCGGCTCTTTGGCGCGGGAATCGTCGAGACCGAGGAGGATTTCGGCACCCAGGGCGCGCTGCCGAGCCATCCTCAATTGCTCGACTGGCTGGCGGTTGAATTCATGGACTCGGGTTGGGATATGAAAGCGATGCTCAAGCTGATCGTGATGAGCGGGACCTACCAGCAGGACTCCCGGATCACGCCGGAGCTGTTGCAAAAAGATTCATTGAATCGACTCTACTCCCGCGGTTCGCGCCTCCGCCTCGACGCGGAGACCTTGCGCGATCAAGCCCTCGCTCTCAGCGGCCTGTTCAGCCGGAAGCTTGGCGGGCCATCCGTCTATCCGAGGCAACCGGAGGGTCTCTGGCGTGCCGCGTTCAATGGCGAACGGACGTGGGCCACGAGCAAGGGCGAAGACCAATACCGCCGCGGTCTCTACACGTTCTGGCGACGAACCGTCCCCTATCCGAGCATGGCGACCTTCGACGCGCCCAGCCGGGAAACTTGCACCGTGCGACGGATCCACACGAACACCCCGCTGCAGGCGTTCGTCACGATGAACGATCCCGTCTATGTGGAGGCATCGCAAGCGTTGGGCCGTCGCATTATGGAAGGCGGGAAGACCCCAGCCGATCGGATCCGTTACGCGCTGCTGCTTTGCTTGGCGCGGCCACCGAGCGAAGACCAAGTCCGCGTGCTGGTGGATCATTACGAAAAGGAATTGGCTCATTACCGGCTTCATGAGGACGAGGCGAAAAAGCTGGCCACCGATCCGCTCGGTCCGCTTCCGGAAGGTTTGAGCGCCTCTGAAGCCGCGGCTTGGACCTCCGTCGCCAACGTGCTGCTCAATCTGGATGGCGTGCTGACGAAAGGATAGATCATTTGCTGCTGACGTCCTGAAACAGATGCTGATATCAAAATGAACGAAGCCAATCTTAATCTCGCTCAAGCTCGTGCGATCACACGTCGGCAGTTCTTCCAACAGACGGGGCTCAGCTTGGGCAGCATGGCCCTCGGCAGCCTCTGTTCTAGGCCGGGCTCGGCTCGCGCCAATATAACGCAGACGGACAATGCGTTGGCGCTTCGCCCGCCGCATTTTGCCCCGCGAGCCAAGTCGGTGATTTACCTCCACATGTCCGGAGCGCCGCCGTCGCTCGATCTTTTTGATTGGAAACCGAAGCTTGCTGAACTCCACCTCAAGCCTTGCCCCGAGGAGTTGTTGAAAGGGCAGCGCTTCGCATTTATCAAGGGCGTTCCCAAACTCCTCGGCAGCCCATACAAGTTCGCCCAGCACGGGAGGGGCGGCGCTTGGGTGACCGAGACGTTGCCACACTTCTCCCAGATCGTGGACGACGTGGCGATTATCAAATCGGTCTATACGGATCAATTCAATCATGCTCCGGCTGAGCTGTTCATCTATACCGGTTCGCCGCGCGCGGGGTCCGCTTCCATGGGTTCGTGGATCACTTACGGAATCGGCACGGAAAACCAGGACTTGCCTGGGTTCGTCGTCTTGCTTTCGGGCGGGACAGATCCGACCGGCGGCAAAAGTTTGTGGGGCAGCGGCTTTCTCCCTTCCGTTTATCAAGGAGTCCAATGCCGCTCGGCGGGAGAACCGATTCTGTTTGCCAACAATCCCGCGGGGATGGACCGAGCCAGCCGCCGCCGAACGCTCGACGCACTCAATCAGCTCAATGAGATCGAAGCTCGGCAGTTTGGCGATCCCGAAACCTTGACTCGCATCGCGCAATACGAGTTGGCGTATCGGATGCAAATTTCCGTCCCGGAGGTCATGGATATTTCGAAGGAGCCGACGCACATTCAAGAGCTGTACGGTGCCAAGCCAGGGGAAGGCAGCTTCTCGAACAATTGCCTGCTTGCCCGCCGTCTGGTGGAACGGGGCGTTCGCTACGTCCAACTGTACGACTGGGGCTGGGACATTCACGGCACGGGGACGGGCGACGATCTCCTCAATCAATTTCCGAAAAAGTGCCGCGACGTGGACCGGTCCATGAGCGGCTTAATCAAAGATCTGAAACAACGCGGACTACTCGACCAAACGTTGGTGGTCTGGGGCGGGGAGTTCGGGCGGACCCCGATGAACGAAGCCAGAGGTGGCTCCATCTTTTTGGGCCGCGATCACCATCCTCACTGCTTCACAATCTGGATGGCCGGTGGCGGGATCAAACCCGGCATCAGCTATGGTGAGACCGACGAATTGGGCTATAGCGTTGTGGAAAACAAGGTTTCCATCCGAGACTTGCAAGCCACAGTGCTCCACCTGCTTGGGTTGGACGCTAATCGCCTGAGCTATCGGTCTCAAGGCTTGGATCAAAAGCTGATCGGGCCAACCGGAGAAGGCCAGATCCTTCGCGATATTTTAGCTTGAGGCAGAAGGACCCGCTGGAGGGATTCCGGTGAGTTGGTCGCCGTGATTCTGGAAGCCCTTGTTCCGGTAATGCTTGATCACGAATTCGTCGCGATCAAGGATGTTACCGACTAAATTGAATTGGTCTTCAAACGGCGGGAAGTTGGTATCTCCCTCCACAATCCTTTTCACAACCGTGAGATAAAGATCCGAACAGCGAGGTAAAGCCTGCTCATAGACTTGGGCACCGCCACAAATGAAGACATCTCGTGATTCGCCCGCCAAATCGATCTGGTTGAGATCCGAGACAATCCGCACGCCAGCAATCGAGGATCGGGTCTGGCTCAATACAATCGTGGTGCGGTTAGGAAGTGGTTTCCCGATAGATTCGAACGTCTTGCGGCCCATCACGACGACTTGGCCTGTCGTCATCGATTTGAACCATTTGAAGTCCTCTGCGAGATGCCATGGGATTTTGTTTTTCAGCCCGATCACACGGTTCTCCGACATGGCGGCGATGGCCTTGAAGCATTTCGTACGAGCCGAGATCATTTCGTAGTTAGATCACTTGTTTCAGAAACCTGGCGATAGAAAATGGATTCGAAGGATCTAAGGGGTTATCCAGCAGACCTGCAGCTTGCCAAGAAACCACTCTTTTCCTAATGAATTAAGACTTTTGTTGGATTGAGTGACACATTCTCTCGCGCAATCAGGTTCAATCTCATCCGAACCAAGAAACCCAAAATCACAGCCAGAGTCAATCCTGCTGGAACTTAAGCCAGCAATTCTCATTTTAGCTTCCGGCCATCTGACGCCGGAACTTCCAGTGTTGCGGTATGTAGTCCCGGCTTCAGCCGGAGGGGCGTCGGCAGATCCGCAGGCGTTGGATTCTCCCACGCGATGCCGCCTGAAAGCGGAACCACAAGTCTGCCCAAATGAGCTGAACTCAAGCCGCGCCTCTGCATGGCTTTCGGGTGACCAGATTTCAGATTGTCTTTCAGACAAACTGCGGGAAATTATTGGCAACCGATCCGCTGATTTCTAGGGGTTGTTGATGGCAAGTGACATGGTCTTGGCAAGCTCTCTCCAGCCTGGCGAGGAACCCGCCCATCCGATGGCGCGCGTTGTAGCGAAAGAGGGTCTCGACAAGCCCGCGATGCACCCGCCCGCACTGCTCGGCATACAAGCGGCACAGCCAACGGTAATACACCTCCATGCTTTTCATGTTTTGCGTGAAATTGACCCGCAGCAAGGCGTCGATCTGCTCATCAGCGTCCTCATCGAAAAAGTTGCTTAAATCGGCTTCGGGACCACCCAGCACCGGCCGGTAACGTTGCAAAAAAACATACGCCCCCGGCAGCGAACGCAGGAATTGAAACCGCTTCACATCGTCCGCCAGGGTGGTGTCGAAACCGTACATGCACACAAATTCCACATTGTCCCTCGATGTCACCTGCAACATTTCGTACCGCCTCCGCACCAAATCGAGGGCATGGGTGTTGTTCAAACTGAAATAGTAATTGCGCCGCGTGAAACGGACGTTCGAACATCGAATCCGCCGGAGCAGCCGGGCCGTCACTTCGGTCAGGAATCGCACGTCCAGAGTTTGATTAAAGTTAACCTCCAAGTCGCGGCTCAGCATCTCCTCCATCAACTCGACCGCCTTGGGATGAGACAGAATGTTGTCGTCGAGCAAGATTAACTTCTTTCGTCCCTCCGCAAGCAGCGTGTCAAAATCGCTCACGATCCGCGGCTTGCCTTCCTTGATCGGCACGATGCAAAAGGGGCAGTGCAAGGGACACCCGCGCGTGAGGAATCCTAGCGCCCTGTCTCCTAGTTCGGGGTAGAGGGAGTAATCGGCGGGCAAGTCCTCGATCTCAGGCGGCAACCTGAGTTTGATGTCCACGCCCGAACCTCCCAATTGCAGCGAAGATCCGTATTGCCGCTTGAGCCGTTCGACAAGTTTCGCGGACTGCGGAAACGCAAACACACAACTTGCGAACACGGTCTCCACCCGACTGATCCGCGATTCCCGCCGGGCCAGAACCACTCGTCGGCCTTGGGCTTTGAAGTGCTGACTTAACTTCATGAGCGCCAGGTTAGGCAACTGGCTGTCCACATCGATTAACAGCACCGCCCCCGGCGGTAACCGCGGCACAGGGGTTCGTTTGGGCGGCGGCGGCGGTGGCGGTATAGGAAGAGTCTCCCGCGACAGAAGTGCTGGAAATAGCGCTCTTCCCCGCGCGGAAAGAGTCACCAAGAATTGCAGATTCGGGAACATCGAATCGAGCAGACTGAGGAACTCCGGGATGGTTTCACCAGGACACCAAGCTTCGATCCCATCCAAGACCAGAACTCCGGACTGTTCAAACGGATCCGCTTGCCCAACTGACCCCTCCAGCAGATGACGGGCCGCATCCAACACCACGGTCGCCAGGGTCCGCTCGACCGGGTTCAACTCTTGCCAGTCCGCCCGAAAATCATGCCGCTTTTCTAGCCACGCTTTGGGTTGGATGTGCAGGAATGCGCTCAATTCTCGATTCAACCGCGTGATGAACCGCAGGGAGCGACCTTTCTCAAACAAGACGCCTTTGTTATGGAGGCGCTCTAAAAACGCGAGAGGATCCGTCAAGCGCGCCTCCGGATCGAACAACGACGCAAACCGTTTCAAACAATGTTGCGGGTCCGCGAAATCGAAGGCATCCGTATTCAGATGGCCACGAATCCGGCGCCCATACCCGAGAAACAGCCAGCCACAATTGGTGGAGCCCAAGTGAGGCTTATGCATTCTTACTGACGGATCGTCATTCCTAAATTCAAGCCGGCTGAGGGGTAGGAATTCTCCTGAAGACAAAATCTTCCAACCTCCTCCTCTCAGGGGAGGTTGCGAAGGCCCACACTCATGGGGCGGTTGGCAGACGGTGACAAACTCGATGGAAATCGGCCTTGGCCCTGCGGCGGCAAACGGCGGCAGAACCTTGGTTAGTTCGGGTGCCTGTCGAGAGCCAGCACAGGCCAGCGTGATATAGCTCATCAAGGATCGGCTCTGGGCACCGCGCGGCAGCGCCGTCCACTTTCGGATGGCATCGGGGGAGCTTCGAAAATTCCAATTGAGCTCGTCCATCCCTCGGGCGTTGGCGATAAAAAGGCGTTCAAGATGCATGGAAAAAGCGGCTATTCACAAAAAATCGCACAGCCCGCAAACTCAGAATAGAACCCATCGTTCGAAGTCGATAAAACGGAATGGGGCCATGTCATTTCCGGTTCATTGAAGGCGATCCTTCTGGCTGTTAGCAAGCCTGATCATCCGCCAGACAGCAATTCTGGCAGTGGCATGGAGATTTAGCGAGTAACCGGGTAGGCATGCCACAATGCCAACTCCTCGCTCACGGCACGTCCGTGGCGCGACTCGAAGGCGGCAAGGTCGTAACGGCCGGAATTAAGCCCTCCCGCGTCGTTCGGTTCGCACTCTAATCAGAAACAAGTCCGGCGCAGATTTTCAGAACGAATCCTTCAGACACAACTTTGGCAAAACCGAAAATCCGGACACGGTTGAGCACAAGTGTTCTTTCCGATGATTGCAGCGGGTTGGGACATAATCATTGCCAGTATTGAGCTTTCTCTTTATAGGTATTTCTTTGTAATTGCCTAGAAAGGCAACCAAGAGCAGCAATGAAAAACCTAACTATTATAGGTTCAAACCCTAATCGTGGATCTATCTTTCTGTGCAACTATTTCACCTCGCTGAATCTCTCGGGCAAGGTGCGCATCGGCTGGCTACTCCTCTCTTGTCGGCTTTGCGACGGCTTTCGTCCCGCAGAGGCCATCGCCAACAGATCTAACGTCTCGAAATGATCATTCCTATGTCCACTCTCGAAATCAAAACCGCTGGTTCGTGTAAGTATGACCTGATTGCGCTCGGTGAGATTATGCTGCGCCTGGATCCGGGCGAAGGCCGAGTGCGGACAGCGCGAAATTTCCAGGTTTGGGAAGGCGGCGGTGAGTATAATGTTGCCCGTGGCTTGCGGCGCTGCTTCGGAATGCGAACGGCAGTCGTCACAGCCTTTGCAGAAAATGAAGTGGGTCGTTTGATCGAAGATTTTATCCTCCAAGGCGGGGTTGACACTTCGTTCGTCAAATGGCGGTCCTACGATGGCGTGGGCCGGACGGTGCGCAACGGACTCAATTTTACCGAACGCGGGTTTGGAATCCGCGGCGCGGTCGGAGTTCCCGACCGTGGGCTGACGGCGGCCTCGCAGCTGAAGGTCGGAGATATTGATTGGGAGGATATTTTTGGCAAGCAAGGTGTTCGATGGTTTCACACGGGCGGGATTTATGCCGCCTTATCTGAATCCACTCCACCGTTGGTTGAAGAAGCGGTCAAAGTGGCCAAGAAATACGGAACAATCGTCTCCTATGATCTGAACTACCGGCCTTCCTTGTGGAAATCGATTGGGGGTCACAAAAAGGCGCAAGAGGTCAATCGTAACATCGCTAGATATGTCGATGTCATGATCGGCAACGAAGAGGATTTTACTGCCTGCCTCGGCTTCGATGTTGAAGGTGTGGATGAGAACATTTCAGCGATCGAGGTGGATAACTTCAAAAAAATGATATCCAAAGTGGTCAAAGAATTCCCGAACTTCAAAGTCACTGCTACGACGCTGCGCACAGTGAAGTCAGCAACCATTAACGATTGGGGTGCCATCTGCTGGGCCGATGGGGAATTCTACGAGGCAACCTACCGCAAAGGATTAGAAATACTCGACCGCGTCGGGGGCGGTGACAGTTTTGCGTCGGGCCTTATCTATGGCCTCATGACAACTCGCGATCCGGCGAGAGCTGTCGAGTATGGCGCAGCCCACGGCGCGCTGGCGATGACAACTCCTGGCGATACTTCAATGGCGACTCTCGCCGAGGTTGAGAAACTCGTGGGCGGAGGCGGGGCGCGAGTGCAGCGATAAAAGCGCGTGCTCCGCAGCCGGAGCATAGACCGTCGAGTTCGGCGAGGAACTCACGTTGCTGAATCGGGTTCAGATTCCTCAAGCGGCGTTACGGGATCGATGAACAGCCAGCAGAGGCCGCCCAGGAAATAGATGATTGCGGAAACCCAGAAGGTGATCACCCAATTATTATTGGTATTGTTAAGGATCAGCGGAGTTACACTCGGGGCGATGAAACCGGCCAAGTTGCCCATCATGTTCATGCTGCCCGACAAGGAGCCGGCGTATTTCCCGCCCACGTCCATGCAAGCGCCCCACGCGCCCGGCATCGCGAGGTCATTCGCGAAGCTGGCCAATCCCATGGAGATCATGGCCAGGAGTGGGTCCTTGATCTGAACGGACAACAATAGCATCACGGCGGCCCCGGACAGACCTATGAAAGCCATCAGGCGACGGGTTTTCGCTGTGCTGCCCAGCGCCCTCGCGATCCGCGCCGAAATCAACCCGCAAAAGATTGAACCCAACCCACCGAAGAACAGAGGGATGCCCGTCAGCGCGGCGACCAGGAGCTTTTGTGTCGTTGCCTCGGTAAACATCGTCTGCAACAGTTGTTTCAGCCAGACCATGAACGCATTCTGGTCCAATTGCAGCCCGCGCGTCTCTTTGAGGTAGGTCGGGAGCCAAGTGATATAAAAATACCAACCATAGGACATGCAAAAGTACTGAGCCCAAAGCAGCCATACCGTTCGGCTGGCGAAAAGTTTCCCCCACGGAATCTTGCTGTGTCCAGTGGCGTTTTCACTGGCGTCGCCGATCAACGCCAATTCCGCGGCATTCACGCTCTGATGATCCCGCGGATTATCTTGGAACCAGCGGTAGAAGAAAACCGCCCAAACTACCCCAATCGCGCCGAACAGCATGAAGGCATATCTCCAGGATACCATCGAGAACACCCAAACCACGAGCAGTGGCGTGAAAGCGCCGCCCCAACGGGCGCTCATCCACATGATCCCCTGCGCCCGCACCCGCTCGGCTTTCGGCAGCCAGATCGTGAAAGCCTTCGTCAGATTGGGGAAACATCCGGCTTCTCCAGCACCGAAGATGAACCGCGCAATACACAGGGAGAATAAGTTCCAGGCCCAGCCTGTGGCTGCGGTGAACAGCGACCACATCACCACAACACGCATCAGAACCTTGCGCGGACCGATCCAGTCACCTAGCCATCCGCCAGGGATCTCAAAAAGAGCATACGACAAAGCAAACGCGGAAAAAGCATAGCCCATCTGAACTTTGCTCAGACCCAAGTCTTTCTGGATGTCTGGCGCTGCCTGCGAAATGCAGACCCGATCAATGTAAGTAATGATCGACAGGGTGATCGCGAAGACGATAACGAGGTTTCGAGCTCTTGTCGGCTTGCTCGACGAAGGGAGCGGCACGATCGGGGTTGAAGTGTCAGTGGTCTTCGGGGTCATGGCCAAAACCCTATCCACTCGACGTGAGGGAACAAGCCCAAAGTGTCCGAAGACGAGCTGCTATGAAGAGGGCGACGTCGACCTCATGGTGATCGTGCCATTGATTTCCCCAAAACAGAGTCTCCCATCGCGGCGACGGCAGTGGAGCAATGCGATGGACATCGTTTCCGAGGAGCCGAGGTGAAACTCAGCACTCACAGAAAAGCCGTGATCGGTCAGCGGCGGCGCTTCGTTCCCCAGCGCTGCTTAATGTTTTCGCGCCCCATGCCTACCAATCGTTTCGCGGACTTGTGCAGCCCCAGTTCGTGCGCCTGCGTCACGATACTCCCAAGAGAACGCCCCATCCTCCGCGCAACTTCCAAATTGGACAGGTGCAAATGCAAACGACGCAGCTTTGCGAGTTCAGCAGGCGTCCATCGCGGCATCTTGTAAGCGGATTCACCCTCCGAGCGCTTCACGAACACCTTGTTCTTGCCCAGGTGATAGTGTTTTGCCTGGCGCTCGATGGAACCTACAGTGCGGCGGAAAATGCGGGCAAGGCGCTTTTGGCTGTTCGAGCCGTAAAGTCGCTTCAGCTTCAATATCTCGGCACGCGTCCAACGCCCTTTTACCATCGTTGTAAGTTCAGAAATTTGCATCTTGATCTCCCGTCAACTTTGCACTGCACCGCCTCAAATTGCAACACAGCCTTAACTGCGGCCCGCGACATGAGCCAGACGGGCCGATCCTCGAAGCCGCGTTTCGGGCGATAATGCGTCAAGGCACCGCTCCCTCCGGGACTTATGCTATCGCCCATCAAACCCATCAGTGAACTGCTGGGCTATTCTCGGGTATCCCTCCGGGACAAGGAGAGATGAATCTCCCGGCTGGGAGATTTGAGAATAGCCCGCCCTTTCAAGGTGGGATTGTTCCGTGGAGAGGCCGAGTCCCGAAGGGACGGTTGAGGATCGTCTTCTCCTGCCTACTCTACACACCGTTTCTAGACTCGCCAACGGTCGGCCAATCGGTAGTATTCAAGTCGGTGCAGCGACCGAATCCCAATTTCAATGATGTCTGCCGAACGACGATGGCTTTGTCCATCGCGATGGCTTGGTTTGCCTTTGGTTGGAGTGTGGCGGCAAGTCCTTCTCGAGCGCCGTTGGGTGCGGAGCGAGTGGCGCGAGCAGCGCTTATGCTCGATAAGACGAGCTTTGTGCTGACCGGCGCAATTAATAGCCCGCCCATTATCATCACACAACCCCAGAGTGTCGCCACGCGAGCTGGCTTGAGTGTGACGTTCAATGTCCAAGCGACGGGAGTTTCTTCATTGCAGTACCAATGGCTGAAAAACGGGGTTATCATTCCCGGAGCAAATCAAAACAGTTTCACTCTCAGTAACATTCAATCCTCGGATGCTGCAACTTACACGGTTGTTGTTTCCAATTCATTTGGGCCGGTGACAAGTGCCCCGGCGGCTTTAACTGTTGTCGCACCGCTGTTCATAACGAAGCAGCCGACCAACCAGGTCGCCAAGGCGGGTGCCGACGTCACCTTTACCGCTCAGTCTTCCAGCAGCGTGCCGCTGAACTATTTTTGGTTCAAGGACGGACTGCTGATGCCAAATGCAACCACGAATGTTCTCACCTTGAAAAATGTCCAGGAGGCCGATGCCGGATATTACTCGATTCTTTTTTATACAACCGAAGGTGGTTTGCGAAGTCAGCCGGCGACCCTATCGATCAATGGCGAACTGCCACCGCGCATTACCGTGCAGCCGATCGGCCAGGCTAAGCTCATAGGGTTGACGGCGAGTTTTTCAGCGCAGGCGGTTGGTGGGCTTCCCTTCAGTTACCAATGGTTCAAGAACGGCGTGGGTCTCTCAAACGCGGTCAGCTCGAACTTGGTCCTCAACGCCATCCGCGAGACTGACGCGGGCAGCTACCACCTGGTTATCACGAACCGAGCTGGAAGCGCGGCCACTACGCCTGCTTCTTTGTTGGTTCAGATCCCTCCAGAGTTTAGGACTCAGCCTACGAATAGGACAGTGTTCGCATCGACTCCTGTAACATTCGCTTCGGATGTCCGGAGCATTCCGCCTCCAGCGTATCAGTGGTTCAAAGATGGGTTGCCAATCCTTCGTGCTGTCAGCTCGTCCTTCACGTTGTCCAGTGCCCAGCCATTTGACAACGGCACCTACTTTGTCATCGCGACCAATGTGGTTGGCTCCGCGACGAGCATCGTCGCTAATTTGATCGTGCAGGTCCCAGTCGTCATTAAAACTCAACCTTCCAGCCAAACTGTGTTCGTGGGGAGGATCGGCCACCTTCAAAGTCGAAGCTGAGGGCCAAGCGCCGATCGCGTTTCAGTGGTTCAAGGGAACTATCGCCATCCCCGCGGCCACCAACGCGGTCTTGTCCGTTACCAATGCGCAGTTATCGGACGCCGGCCGTTATAAGGTTTCGGTGACGAACGCCTTCGCCCGGCTGACCAGCGCGGAGGCTGTGTTCACCGTCGATACTCCAGTGACTATTTCTCGTCAGCCAGTCGATGTCGCCGCTCTCCAAGGCTCCAACGCCACATTCACTGTCGGAGCCGTCGGTTTTGGAACTCTTGGTTACCAATGGTTCAAAGATGGACAACTTATCCGGGCTGCGATCAGTCCGAGTCTGCAACTAATCCGCGTCCAAAGCTCTGATGCCGGCGATTACTTCGCCCGAGTGCTCGGTCAATTTGGCGGTGCCACGAGTTCGGTGGCAAGATTGATTGTCAATGTTCCACCGGCGATTCAGGTCCAGCCACAGAGCCAAACCATCAGCGATGGCGCGATGGCGCTGCTTTCGTCCGAGGTCATAGGGACGCTCCCTTTGTCGTATCGATGGTTCAAGAACGACGGTATTCTTCCCAACGCGACCAACGGCACTGTGGAGATTCCAAACGCTCAGTTCGCTGCCCAGGGCAGCTATCGGTTCATCGTCACGAATGCGTTTGGTGCTGCCACCAGCGTGGTTGCGAGGGTGACGGTCAATGCCGCGCCTGGCATCAGGGTTCAACCAATGGATCAGACGACGGGCGTTCGGGCGAATGCGACCTTCATCATTGAGGTGGATGGTAGCCTGCCGCTCAGTTATCAATGGTTCAAAGACCAAGATATGGTCGTAGGTGCGACCAACCGGGTTTTGCCGTTGTTCAATCTCCAGTTATCCGACGACGCATATTACCGCGTCACGGTGAACAACGCTTACGGACGCGCGGAAAGTTCCAGTGCAAAGCTGACCGTCGGCTCGCCCGTCTCGATCTCGCTGCAACCTTTGAGCCAAACCGTTCCTGTTGGTGCTTCGGTCACCTTCTCCGCCGAAGCCGAGGGGCTTGCGCCGTTGAACTATCAATGGTTGAAAAACGGCGATGCCATCCGTGGTGCAACCAACTCGACGCTTCCGCTCTCCGCGTTAAAAGTCCGAGACGCCGGAAAATACGCGATGACTGCGAGCAATCGGTTTGGGCAGGCGCGGAGCATCGAAGCCATCTTGATCGTCCGAACGCCACTGACCACGAAAGGTGATTTCAACCATGACAACTCTCCAGACATTGTTCTTCAAGATCAAAGCGGTCTGTTGGGCTTGTGGTACATGACCGGCACCGACCTGGCTTCTGCGGGTCTGCTGGTTCCCAGCGAGGTTGGCCAGCCGGGTTGGAACATTGTGGCGAGTGGCGATTTCAACGAGGATGGCAACGAAGATTTGGTCTTGCAGCATCGCGACGGGACTTTGGCCATCTGGTTCATGAATGGCAGGATCTTGCTCTCGGGCAGTTTGGTGAGCACTCCTTGGGACCGGTCGGATGAATGGAGAGTTGTCGCAACCGGCGATTTTGACCAGAACGGCAAGACCGATCTGGTAATTCAATCCAAGAATCGAAGCCTGGCTGTCGGGTTCATGAACGGTATAAACATCGCTTCAATGGCTCAGTTGAATTCCGGCAATCCAATCGAGTCGGAGTGGACTGTGGTGGGAGCGAGCGATTTCAATGAAGATGGCAAGACCGACTTGGTATTTCAGCACCAGAACGGAACCTTGGCGACTTGGTATTTGGACGGAACAACCACGTCGTCTGCCGCCTTGTTCACTCCGAATCGTCCAAGCGATGCGCAGTGGCGAGTCGTCAGCATCACGGATCGTAACGCCGACGGAAAACCGGGTTTGCTATTTCAACACCTGCGCAATGGAACTCTCGCCGTTTGGTTCATGGACGGCCCCAAGCTGACCGAAGTGCGGCTAATCAACCCTTCGGCCCCCGGTGGCACTTGGCGAGTCGTCGCGCCATAATGGAGCGACGCCTCCGAAGCTCCCCTCCTCGTAAAAGGGGTCGGAGATGAATGGCGCTTAGATTAGGCCCTTATTTTTCGGGGGTTATTTTTCCAGTAACGGTTGCGATGCGGAATGTCTTTGAATTGGTGTCTGGGTTTGTTCAGCAGCGGATAAGGTTTGGGCCTGCGTTTGACGGCCCG